>NZ_KK366011.1:0-146931 GCF_000686745.1 Mycobacterium sp. UNC410CL29Cvi84
CGGCGTATTCAAGGGATCGATGCAACAGTTGGCGGATTCAACAGTAGTTCGTCGAGGGCTTCGGCGGGTGTTCTCCAGTTCAGGGTTGCGCGGGGTCGGCCGTTGAGTTCGGCGGCGACGTTGTCCAAGATGCCCGGGCCGTGCAGCGACAGGTCGGTGCCTTTCGGAAAATACTGGCGCAGTAAGCCGTTAGTGTTCTCGTTGGTGCCACGCTGCCACGGTGAATGCGGATCGCAGAAGTAGATTCTTAGGCCGGTGGCCTTGGCGATCGTGGCATGGTTGGCCATCTCTTTGCCCTGATCCCAGGTCAACGCGCGGCGCAGATGCTCGGGCAGTTCAGCCATTTTGGCCACAATGGCCTCCTGCACCGCGAGTGCGCCGTGATTATCGGGCAGGTGCAGCAGCATCACGAAGCGAGTGCTGCGCTCGACCAGGGTGCCGATCGCCGACCCCGAAACGGTGCTGCCAATGATCAGATCACCCTCCCAGCTCCCCGGCACCGCGCGGTCGGAGAAGGCGGCGGGACGGTCGCTGATCATGACCATGTCCCGGATACGGCCGCGCCGTTCCCCAGAAACATTCTGGGAGCGGCGAACTGCCCGCCCGGTGCGCAAACACTGGTGCAGCTCGCGGCGCAGCGAGCCCCGTCCTTGCACGTAAATGGCCTGGTAGATGGCCTCGTGTGACACCCACATCTCCGGATCGTCGGGGAAATCCTCGCGCAGCCGGCGAGCGATCTGCTGCGGGCTGTGCCGCAGCTTCAACCGAGTCTGCACCTCGTTACGGAGCCTGTCATCGAGGGCCAACCGGCCCGCCTTGGGACGCCGGGCGCTCTCGGCGCTGCGATCGTGCGCACTCAGAGCCCGGTAGTGCACAGTGGCACTGCGGCCGCCTTGGCGGGCCCCGAACGCATGTTTACGCCGATACCCCGACTTGCGCCCCTCATAGCGGTTACGCAGCTCGCAGTTGTTGTCGACCTCACGCTTGATCGTCGAGGGTGCCCGCCCCAGACGCCGCGCGATCGACCGCAACGACTCTCCGGTACGCACACCGACCTGGATCTCGATGCGTTCTTCTAACGCCAGCCGCCGCCGAGGGCCCGACGAATGAGGCTGGTAATCACAAGGTTTCACCCCACCAGCGTCACGGAACCATCGCTGCCCGCAGCCCTCTGACACACCGACGGCTAGCCCGGCATCCCCCGGACTAAACCCCTGCCGGACAAGAACCCAAAACGTCCGCATCCGTGCCCGCAACACCAGATTGGAACCCACAACACTCCTCAATCAGACGGGTGTTGCATCGATCCCTTGAATACGCCGACAATTTTCGCGATCTGGTTGCACATTCGTGGCGACGCCGCGTCGGCCCTCGCTACGAATGTGCGTACAGCTCGCGATCTTCGACGAAATCGCGATCTGTTGGCACGCTCGTGGGGAACGGCCCGACCAATCGAGTTGACGGGTCTGCGCACCCGGGTTACCTTGGCTACGTCAGCACCTCGCTAGGCGAGGCTCCTGGACGAACAGAAGCCACTGATCCGACGACGTCGAGAGACGCCCAGGGTCAGGACAGGTCTCCCCGGATTAAGGGGTTACCCAAAGTGGCTATCCACCCCGGTGGATTACGTCGTCCAGTGCCGAAGCTCTGACGAGAGGGGTGCGGCAGCGCCTGGTTTTAACAGCCTTTTAATGGGTATCCGGTCGCTGCCATCTCCCTTTTGTGTTGTCATGGGATAGCTGCCCCGACGTGGGCCCGACGGCGAGGAGGTGAGGTACGACGTGAGATCTGGCGATGGCGACAGTTCCAGTTTGGGACGAAAACACCACGTAGACATCAGTATCCGAGTACTTCCGTCAACCCGCCGACCGGCGGGTTCTGCCTGACCGACAGGCCGCGGGAGTCCGATCCCGACAGGAGTTCTGTCATGACCGTATTTCGCAACCGCACCGTTCGTCGTATCGCTCGGCTGCTGCACACCCGCACGCACCTGACCCCGCAGGAACGGTACAACCTGCAGTTGTCGCACACGCCGCTCGCGGTGATCTCGGCGTCTCTCGGGGCGCACCCCAACTTCTGATCCGTTCGGCCGCACGGTCCGCCCACCGATTCCGGTGGGCGGACCCCTGCTGTGCTGCCATTTTCCCGGGAGGAATCTCGACATGGCCCTGTTCGCTCGTACCCCGCGCCCCACCGGTGAAACGTCAGTGCGGCAACGTGATTCACCACGCACCGCGGTGCTCGACACCGCGCACGTCGGCGACATCGTCGGCGCCCTCGGCACCATCCGCACCGACGAGACCACCACCGGCCGCAGCCGCTGGCAGCGCTTGAAGATGCTGCTGGTGGTGATGGGGCCCGGCCTCATCGTCATGGTCGGGGACAACGACGCCGGCGGCGTCGCGACCTACGCGCAGGCCGGCCAGAACTATGGCATGGCGCTCATGTGGACCATGGCGCTGCTGATTCCGGTGCTGTACGTCAACCAGGAGATGGTGGTCCGGCTCGGCGCCGTCGCCGGAGTGGGGCACGCCCGCCTGATTTTCGCGCGGTTCGGCAAGTTCTGGGGCGCCTTCAGCGTCGGCGACCTGTTCATCGTCAACGCGTTGACCATCGTCACCGAATTCGTCGGGGTGTCCATGGCGTTGAACTACTTCGGGCTGCCCAAGACGATCTCGGTGCCGCTGGCGGCAGTGCTGCTGTTCGCCGTGGTGGCCGGTGGTTCGTTCCGCCGTTGGGAGCGTTTCATTTTCGCGCTGATCGCGATCAACATCGTGATCTTCCCGCTGGCGTTCATCGTGCACCCGTACGCGACCGAGACGGCGAAGGGATTGATCCCGTCGTTCCCGGGCGGCCTCAACTCGACGCTCCTGCTGCTGATCGTGGCGATCTTCGGCACCACCGTCGCGCCGTGGCAGTTGTTCTTCCAGCAGTCCAACATCGTCGACAAGCGGTTGACCCCCAAGTGGATTCGTTACGAGCGGATCGATCTGTGGATCGGCATCGTCGTCGTGATGGTGGGTGCGGTCGCGATCATGGCCGCTGCCGCGTTCGGGCTCGGTGGCAGCGCCGCGGCCGGCAATTTCACCGACGCCGGTGACGTGGCGACTCAGCTGGGTCAACACGTGTCGCCCACCGCGGGTGCGCTGTTCGCCATCCTGCTGCTGGACGCCTCGCTCATCGGCGCCAACGCCGTCGGCCTCGCCACCACCTACGCCCTCGGCGACACCATGGGCAAGCGGCACTCGCTGCACTGGAAAGTCAGCGAGGCACCGGCCTTCTATCTCGGCTACGCGGCACTGCTCGCGGTGGCGGCCGCGGTGTCGTTCAGCCCGGATCACGTGCTGGGACTCCTGACCCAGGGTGTGCAGGCGCTGGCCGGGGTGCTGCTGCCGTCGGCGACGGTGTTCCTGGTGCTGCTGTGCAACGACAAGGCGGTGCTGGGCCCGTGGGTCAACACCATGCGGCAGAACATCATGGCCGGCGTGATCGTGTGGGCCCTGGTGCTGCTGTCGCTGGCCCTGACGGCCGCGACGTTCTTCCCGAATCTGACTGCCGCACAACTCGAGTGGGGCTTCGGGGTCGGAGTCGGCGTCGGCGTGCTCGGCGGCGGCGCCATCGCCGGTGCGACGCTGCGGTCACGGCACCGGCAGCGGAAGCAGGCCGCTGTCGATGTGGCCGCCGAGCTGGGCGGTCTGGACCCGGAGCAGGTGGAGGATCTGGACGACCAACCCGACGACCGCGCCGTCCGGAAGGCGCTGCGGAAGCAGGAACGGGACAGCTTCCGCACGCCCGCGCTGGACACCCTGGACCGGCCAGCCTGGTCGCCGCTGCGCGTGGCGGGCATGGTCGCACTGCGCGGCTACCTGTTGGTGGCGGTGGTGCTGGTCGGGGTGAAGGTCGCCGAGGCGATCAGCGGCTGACGGTGGTGGGCGTGGTACCGGTGGTGCCGCGCCCACCTGCGGCTCACAGTGAATCGCGTGCGGGACAGTGCGAGGTGTCGCCGTCCTGGCAGGTACACAGGTCCGTGTGCCGGCGCTCCGAACCGCTGCCAGCAACATCGTCTGCCGCGCCGCGTGCCGCCGTGACGATCGAGGCCGTCCCTGCCGCAGCGGTCAGCAGCAACTCGACTTGATTTGCGGACTGCAGCAGAACGACCAATTGATGCACTGTAAGCAGCCGATTTACCACGCTGACCGTCCGATGCATTGCATTGCTGTGCGTATCCCGATTCGTCCTCGCCGACTGTCGCACAGTACCGACGCGTGCGTCAATACCGCAAACGCTCAGGGGCGCGCGTCCGTGGGCAGGCGATATCACGCGGGCGGCGGCACCAATTGTGTTGCGTGGTTCCTCAATACGGGAGTCGGCCGCCGTGGTGGGTGCTTCGCGCGGCGTCGAAAGCATGGGCCGCCAGGGTGTCCTCGGATGCCGGTTTCGCAACCTGCGGCACGACGTGCGACGTAGGCTGAGTAATCCGGCTCCCGAGTCGGTGTGGCGACGGCGAAAGGTGTTGGCACAGTGAAGGTGACAGTGATCGGGGCCAGTGGCCTCATCGGGACGCTCCTTGTCGATCTCCTGACGCGCGAGGGTGAGGACGTGGTCGCCGCGTCCCGGCGCTCGGGTGTCGATGTGCTCAGCGGGGCGGGCCTCGCGAAAGCCTTGACGGGCGCCGAGGCCCTCGTCGACGTCACCAACTCGCCGTCGTTCGCGGACGACGAGGTGATGGATTTCTTCGTCCGGTCGACCACCAATCTGGTGGCCGCGGCACGGGCGGCCGGGGTCGGCCACTATGTCGCACTGTCGATCGTGGGCGTCGACGAACTACCGGACAGTGGCTACATGCGGGCCAAGGTTGCGCAAGAGCGGATCATCGAGGCGTCGGGGGTGCCCTACACGATCGTGCGGGCCACGCAGTTCCGCGAGTTCGCGCAAGCGATCGTCGAGTCGATGGTTGTCGAGGCCGCCACGGATGAGGGCGACGAGCATGATGTGCGGGTGCCAGACGCGCTGATCCAGCCGATCGCGGCCGACGAAGTGGCGGCCTTCCTCGCTGAGGTCGCGATCGAGCCACCGCGTAACCACGTGGTCAACATCGGTGGGCCCGAGAAGATCCCGTTCTCCCGGCTGGCTCGCGAGGTACTGGCCATCCATCACGACGATCAGCGGGTGGTGGTCGATCCGCGGGCGAAATACTTCGGCACGACGCTGAAGAAGGACAGCCTGGTCACCGGCGACGGGGCGATGATCGCCTCGATCCCCTTCTGACCGGCCTCACGCCAGCAGCGGCGCCAATTGGGTTGCGCAGTCCTGCAACACCGGAATCTGCTTCCGCAGGAGCTGCTCCTGCTCGCCCCGTCCCGACATGGCCACCGCGGCCACCAACGTCGCGGCGGCGGACCGGACCGGCACCGCGACACACGCCGAATCGGCCCGCAGCTCCCCGGTCTGGACGGCATACCCGCGCTCCCGGACCTCGGCGAGCTGTTCGGCCAGAGCGGATTTCGAGGTGATGGTGCGGTCGGTGAGCGCCGCCGGGGTGAGGGCGAGCAGCGTCTCGGCATCGCGCTTCTCGGCGAGCAGCAGCTTGCCGACGGCGCTGGCGTGCAGGTGCCGGTTGAGCACCGATTCGTCTGCGGGCGGCGGGTATTCACCGTCGGCGTCGGCGAGACGCACCGAGGTGTTGGTGAAGTAGAACAGGTGCACCCCGAAGCGCACCGACAGCCGCAGTTCGGCCAGCGTCTCGCGGGCCTTGGTACATACGGTGGGGGAGACCGCGGCGTCGATCAGCAGGCCCATCCGCGGGCCCAGTGCGAACCCTGACAGGTCCGGCAGGCGCACGATGTAGCCGTCGGCGACAAGGAGATTCAGCAGCCGATAGGTGGTGGCCGACGGCATGGACAGGTGCTCGGCGATGTCTTTCGCGGTGACCCCCGTGCCGGCCAGCGCCACGGCCTCGAGCACCTGAAGGGCGCTCTGCACGGCTTTGGGCTGGCGACCGGACAGTGCGCCGTCGGCGGGGCTCATCGGCGCACCTCCCACGGGTTGTAGTCGGCGAACACGTCACCGGCGACGGTTTCGTCGAACACCCCGACCCGCTCGGCCAGGTCGGGGATATGCCGGCGGCGGACCAGGAACGCCGCCAGACCCAGTGCCAGCAGCGCGGAGTAGACCGCGGTGGCGATCCACACCGGCGACGCCACCGAGAGCGCGGCCCAGACGATGATGGCGATCATGGTGGCGGCGGTCGCCAGCCCCACGATCAGCGGCACGGCGGTGAGCTCGCCGATCCGGCGCAGAAATGCCGGAGTGGCCAGGCACACCAGTAGATACGCCACGATGTAGCCGTGGGCCGACACCGCCAACAGTCCGACGAGGACGTCGCGGCTGGACTCCGCGGCGAACAGGTAGGCGACCGGTACCGCGACGATCACCGGCATCGCGACGCTGAGGGCGACGTGCGGCGTGCGATAGCGCGGGTGGGCGTGGCCCAGGGCGTCGGGCAGCAGGCCCTCGCGTCCCATCGCGAACAGCGTCCGGGACAGCGCGGTGGTGGAGCCGATGACGCACGCGATCCAGGACGCGGTGATGCCGACTTCCATGGCGACGGACAGCGCGCCGGCCAAGGTGTCGGCCGAGTCCGGGAGGGACAGCACGATGGGCGTCGACCCGGTTCGGGTCTGGATCGTGCCGGTGGTCTGCAGGACGGCGGCGAAGGTGTAGAGCGCCCCCAGCGCCAGCGGCGTCCAGCGGATGGCGCGGGTGACGGTGACGAACGGGCGCTGCGCCTCGCGGGCCACGGTGCTGGCGCTCTCGAAGCCCACGTATGAGGTGATGGCGAGCAGCAGGGCGAATCCCAGCGCTGAATGTGGCGCTTCCGCAACGGTTTTCGGTGACGCAGCACTACCGGTCACCGCTCCGCCGAAGGCGATCATCAACACCACCCCGGCCACGACGATCGCGAACAGCTCGACGGCCAGTGAAATGCGCGCCGACAGCCTGATGCCGCGCACCATGAGGATCAGCGCCGCGGCGCCGACCAATACGGTCAGGCCGGCGATGACGGGTTTGCCTGCCGGTACCCCGACGCGGCCCAGTAGCGTCGCCAGGTAGCTGGCCGCGCCGAGCGCGCTCGCCATCGCGGCTGCGGCGTAGCCGACGACGAGCGACCAGCCCGCCGCGATACCGGGAACCGGGCCGAGGCCTTTGACGGTATAGCTGTACAGCCCGCTCACCGCGACCATGCGGGTGGAGAACTGCGTGATGCAGTAGCCGACCGCGGTCATCATGAGCGCGGTCAGGATGAACACCGCGATCGTGGTGTGGCCGGCCGCCGGCAGGACCAGCGCGGGCAGGGTGACCATCACCGCCGACGGCGCCACCGCCGACACCGACTGCCCGAGAACCTGGGTGAACGTCAGCTGCGCACGCTGAAGCCCGGCGACCGGCGAGCGGCTCCGGATGGTTCGGGTGGGGCCCATTTGTCGGAAGGTAGCCGATCGCCGCCGACCTCGGCGGCGTTGTCGGGTAAACATCGAAAAACTTCAAATGAGAATCGGGGCGGCGCACCGTCCCGAAAGACCCCGTGACCGCATCTCATGGTCGACGCGAACTGCGATTATCGGCCGGCTCGAATGAGAATTCCGGAGCCATTTCAAATGAGAATCAGAATTCGCGAAATACCCATTCGGAATTAGTGGTGACGCGCACCACATCGGGGCGTAAACATGATTCCCATGACAGTCACGCTCAGTACGAATCTGGACCCGCGGACCGCCGATTTCATTTCCCGTCCGCAGCAGATGTACGTCGACGGACAGTGGGTCGAATCGGTGTCCGGCCGGCGGTTCGACACCGTCGACCCGGCCACCGAGCAGGTCATCACGACGGTCCCGCACAGCGGCCCCGAAGACGTCGAGCGGGCGGTGCGGGCAGCGCGCCGGGCGTTCGAGGACGGCCCGTGGCCGGCGCTGACGCCCGCCGAGCGGCAGCGGATGATCTGGCGCATCGCCGAGGGCATCACGGCCCGGGCCGATCAGTTCGCCGAACTCGAGAGCATCGACAACGGCAAGTCCGTCGCGGTCGCGAAGGCCGTCGACGTCACCTGGGCCGCGGAGATCTTCTACTACTACGCGGGCTGGGCGACCAAGATCGAGGGCCGCACCGTCCCGGTGTCGGTGCCGTGGGCGCCGGGCGCCAAGTTCCACGCCTTCACGCTGCGTGAGCCCGTCGGTGTCTGCGCCCAGATCACCCCATGGAACTTCCCGCTGGTCATGGCCGCGTTCAAAGTCGCACCGGCCCTGGCCTGCGGGAACACCGTCATCCTCAAGCCCGCCGAGCAGACCCCGCTGACCGCGGTGCTGCTCGCCGAGGTCATCGCCGAAGCCGGCGTCCCGGCCGGGGTGTTCAACCTGCTGACCGGCTTCGGTGACGTCGGCGCGGCACTCTCGGCGCACGACGGCGTCGACAAGGTCGCCTTCACCGGGTCCACCGAGGTGGGCAAGAAGATCGTCAACGCCGCCTCCGGCAACCTCAAGAAGGTCTCGCTGGAACTGGGTGGCAAGAGCCCGCAGGTGGTCTTCGCCGACGCCGATCTCGAGGCCGCGATTCCGGGCGTGGCCAGCGGATTTCTCTTCAACCACGGTCAGACGTGTACGGCCGGCACCCGGCTGCTGGTCGAGGACGCCATCTTCGACGAGTTCACCCAGGGCGTCGCCGAGCACGCCGCCGGCCTGCGGATCGGGCCCGGGCTGGACCCCACCAACGACATCGGCCCGCTGGTCTCGCGTGAGCAGCTCACCAAGGTCACCGGCTATCTCGACGACGGCATCGCGCAGGGCGCGCGGGCCCTGGCCGGTGGCGGTCGGCACGGTGACAGCGGCTTCTACGTGCAGCCCACGCTGCTGGTCGACGTGCACCGCGACTTCAACGTCTACCAGGAGGAGATCTTCGGGCCGGTCGCCGTGGCCGTGCCCTTCAACCGGGATCGTGGCGTTCGCGAAGCCGCCAACGACACGCCCTACGGGCTGGCCGCCAGCGTGTGGACGCGCGACGTCTCGACCGCGCACCGGGTGGCGCAGCAGATCAAGGCCGGCACGGTGTGGGTCAACTGCCACAACGCGTTCGACACCGCGCTGCCGTTCGGCGGATACAAACAATCGGGCTGGGGCCGCGAACTCGGCGAGGGCGCCATCGCCGAATACACCCAGACGAAAGCCATCAACATCGCGCTGTGAATTTCGGCGTCAAATGAGAATTCGCCCATTCGGCAATTCTCATTTGAACTCACTCAAGCCTTACCGCACCGCAACCAATTTACATTCAATTCCAGCGAAGGTGCTGTCATGACAACTGACGCAGTTCTCGATGCCGGTCGAAGCACCGGTGCTCAGCCCAACCGGCTGACGGGCCGCCTCGGCCCGGTGGCGATCGTGTTCATGGTCGTCGCGGCCGCCGCGCCGCTGACCGTCGTCGCCGGCACCTTCCCGATCGGCATCTCCGCCGGCAACGGGGCGGCCTACCCGGGGTCGTACGTGATCTGTACCGCGGTGCTGCTGCTGTTCGCGGTCGGCTTCACCGCCATGGCCCGGCACATCACGGGTGCCGGCGCGTTCTACACCTACATCGCCCACGGCTTCGGCCGGCATGCCGGGCTCGGCGCCGCGTTCCTGGCGCTGCTGTCGTACACCGCCGTCCAGGTCGGGGTGTACGGCTACATCGGTGCGTCCATCAACGAGCTCGTCACCGCCCATGGCGGACCCGCCGTGCCGTGGTACCTCTACGCGCTGTTGATGATGGCGGTCACCGGGTTCCTGGGTTACCGGCACATCGAGCTGTCGGGCAAGGTGCTCGGTGTCCTGCTGGTGTGCGAGGTCGGCATCGTGCTGGTGATCAACGCCGCCGTCATCGGACATGGCGGCGCGCAGGGGCTTTCGACGGCGGTGCTGCACTCGGGCAACTTCTTCTCCGGGGCGCCGGGCATCGCCCTGATCTTCGCGCTGGCCGGCTACATCGGTTTCGAGGCGACGGCGGTGTTCCGCGACGAGGCCCGCGACCCGGTGCGGACCATCCCGCGGGCGACGTACGCCGCGCTGCTGCTGATCGGTGGTTTCTACGCGCTGAGCAGCTGGGCGCTCGTCAGCGCGTGGGGTGACGCCGGTGCGGTCGACGAGGCGACGAAGAACCCCGCGACCATGCTCACCGAGACCGCGACCCACTACGTCGGTGCGGTGGCCGGCGACCTGGTCCAGATCTTCTTGATCACAAGCCTTTTCGCGGCACTGCTGTCCTTCCACAATGTGCTGGCCCGCTACATCTTCTCGCTCGGCAACAGCCGGGCGCTGCCCGAGCGCTGCGGCCGCTCGCACCCGCGGCACGACTCCCCGCACATCGCCTCGTTCGCGCAGACCCTCTCGGCGCTGGTGCTGGTCGCGGCGTCGGTCCTGGCCGGGCTGGACCCGGTGACCCAGGTGTTCACCTGGTTCGTCGGCGCCGCCTCGGTGGGCATCGTGGTGCTGATGACGCTGACATCCGCGGCCGTCGTCGTCTACTTCCGCCGTACCCGGCTGGACACCCGGCCGTGGCACACCGTCGTCGCACCGAGCCTCGGATTCGCCGGTCTGGCAGTCCTTTCGGTGATGACGGCGATCAACCTGCCGCTCCTGGTCGGCGGCTCCGGAACCTTGGCCGCGATCATCGGCGTCCTGCTGGTCGGTGCCTTCGCCGGCGGCATCGTGGTCGCGCTGTTGCGGCCGCACGCCGGAACTCAACACAACGAAAACCCTGATATCGCAAAGGAGATCGCACGATGACTGCCACCATTGAACCTCAGGTGACCACAGTTCCGGACCACCCGCTCACGCCGCTGAGCGCCGACGAAATCCGCGCGGCACGCCGCATCGTCGACGCGCACGGCCTGCTCGGCGACAGCGTCCGCTTCGTGTTCGTCGCACTGGAGGAGCCGCACAAGAGCGAGGTGCTGGCCTTCCGTCCCGGCGACGCCATGGACCGGCGCGCCCGGGTGCTGCTGCTGGACCGGGCCACGGGCCAGGGTTCCGATCTGGTGGTGTCGGTGACCGAGGGCCGCGTCGTCAGTGAGGTGGCGATCGACAGCACCCGCGACGGCCACGTGCCGATCCTGGACCAGGAGTTCGAGGACATCGAGGCGTTCCTGCTCGACTGTCCCGAATGGATCGAGGCCATGACGAAGCGCAAGCTGAATCCGACTGACGTGCGGGCGGTTCCGCTGTCGGCCGGCGTCTTCGGTCACGAGGAGGAGGTCGGCCGGCGCATCGTCCGTGTGCTGGCGTTCTACCAGTACGACGCGGCCGACCTGCCCTGGGCGCACCCGATCGACGGCGTCGTCGCCTACGTCGACCTCACGGGCCGCAAGGTGGTCAAGGTGATCGACGAGATCGAGCTGCCGCTGCCCACCGAACGCGGCGAGTGGGATGCCGCGCCACATGCCGTCCCGGCCCGCACCGACCTCAAGCCCATCGAGATCACCCAGCCCGAGGGCGCGAGCTTCACGGTCGACGGCAACCAGATCACCTGGGCCGATTGGTCTTTCCGCTTCGGCTTCGACGTCCGTGAGGGCCTGACGCTGCACCAGCTGTCGATCGACGGGCGGCCGGTGGTGTACCGCGCGTCCATCGCCGAGATGGTGGTGCCCTATGCCGATCCGTCGCCGGTCCGCTACTGGCAGAACTACTTCGACCAGGGTGAGTACCTGTTCGGCCGCTACACCAACGCCCTCGAACTGGGCTGCGACTGCCTCGGTGAGATCAAGTACTTCGACGTCACCATCGCCGATGAGAACGGCGAGCCCAAGTTGATGAAGAACGCGATCTGCCTGCACGAGGAGGACTACGGCGTGCTGTGGAAGCACACCGACATGTTCAACGGCATGGCCGAGGTCCGGCGGTCGCGGCGGCTGGTCATCTCGTTCTTCTTGACCATCGGCAACTACGACTACGGCTTCTACTGGTACCTGTACCTCGACGGCACCATCGAGTTGGAGGCCAAGGCCACCGGCATCGTGTTCGCGTCGGCTTACCGTGGGCCGGAAGGCTTTTCGACCGAGATGGCACCGGGCCTGGGCGCGCCGTTCCACCAGCACATGTTCTCCGCTCGTCTGGACATGGCGGTCGACGGACTGACCAACACCGTCGAAGAAGTGGACGCAGTCGGTGTCCCGATGGGCCCGGAGAACCCGTGGGGCAACGCATTCCGCCCGCAGAAGACCAAGCTGACGCACGAGCTCGAAGCCATGCGGACCGCCGACAACCTGAAGGCCCGGGTCTGGCACATCACCAACCCCACCAAGCAGAACCGGCTGGGCCAGAACGTCGGCTACGCGCTGCACCCGGAGGGCCAGCCCACTCTGCTGGCCGACCCGTCGAGCTCCATCGCCAAGCGCGCCGCCTTCGCGACCAAGCACCTGTGGGTGACGAAATACGATCCGGCAGAGCGGTATCCGGCCGGCCAGTTCGTCAACCAGCATCCCGGTGATGCCGGCCTGCCGTCGTACGTCGCGCAGGACCGCAACATCGAAGGGGAGGACATCGTGGTCTGGCACACCTTCGGGCTGACGCACTTCCCTCGGCCCGAGGACTGGCCCGTGATGCCGGTGGATTACGCCGGATTCAAGCTCAAGCCGGTCAGCTTCTTCGATCGCAACCCGGCGCTGAATGTGCCGCCCTCGCCGAAGAAGTCGCACTGCTGCAACGGCTGAGCGGGAAATGAGCTGCCGGGCCTGGTCACCCCCGAAGACCAGGCCCGGCTTTCCGTTGTCGGGGGCTGTTCAGCGGTTGGACAGCCCGGAAAGCCGCCACGCCAACTGATTTCGCACGGCGGGAACGCGGCCCGCCAATCCGATCGCCAGGTTGCGGATCGGACGGACCGGCGCCGGCAAGGTGGCCAGCCGCGTCAGCCGGTCGGTCAGGGTCACCACTTGCTGCGCCAGGGGACGCCGGGTCGCGCTGTATTCGTCGAGAACACCGTCGCGCCCCGTCGCCAAAGCCGTTGCCAGCGCCTGACTCAACGCGAGGGCGTCCTGGATGCCCAGGTTCATGCCCTGTCCGCCGGCGGGGCTGTGGACGTGGGCGGCGTCGCCGGCGAGCAGGACCCGCCCGGCACGGTAGCTGTCGGCGACCCGGTGGTGAACCCGGAACCGGGAGCCCCACTCGACGCCGGTCACCGTCACCCGGCCGGGCCCGAAGGCGCGCGTGTCGAGCAGGTTCTGGACGAAGGCGACGGACGGTTCCTCGGGCGCCGAGTCGACGGGTGCCACGATCCGGTAGGTGCCGCCGGGCAGCGGCGCGACGACCGTCAGCCCGGTGGACGCCCAGAACAGGATCACCTCGTCGTCGGTGACGTCGCCGCTCAGGCGGACGTCGGCCAGGGCGAACGACTGCCCGTACTGCCCGCCGCTGAACCCGATTCCGGCCTGTTCCCGCACGACGCTGTGCATGCCGTCGGCGCCGACGAGGTACCGCGCTCGGATGACGTCGCCGTCCTCGAATTGCGCCGTGACGCCGAGGGCATCCTGCCTGACGCCGGTCAGGGTCTTCGGCCGGATGACCTTGCCGCCGAGCTCGGCCAGGCGGTCGAGCAGCACCTGCTCGGTGGTGCACTGCGGCACCATCAGGCTGTAGGGGTAGCGGGTCGGCAGCGTGCTGAAGTCGACCGGGATCAGGGTCTTGTGGCCATCGCGGATGGTGAACCGCGGCGCCGGAATGCCCAGCTCAACCAGGAGTTCGGACACACTCAGTTCTTCGAGCACCTCCAGCGTGCGGGCGTTCACCACCGCTGCGCGCGAGGTGTTGGCGCCCGCGGCCAGGCGGTCGACCACCAGGGCGTCGACACCCCGGGCCTGCAGCGCCGCGGCGAGGGCCAGTCCGGTGGGGCCGGCTCCGACGATCAGCACATCGGTGTCAGTCATCTGCGTCTCCTTCCGCGTATGCCAACAGTTGTTGGCATAGCCATGGTTACGCGTTTCGGCGCTGAAGTCAACAGGTGTTGGCATACAGTTGTTGGCATGCGCAGATCGTCAGAAGAGACCAAGGCCGTGATCCTGGCCGCCGCCCGGGAGCGGTTCGCCACGACCGGCTATCAGGCGGCGACCATCAGGGCCATCGCCGCCGACGCGCACATCGACCCGTCGATGGTGATGCGCTACTTCGGCAACAAGGACCAATTGTTCGCCGCAGCAGCCGAATTCGACCTGCGCTTCCCCGACCTGTCAGGCGTCCCGAAGACCGAACTCGGCGCGGCGCTGGTCACGCATTTCCTCGATCGCTGGACGCAGGACGAGGGGCTGATCGTGCTGCTGCGCTCGTCGACCACGAATGCCGATGCGGCGCAGCGCATGCAGAGCATCTTCGCCGACCAGCTGCGGCCCGCCATCGCGCGGCTCGAGCCCACCGATCCCGCGCGGTGCGCCGGACTGATCGCCACGCAGGTGCTCGGCATGGCGATGTGCCGGTTCGTGCTGAAGCTGCCGCCCATCGTCGCGATGAGCGACGGCGACCTCGTCCACTGGCTCGCGCCGACGCTGCAGCGCTATCTCGACGAGGCGTGATCAGCTGTCGGGGACGCCGATCCGCCGATAGCGCTGCAGCCGCACCCCGAGCCGCTGTGCCGCGGGCACGGTGTGCAGCGCGTGCAGTTCGGCGGCGATGGCGGCAGACATCCGCTCGGTGAACCCGGGCGGGTCGTCGGCGGCGTCGACTTCCTCGGGCACGATGACGTCGACGATGCCGGCCTTGAGGAGATCCGCAGACCGAACCCCTTGCGCGGCAGCAAGTTCCGGCGCGTGGTCGACGTCACGGTAGACGATGGCGCTGGCGCCTTCCGGTGGCAGCGGAGCCAGCCAGCCGTTCTGGGCCGCCAGTACCCGGTCGGCCGGCACCATCGCCAGCGCGGGCCCGCCGCTGCCCTGACCCAGCAGCACCGACACCGTCGGCGTATCGAGCGTGACGAGTTCGGCGAGGCACAACGCGATCTCCCCGGCGAGCCCGTCCTCCTCGGCCTGCTGCGACAGCGCGGGCCCGGCGGTATCGATCACCAGCACCAGCGGCAGCTGCAAACCCGCCGCCAGCGCCATGCCGCGGCGGGCCTCCCGCAGCGCGCGCGGCCCGACGAGGCCGCCGATCACCCGGCGCTGACCGACCACCACGGCGGGTTGCCCGCCGAACCGCGCCAGCGCCAGCAGCGTCGTCCCCGATTCGCCGCGGCCGGTCCCGGACAGCAGCACCCGGTCCGTCGACCCGTGCGCCAGCAGGTAGTCCACGCCCGGCCGGTCCGCGCGCCGCGACGCCTCCACCGACTCCCACGCCGGCACCTCAGCGATTTGTGCACGATTTTCCGCGCCCACCGCGGATTTTCGTGCACAAATCCCTGGGGCGGGCGGGTCGGAGACCACCGTCAGCACGCGATCGACGACGCCGCGCAGCTTGTCCAGCGGCACCACGCTGTCGATCACGCCATGGGCGAACAGGTGCTCGGCGGTCTGCACCCCCTCGGGGAACGGCTCGCCGTACAGGTGCTCGTACACCCGCGGCCCGAGGAACCCGATCAGCGCGCCGGGTTCGGCGGCCGTGAGGTGCCCGAGCGATCCCCACGACGCGAACACCCCGCCGGTCGTCGGGTGCCGCAAGTACACAAGGTATGGCAGGTGCGCCTTCTTGTGCAGCTCGACGGCCGCGGCGATCTTCACCATCTGCAGGAACGCGACGGTGCCCTCCTGCATGCGCGTCCCGCCGGACGACGGCGAGGCAATCAGCGGCAATCCGAGCGCCGTCGCGCGCTGTACGGAAGCGGTGATCCGCTCGGCCGCGGCCACCCCGATGGAGCCGGCGAGGAAGTCGAATTCGCAGGCCACCACCGCCACGCGCCGGCCGGAGACGGTGCCCTCGCCGGTCAGGACGGACTCATCGAGCCCCGTGCGCAGCGTCGCGTCGGCCAGTTCGGCGCGGTAATCGTCGGTGACGGCCACCTCCAGGGGCGGTCCGTCCCAGCTGCGGAACGATCCGTCGTCGAGGATGGCGTCGAAGAACTGACGGGCTCCGGTCCGACTCACCCGGGTCAGGCTAGTCGGCTACCGCCGGGCCCCGGTCCACACTTCGTCGTTTCGCGTCCGGCGCCTGGCCTCGGCGGCCTGATCCTTGACCCACATGTCTTCGAACCGCTGTCCCTCCGGCTCGCGGCGCAGCCGATTCATCGCCCGGCTCAGCCACTTCGGCGGGGTGGCCGGCTCGTACATCGGCAGCGCCGAGGCCAGGGAGTACAGCGTCTTCAACACCACGAACACCCCGAACATCCGGGCGGGGGAGTTGGTCACCGCGGCGGCGAATATGCCGAAGATCAGCGCGAGATGCACCACGCCGACCCGCCCGAAGCTCCGGTTGGCGGTCTGCTCGAGCAGCCCGAACGACCAGCGGCGCAGGTACGGCACATCCACCAGGAAATCGACCGCGACGATGACGAGCATCTGCAGGCAGCCGATGCCCGCGCTACGCCAGTCCAGGCCGACGAGCTCGGCGTTCCCGTTGTGCGTGAGGATCAGCAGGATCACGGCGATGAAGACGCCGTGCGCCGCGCAGAACACCGCGTTGATGAAGAAGAACCCCTTGATGAAAGAACCGGGCTTGCCCTGGGCCTCGATTGCTCCTCGCGTGCGCACCGGGCCCTTCGACTGCGGCGCTTCGTACCGGAAATGGCCGACCCGCGGATTCCACCGCTGCTGCAGGACGCCGCGGGCGTACATGAACAGCAGTCCGACGACGGTCTCGAACCAGTAGACGATCAACGTCGTCGCCGCGGACCACTCCTGCGTGAACCAACCGACCGCGGGAATCGCGTTGGCCGCGACGAGCGTCAACACATGGGCGAACTGATTCGCCCGGGGTTGTTCAGGCGCAGTGGGCGGCACGCGGCAATCGTCGCACCTGAACACCGGCGGTACTGCGCAACGCGGCGCGACGCTCGGTCGTCGCACCGCCTAGGCTGGCCCAATGATCGGAGTGACCCGGGACGGCAATGTCCTGACCCTGGAAATGCAGCGCCCCGAGCGGCGCAACGCGCTGAACGCCGCGCTCGTCGACGGCGTCCGCGAAGAAATCGAGAAGGCCTCGCCCTCGGATACCCGCGCGATCGTGCTGACCGGGCAGGGCACCGTGTTCAGCGCCGGCGCCGACCTGTCCGACGCCGAGGGCGTGGCCAAGGAACTGCCGGACAAGGCGCTGGCCCTGAACCTGGCGATCGACGCCAGCCCGATCCCGATCATCGCGGCACTCAACGGCCCCGCGATCGGCGCCGGCGTCATCCTGGCCATGATCTGCGACCTGCGGGTCGCCGCGCCGGGCGTGTTCTTCCAGTTCCCCATCGCCAAATACGGCCTGGCCCTCGACAACTGGAGCATCCGCCGGCTGACGTCCCTCGTCGGCCACGGCCGCGCCCGCGCCATGCTGCTCGCCGCCGAGCGTCTCGAGCTGGAGACCGCCCTGCAGACCGGCATGGTCAACCGCACCGGTTCGCTGGCCGACGCGCAGGCCTGGGCCGCCGAGATCGCCGGCTACGCGCCGCTGTCGCTGGCACACTCCAAGCGCGTGCTCAACGACGACGGTGCCTACGACACCGTCCGCGGCGAACACACCCGCATGTTCAACAAGGCCTGGGCCAGCCCGGACGTGATCGAGGCGCAGGTGGCCCGGTTCGAGAAGCGGGCGCCGAGGTTCCAGGGCGCCTGATGCTGCGACGGGCACTGCGGCTGATGTGGGGAACGGCGGCGCTGGTAGCCGGAGGCTGGGTGGTGCGGGCGCTCAATGGGGCGCCCGCCGCGCTCGGCGCCGGCCCCGTGGACATCAACGCGGTGGCGGCCAACTCGCCCAACTATCACGACGGGGTGTTCGTCAACCTCGAGCCGCCGTCCGGCACCGAGCTGAGCCGGGAGCAGCAGGCCGGGCTGGTGCGGGAACTGCTGACCAGCAGCGCCGTGCAGCGCCCGCCCATGCCCATCCCGCTGGTGGTCCCCGATCCCGGTCTCCCGGCCGGGGATCTCGCGGTCACGTGGTACGGGCATTCCTCGGCGCTGATCGAGATCGACGGCTACCGCGTGCTGGCCGACCCGGTCTGGAGCCGACGGTGCTCACCGTCGCGCCGGGTTGGTCCGCAGCGGCTCCATGAGGTGCCCGCGCCGCTTGAGGCGCTGCCGGCCGTCGACGCGGTGATCATCAGCCACGACCATTACGACCACCTCGACATCGACACCGTCACGCAGCTGGCCAGCATGCAGCGGGCCAAGTTCTTCGTGCCGCTCGGCATCGGCGCGCACCTGCGGTGGTGGGGCATCCCGGCCGAGCGCATCGTCGAACTCGACTGGAACCAGAGCGCCAAGCTCGGCGAGCTGACCCTCGTCTGCACCCCGGCCCGGCACTTCTCGGGACGCTTCCTGACCCGCAACACCACGCTGTGGGCGTCGTGGGCGTTGATCGGCCCGCAGCACCGGGCGTTCTTCGGCGGCGACACCGGCTACACCAAGAGCTTCGGAGACATCGGCGCCGACTACGGGCCGTTCGATCTGACCCTCATGCCCATCGGTGCGTACCACCCGGGCTGGCCGGACATCCACATGAACCCCGAGTTCGCGGTGCGGGCGCATCGCGATGTGACCGACAGCGGCCTGCTGGTGCCGA
This sequence comes from Mycobacterium sp. UNC410CL29Cvi84, assembly GCF_000686745.1. Taxonomy (NCBI): domain Bacteria; kingdom Bacillati; phylum Actinomycetota; class Actinomycetes; order Mycobacteriales; family Mycobacteriaceae; genus Mycobacterium; species Mycobacterium sp. UNC410CL29Cvi84. Next base: position 18,696 of record NZ_KK366011.1, read on the forward strand.
TCCACTGGGCGACGTTCCGGCTGGCGCCGCACCCGTGGTCCGAGCCGGTCGAGCGCATGATCATCGCCGCGCGCGACGAATCGGTGGACGTGGCCGTGCCGATGCCGGGCCAACGGGTGGAGCCGGCCCGGCTGCCGGGCCTCGATGAGTGGTGGCGGCCGTCTCAATAGCGATTTGTGCACGATTTTCCGCGCCTGCCGCGGATTTTCGTGCACAAATCCCGACTTCGTGGGGGAATGAAGCGTGACTGTCGACGATCCGGAACGCAGCGTGACGACGGATCTCAGCGGTCTGTCGGATGCCGACGTCGCCCAGCGCGTCGCCGCCGGCCAGACCAACGACGTCCCGACGCGCGCGGCCCGCAGCGTCTCGGAGATCATCCGCGCCAACGTCTTCACCCGGATCAACGCGATTCTCGGGACGCTGTTCCTGATCGTGCTGGCGACGGGCTCGGTGATCAACGGGCTGTTCGGGCTGCTGATCGTCGCCAACAGCGCCATCGGCATCATCCAGGAGCTGCGGGCCAAGCAGACCCTCGACCGGTTGGCGATCGTCGGGCAGGCAAAACCGTTGGTGCGCAGGCAGTCCGGCACAGCGGAGCGCCCGGCCGGCGAGGTGGTGCTCGACGACGTCATCGAACTCGGTCCGGGTGATCAGATCGTGGTCGACGGAATCGTGCTGGAAGCCGCCAACCTCGAGGTCGACGAGTCACTGCTCACCGGCGAGGCCGACCCCATCGACAAGGGCACCGACGACACCGTCATGTCGGGCAGCTTCGTGGTCGCCGGGAGCGGTTCCTACCGTGCGACCAAAGTCGGCCGCGCGGCATACGCCGCCCAATTGGCCGCCGAGGCAAGCAAATTCACCCTGGTGAAGTCCGAGCTGCGCAGCGGCATCAACACCATCCTGCGGTTCATCACCTACCTGCTGTGGCCGGCCGGTGCGCTGATCATCTACACCCAGCTGTTCACCGTCACGGGCGTGGGCTGGAAGGAGTCCGTGCTGCGGACCGTCGGTGCCCTGGTGCCGATGGTGCCCGAAGGCCTGGTGCTGATGACGTCGCTGGCGTTCGCCGTCGGCGTGGTGCGGCTGGGCCGGCGGCAGTGCCTGGTGCAGGAGCTGCCGGCCATCGAAGGCCTGGCCCGCGTCGACGTGGTGTGCGCTGACAAGACCGGAACGCTGACCGAAAACGGTATGCGGGTAAGCGATCTGAGCACCTTCACGGCCTCGGACGGCACCGTCGCGGCTTCCGACGTCTTGGCGCAGATGGCGGCCGACGACGTCCGGCCCAACGCCAGCATGGCCGCCATCGCCGAGGCGTACAAACTGCCGCCGGGCTGGACCCAGACCGCGAACGCGCCGTTCAAATCGGCGACGAAATGGAGCGGGGTGTCCTACGGCGAGCACGGCAACTGGGTGCTCGGTGCGCCCGACGTCCTGCTCGCCGCCGGTTCACCCGAAGCTGAGCAGGCCGAACGGATCGGCGCGCAGGGCCTGCGGGTGCTGCTGCTCGGTTCCTCGGACCGGCCGGTCGACGCACCCGACGCGCCCGGAGAGGTGACGCCCGCTGCGCTGGTGACCCTCGAGCAGCGCGTCCGGCCCGATGCCGGGGAGACGCTGGAGTACTTTGCGCAGCAACATGTCTCGGTCAAGGTGATCTCCGGCGACAACGCGGTGTCGGTGGGTGCGGTGGCCGGATCGCTCGGACTGCACGGCGAGACACTCGACGCCCGTCACCTGCCGGACGATCCGGAGCAGCTGGCCGAAACCGTCAGCGAATACACCACTTTCGGCCGCGTGCGGCCGGACCAGAAGCGCGCCATGGTGCATGCCCTGCAGTCCCGTGGTCACACCGTCGCGATGACCGGCGACGGCGTCAACGATGTGCTGGCCCTCAAGGACGCCGACATCGGCGTCGCGATGGGGTCGGGCAGTTCCGCGACGCGGGCCGTCGCGCAGATCGTCTTGCTGGACAACAAGTTCGCCACCCTGCCCTATGTGGTGGGGGAGGGTCGCCGCGTCATCGGCAACATCGAGCGGGTCTCGAACCTGTTCCTCACCAAGACCGTGTACTCGGTGCTGCTCGCCGTGCTCGTGGGGCTGGCGGGCCTGTCCGCCCGGTTCTTCGGCACCGAGCCGGTGCTGTATCCGTTCCAGCCCATTCACGTCACCATCGCGGCGTGGTTCACCATCGGTATTCCGGCGTTCGTGCTGTCGCTGGCGCCGAACAATGAACGGGCACACCACGGTTTCGTGCGCCGGGTGATGACGGCCGCGCTGCCGTCGGGCCTGGTGGTGGGTGCCGCGACGTTCGTCTCGTACCTGCTGGCCTACCACGGGAAGTACGCGGACGAGGTCCAGCAGAACCAGGCGTCCACCGCCGCGCTGATCACGCTGCTGGTATCGGCGGTGTGGGTGCTGGCGGTGGTGGCACGGCCGTACCAGTGGTGGCGCGTCGCGCTGGTCGCGGCGTCGGCGTTGGCGTACGTGGTGATTTTTTCGATTCCCTGGGCGCAGCAACAGTTCATGCTCGATCCGTCGAACCTGGCGCTGACCTCGGCGGCCGTCGGAATCGGGCTGGTGGGCGCCGGTGCGATCGAGGTGCTGTGGTGGCTGCAGGGCCGCTGGCTGGGCGAGCCGCGACGGTTGTGGCGAACCGATGAGCAATGAAGAATGAGCACGTTCACCGGACAATCCGGCAATAGATAGGGTGGGAATCATGGGATTTCTGGACAAGGTGAAGGACCTGGCGGCGCAGAACGCCGACAAGGTCGAGGCCGCTATCGAGAAGGTCGGCGACATCGTCGACGAGAAGACCGAAGGCAAGTTCAAGGGCGTTGTCGACAGCGCTCAGGAGGCGGCGAAGAAGGCCGTCGCAGGGGACCAGCCTGCCGCTGAGGCTCCTGCCGAGGGGACGCAAGAACAGCAGTAGTCATGGCAAAGCTCGCAAGTTCCATCGAAGTACCGCTGTCGCCCGATAAGGCCTGGGAGGCAGCGTCGGACCTCTCCCGGTATGACGACTGGCTCTCCATCCACCGGATGTGGCGCAGCCCGTTGCCCGAGACCTTGGGGAAGGGCACGCAGATCTCGTCCGTCGTCGAGGTCAAGGGCATGCTGAACCGGGTCGACTGGACCATCGTGCACTACAACCCGCCGGGATCGTTGACCCTCAACGGTGTCGGCAAGGGTGGGGTCCGGGTCAAGCTGATGGCCAAGATCACGCCGGCCGAAGCGGGTTCGAACGTGGCGTTCGACATCCACCTCGGCGGTCCGGCTCTGTTCGGTCCCATCGGCATGGTGGTGGCGGCCGCTCTGCGGTCCGACATCCACCACTCGCTGGAGAAGTTCAAAGCGCTGTTCGCATCGGTGTAGACCCCGTCCAGCGCGCGGAGAAGGTGGCGAGAATTTTTCGGATTCTCGCCACTTTCTTCATGTTGAGGCCGCCGCGATGAGTTTTCTGCGGAGTGCTTGTCTGTATCGGTGACCACCCCGTCACTCGTCTAGGGAGAACATCATGGCCACTCGTACTGCAACCCCGCTGGGCGCGCCCGTCTGGATCGACCTCGCCACCTCGGATGTGGCCGGCGCCCAGGCGTTCTACCGCACGGTGCTGGGTTGGGACTACGAAAATCCGGGGCCCGATTACGGCGGCTACATCAACGCCCGGCGCGACGGCCGCTACGTCGGCGGCATGATGGCGAGCGACCCGGCGTGGAACGCGCCCGACGCCTGGACCGTGTACCTGCACACCGCTGACATCCAGGCCACCATCGACGCCGCTGTCGCCGCCGGTGCCACCAACTGCATCCCGGCCATGGAGGTGCCCGAAAAGGGCTGGATGGCCATGCTGACCGACCCGACGGGCGCCTTCTTCGGGCTGTGGCAGCCGACCGGACACCAGGGCTTCGAGGCCTACGAGGAGCCCGGCGCCCCGGTGTGGTTCCAGCTCACCACGACCGACTTCGCCAAGGCCACCGAGTTCTACACGACGGTGTTCGGCTGGCAGCTGCAGGTCGAGGCCGACAGCCCCGAATTCCGCTACAGCAACGCCATCTTCGACGGCGAGCCGCTGATCGGCGTGATGGACGGCTCCGTCATTCCCGGCTTCGACCGTTCCACGTGGAACGTCTTCCTCGGCAGCGACGACGTCGACAAGACCATCGAACTGATCACCGCCAACGGCGGCTCCGTCGTGCGCGCCGCCGAGGACACCCCGTACGGCCGGCTGGCGGCGGTCACCGATCCGACGGGCGCCGCGTTCAACCTGTCGTCGATAAAGGGCTGACGCCGAGCGTGAAGTAGATGGCGAGGATGCTCGCCATCTACTTCACGTCGGTCGCTGCTCGATCTCGGACCCGCTCAGCGACTCCTGGCAGTGGTCGCAGGCCAGCTCGGCGTGGAATTCGTTGGCGCACCGCCAGTGGGTGACGAGCACTGCCGGGCCCTCGGGCGTGGCGAACCAGCGCTGCGCCCAGTCGAGAGCGGTGACGATGATGGGCAGCACCGCACGGCCCTTCTCGGTGAGGCGGTATCGCCCGTCGTTGACCGCCAGCACGTCGTTGGCCACCAGGATCTGCAGCCGGTCGGTCAGTGATCCCGGTGGGGCGCCGAGTTGGTCGGCGAAATCGGTGAATCGGGTGGTTCCCACGAATGCGGCCACCATGATCGCGAACGACCACCGATTGCCGAGGATGCTCATGGTCTGCGGGAACAGCTCGGCCTGGCCGCCGCGGTCGCCGTGGGAGCGCCGCCGGGTCGCGGACACCGGCATGGAGCGGGGCCACGATCCGCTCGGACCCCATTGCGCGACAAGGCTCTTCTCGTCGGCGAGGCTGCCGCAGGCACGGCAGGTCAGTGCGGGGCAGAAGGTGTGCCCGCAGAGTGTGTGCCGCATGGCGGGCAGGCTGTGTTCGGGCACCCACCGGCTTTCCCACGCCCAGATCGATACCAGCACCGGCCACAGCGACCGGCCGCGTCCCGTGAGCCGGTACTCGTGTCGGGGCGGATTCGACTGGTATTCAACACGGTTCAGCAGCCGGGCGTCGGTCATCATGGCGAGCCGCCGGCTGAGCACCGCATGGGAGATCGGCAGGCGCGCAGCGAACTCGGCGTACCGGGTGGCGCCCAGCGCGGCCTGCTGTGCGATCAGCAGGGTCCACTCGTCGCCGAGCAGGCCGAGCATCCGGCCGACGGCGTTGACATCCGGGCCGGGCGCCATCAGTCGCGCCAGCGCCGCAGCTCCGAGCCGGCGGCCCAGGTCGAATGCGTGCCGCTCGATACCCTTTCGGGCAGTTGGAGTTTGCACACCGGGCCGTCGGCGACCCGCGCGGCGTCGAATACCAGGCAATAGGACTCGTCGGCGTTCATGTCGGTGGTGATGGTGACCAGGTAGCCGTCGTCCTCGCCGGTACTGCCGACACGCGGTGCCATGGCCGTCTCGCTGCCGAACACCCCGTCTTCGAACGCGAACCGCTGTTCGGATCCCGTGTGCAGATCGTGCCGGACCAGACCGTCGAACAGGAACCAGCCGGGTTTTCCCGTCGCGGCGTAGACGTAGCGGTAGTCGCGGCCGGCGTTGGCGGCGTTGATCATGCCGAATTCGGTGATGCTGTCGGACAATTGCTCTTCGCGAGTCTGTCCGGTGGTGAGGTTGAACCGCCAGCGATGGAGCCGGGTCTGCATCCCGTCGAGCGACAGGCCGCGAAAGATGTGCTGCCACTTGCGATCCATGCCGTTGTCGCTGCCCGCGCTCGGGGCGGGCTCGCCCTGGAAGAACCCGTCGAGCACGATTTCGTCACCGTCCTCGTAGGCATTGGTGAAGTGCAGGACATAGGTGCTGTCCGCCTCGAACCACCGCACGTCGTCGGGTGTGCCGCGCCGGGGCAGGACCGCGAACCGCGACGGGACATCGCGGTGCAGGCGTGGGATGTGCGCGTTCTGTTTGAGCAGTTCGGCATCCAGAACAACGGGAAGTCGTTGAGGATCACGAAGTTATCGGTGAACGCCATGTCGTGCGGCAGTCGCGGTCCGGGCAGTTCGACGTCGACGTAGTGCACCAGCGTGTTGGTGGCGTCGACAACTCCGTAGTGCAGGTACGGCGTCTGCTTGCCGTAGTTGAAGAAGAGCAGTTCGCCGGTACGGTCGTCGGACTTCGGGTGCGCGGATACCCCGAGGCCGGTGGGGAAGCTGCCGCGCCAGTCCTCCTTGCCGAGGTTGTCGCCGGTGTACGGGTCGATGCGATACAGGTCGCCACACTGATAGAAGCTGGTGAGTGCCATACCACGGTGCACCGTCACGTCGGTGCTCGAGGCATCCTTCATGAAGGTGCGGGCGCCCCAACCGTGGTCCCGCTGGGCCAACTCGACCGGCTCGGCGATGCCCGGCCACAGCGGACCACCCGCCTCGATCTCGGCGAGCAGTCCATCGGTGCGGACGAACCTGTTGCGGTAGAAGGCTTTTCCATCCCGGAAGCCCACGATGTGCAGCATCCCGTCGCCGTCGAACGGATGGTAGAACTTGAACGCCGGATGCAACGGGTTCTCGGTGTTGCGCAGGTATACGCCGTCCAGGTCGGCGGGAATCTCGCCGGCAACGGCCTCCAGATCGTCGGCGTCCCACTCCGTTGTCTGCGGGCGCCAGGCTCCGGTGCGGTACGGGTGGTCGTCGTCTTCCGGCAGGGTGGACAGGTACTTGGCGACGACGTCGGTGTTCATGAAGCCTCCTGGGCCGACCCGATGACAAAGCTGACGGTGGTGGCGGTGCTGCCACCGAAGTTCAAGGTGCCGAACGTCTTCGCACCCTCGACCTGATAGTCGCCCGCAGTGCCGCTGACCTGTTTGGCGGCGTCGAGCAGCATCCGGACCCCGGAGGCGCCGACCGGATGTCCGCCGCCGATCAGGCCGCCGCTGGGATTGACCGGCAGCCGGCCACCGATCTCGATTTCGCCGTTCTCGATGGCTTTCCACGATTCGCCCGGGCCCGTCAGGCCCAGGTGGTCGATAGCCAGATACTCACTGGGCGTGAAGCAGTCGTGCACCTCGACGCCATCGAGGTCGTCGAGGCCGACCCGTGCCCGTTCGAAGGCATCGAGGACGGCGCGGCGCACGTGCGGTAGGACGTACGGGTCGTCGGCGGCGTGGGTGAGCTTCTGCTGCAACTCCAGTCCGACGGTGCGGTGGCCCCAGCCGGCGATGCGGGCGATGGGCCGGACCGTGGGGTGATTGCGCCGGAAGTTGTCGTTCACGAGGACGACGGCGGCGCCGCCGTCGGTCATCTGGCTGCAGTCCAGCCGCCGGATGCGGCCTTCGACAGGCGGATTGGATGCCGGATCGACGGACCAGGACCGTGTCTGGGCGTTCGGGTTGCGCTTGGCGTTGGCGTAGTTCAGGGCGGAGATGGCGTCGAGATGGCGGTCGTCGAGGCCGTAACGGCGGTCGTATTCGTCGGCGACGAGGCTGAACATGTACGGCCACATGAATTGTGCGTCCGTGCCCTCGTGGCCGGCCCATGCCGCGGCGCCGAGATGCTGTGCGGCGGTGTCGCCGGGCACCGTCTTCTCCAGTTCGACGCCGAGAACGAGCGCGCTGTCATAGGTGCCGGAGCGCAGATCGGCCATGGCGGCGAGGGTCGCCACGCCGCCCGACGCGCACGCGGCCTCGTGCCGGGTGGCCGGGGTCTCCCAGAACTCCTCGTCGATGGTCGCGGGCATCGCGCCGAGGTGACCTTGTGCGGTGAACATCTCGCCGAAGGCGTTCGCGACGTGGATGACCCCGATATCCGCGGCCCGCACCTCGGCAACGGTCAAGGTTTCGCGGACCACCTCCGCGGTCAGGCCGGCGAAGTCCACACCTTCTCGGTGCAGGTTACGGGCGAAATCACTCTGGTAGCCGCCCAGGATCCAGACGTCCATTCCGGGCACGCTACTACAACTAAGAGAGTGACTGAACCCTCCGGCGAAACGGGCCGAAAAAGTTCGGAAAAACTGTCCCGATCCGGCCCGCCCGGTGCTCCTACCTACATGAACATCCACTGGCGGCACCAGCACCCCGCGACTATCACCGATGGGCCGACCTACGAGATCGTCGACCAGCTCCACGATCGCCACGCTGTCGGCGTCACCGCGGACCGTGTCGCGGCGACGGTGGCGGGCTGGCTCGCCGAACTGGGTGTGCAGAGCCCGTTGACCGACGAACTCGCCCGCGCGACGCAGCGCGGTGACTGGCCCACCACCCACACCATCTGCGACCAGCTGTCCATCGACCTGATGATCGCGGCCTGACGATGGCGCTACGGCGTCCGCTGGCCGGTCAGCAGCGTCTCGATCAGTTCGCGGTACGGGCCGACCAGATACGCGGTGTCGCCGGCGCACAGCTGGGCGTCGCGCCGCGGTCGCTGCAGCGTGGTGCCCGCCCGCGCGATGGCGATGACCCGGATCTGCGTCGGCACTTCGCCCATCCGCATGCCGTCGAGCGCGCTGCCCGCGTCGACGTGGACGCCGCCCACCGTGAACGACTGCTGGCCCACCGAGAAGGTGCCCAGCACCTGTAGCCCCATCGCCGCGCCGACGAACCACGGGGCCGCCAGCTCGACCGTCGACCGGACGTGTGCGAAGCCGAAGCGCCCCGCCACCGCCGCGCCGAGGGTGCGGTCGTAGATGCGCAACACCAGCGGGACGTCGGGCCGGTCGATCTCCGGCAGCACCCGGGGACTGAGCATCTCGCGCAGCACGATGCCGGTCTCGATGTTGACCATGTCGTCCTGCGTCAGCACCGCGACGGCGCGCGCCCGGTCCAGCCGGGCCAGCTCCAGCGTCTGCCGCAGGGTGGCGTCGCCGAAGATCACCGGGACGTCCAGTTGGGCGGCCTGCGCCAGGAACCGGTTGGACTCGTCACGTTCGATGACGGCGACGTCGTAGCCGGCCGCGGCCAGGTCGCTGACCACCCGGATACCGAACGAGCCGAGGCCCACCACGACGATGTGGTTGCGCAGATGCTGCACCCGCCGGCGCCCGGACGAGTTGCCGAGCCGACGGGACAACAGCGCGTCGGCGACGAACGCGACCAGGATCGCGGTCGTGGTGACGCCGGCGAACATGAGCCCGATGCCCCACAGCCGCAACCAGGTTGGTTGATGCATGAAGCTGAAGTCGCCGTAGCCGACCGTCGCGATGGTCTCGGTGGAGAAGTACAGCGCATCGATCCAGCTCATGCCGGCCGGGTTGTGATACGCGAAGCGCAGCAACACCGTCGACCCGAGCAGCAGCGACATCGACGTGCCGAGGGCCCACCAGAAGATGGGGTTGATGTCGTCGCGCATGACGCGCAGCGTGTCGACCACGCGCCGCGGCCATGGGCGGTGGGTTCGGTTGCTCAACGGGCGCGGCACGGTGATGCCGGCGTCGGCGAGTTCGTCGGCGGTGCCGATCATGGCGGTCCAGTCGCCGGCGCGCACCTCGAAATCCCTACCGGGACAGGGTGTCACCTCGCCGGGTGAGTCCGAGTTCTCACCGCGGACGACGGCGACGGGCGCCAGGTCGCCGAATATCTCCCGCAGCGTGGCGTCGCGCGGGGCGTCGGTGCCGGAGATGACGTAGTCCACGCCGGCCACCGAGATGGTGTGGGTGGTGCGGGCCAGGCAGGCCTCCACGACCGACGGTGCGGCCAGGTCGGCGACGTCGAGCACCGCGCCCGGACCGTTGTCCTGCGCCACCGCGGCGCGCAGCACGCTGTTGGCCAGCCGCGTCACCACCCGGACGGTGGGGTTGAGTTCCCTTGCCAGCAGCGCTATTTCGAGGTTGACGGCATCGTCGTCACCGGCGCAGACGATCGCGGCGGCGCTGGTGACGATGGCCGCCTTGAGGCCGGCGGGTTCGTGGATCGTCACGACGGTGGCGCCCGCCGTCTGCAACCCCTCTGTGATCCGGTTGGCCAGCGCGTCGGTGCCGCAGACAATGACGTGCCCGTGCATGTGCCCTACTGACCAACCAGCGCGAAGTCTGCGAAGTCGAAGCCGGGCACCACGACACAGCTCACCAGGGTGGGTTCATCGTCACGGGGACGGGCCCGCTGCCAGTGCCCCGGCGGAACCAGCGCCTGCGGCCGTTCGCCCGCCGCGACGTCCGCGCCGAGCAGCACGGTATCCGCGGTCGCCTGCTCCGGCCCGACCTCCAGCAGCAGCGGGCTGCCGCGGTGGAACAGCCACAGTTCGGCGCTGTGCACGGTGTGCCAGGCGGACTGCTGGCCGGGCATCAGCAGGAACAGAATCGCGGTCCCGGCGCTGCGCGGACCGGAATACTGCGCGGGCAGCGCGGATTGGGGGACGGTCAGGTCGCTGCGCCAGGTCTCGCGGTACCAGCCACCTTCCGGATGCGGCGACAGGTCGAGCTGCCGCGCCCAATCGGGGAGATCGGTCATGGCACTTGAGGCTACGGCTGATCAGCTGTGTCGGCCTGCCGGATGGTCGATACGCTCATGTCATGGAACGGTTGCGGCCCGCCTGGATCGTCGCGCTGTGCGCGTTGGTGCTGTTGGTCAGTGCCTGGTTGCCGTGGCTGCAGAGCCCGGCGGGGCATGCGAACGCCATCGGCGGCAAGGTCGGGCACATCACTGTTCCGCCACCGGGTTTCGGTGTCGGGCAGCTGATGGTGCTGCTGTCCTCGTGCCTGCTCGTGGCGGCCACGATGGCCGCGCGCCGGCTGTCTTCGCGCGTCGCTTCCGTTGTGGCCCTGGTGCTTTCGGCCGGGCTGACGGCGCTCGGAGTCTGGTATCACGTGCTGTACGTGCACAGCCCGGTGGTCGCGTCGTACGGGCTGTACGTCGGTCTGGTGTCGGCGGCGCTGGCGATCGTGCTGTCGGTGCTGGCCTCCGTCGTCGCCTGGCGGTCGTGATGGGATTCGTCGAACCCGTAGTGCTGACGGGGCAGCGGTGGGTGACGCTGGAACCGCTCACGACCGATCACATCCCCGAGATCGCCGAGGTGGCCGCCGATGGGGACCCGGGCCGGTTGTGGTTCACCTCCGCGCCCTCGCCGGCGACGGCAGGGGAGTGGGTGCGGGCCCGGCTGGCGGTGCAGCGCCCGGATACCGGGCTGACGTTCGTTGTGCGCGCGCTCGACGGCCGGCTCATCGGGTCGTCCAGCTACCTCAATGTGGACGGTCCGAACCGGCGCCTGGAGATCGGCGCCACCTGGTATGTCGAGTCTGTTCGGCGGACCGGGGTGAACACCGAAGCCAAGCTCCTGCTGCTCTGGCACGCTTTTGAAGCGCTCGACTGTATAGCAGTGGAGCTGCGAACTCACTTCTTCAACTCGGCGAGTCGCGCGGCGATTGAGCGGCTCGGAGCCAAGCTCGACGGGGTGTTGCGCTCGCACCAGTTGCTCAGTGACGGCTCCCGCCGTGACACCGTGGTGTATTCGATCCTCGATGTCGAATGGCCCGCAGTGCGCAACAACCTGCAATTCCGCCTGAACCGGTAACTTCCCCCGACCCCGTGATCAGCATCTCTTGAGCAAAACTTGACAGTTTGCCAAGCTATGTTTTTGAATTCGTGTCTAATCGTGACCGAATTGTGATTTGATCCAAGCATCGGTTCGTTCGCTTGATCGGGGGGACGGATGTACGCAATGAGCTTCAAGTCGTATGCGGGTGTCATGCTCGCGGCCGCGTTGATCGCCGGCGCGGGGGTCGCGGCTGCGCCCCCGAGCAACGCCGATTCGGCGTCGTACGTCGACCCCATGTCCTACGGTCAGCAGACCGGTCAGCCAGCCGGCCAGCAGTACGCCGGCCCCGCCCGGACCATGGGTGCGATCCAGGCCTCCAACTCTGGCTGGCCGGGTCAGTGCACCTGGGGTGCACTGCAGAAGGCCTTCGAGAATGTGGGCTATTACCCGGACATTCACGGCAACGCCAGGGTCTGGGCCGACTCCGCGCGCTCCCGTGGCTGGACGGTCGTGGATGAGCCGCAGGCCCGGTCCATCGCGGTATACCCGGCCGAACTGCCCGGAGTGAGCCAGTACGGCCACGTGGCGTGGGTGAACTCGGTGTCCGGCCGCTGGATCAACATCACCGAGATGAACAACGAGTCCCACGGCGGGCCGTTCGCCTGGTGGACGCGCGACACCCAGCACATCCCGGGGATGAGCTACATCCTCATTCCCTGAGCGCCGCTACGGCCGCGCTTCGAAGACGAGGTTGAACGGCGTCTCGGTAGCGCGCCGGAATCGCGTGAAGCCGCTCTTGTCGACGACGACGTCGCGCAGCCTGGCCTCGCCGGCCTGCGCGCCGAGCGCCGGTCCGTTCCGGGCGAGTGACACCGGTACACAGATCTGCGATGAGGCGCCGTACATCATGCGGCCGATCGGATTCATGTTGTCCTGCACCTGATCCCCGGCGAACGGCTCGACGATCATCGCCATGCCGTCGTCGTTGAGTGCGGCCCGGGTGTGCCGCATGGCGCCGACCGGATCGCCCATGTCGTGCAGGCAGTCGAAGAACGCGATCAGGTCAAAACCGTTGTCCGCGTAGCTCGTTGCATCGGCGACTTCGAAGCGCGCGTTCGGCACTCCGGCTTCCTCGGCGTGTTCGGCGGCGACATGTATCGATTGCGGGTGGTAGTCGTAGCCGATGAAGGTCGAGTTCGGGTAGGTCTTCGCCATCAGGATGGTGCTGACGCCGTGGCCGCAGCCGACGTCGGCCACCTTGGCTCCGGACTCGAGGCGTCCGATTGCGCCGTCGAGCGCCGGGAGCCAGGAGCCGACGAGTTCGGCGTTGTAGCCGGCGCGGAAGAACCGCTCGGTGCCGGTGAACAGGCACGGATGGTGTTCACCCCATTCGAGGCCGCCGCCGGTCCGGAAGTTCTCGGTCGTGCGGTCGAGGACGTGGAACACCGCTTCGACGATGTTGTAGGCGCCCGGGATGTCGACCGGTCCGTTCGGGTCGGCCAGGCACGCGGCTTGTTCCGGGCTCATCGACCACGTGATGCTGTCCGGATCGAACTGGACGTAGCCGCCGGCGGCCTGGTTGGCGAGCCACTCGCGGACGTACCGCTCCACGGTGCCGGTCTTCTCCGCCAGCTGCGTGGCCGTGAGCGGCCCGGCTGCCAGGGCCTTGTAGAGCCCGAGGCGGTCCCCGATCAGGACCAGGCTGGCACTGATCGCGGCTCCCATGTCGCCGATCGCCTTGCCGAGAAATTCGTTGAGCTTGTCTTCATCCACAGTCATTGTCTGGACCTCCAGAAATGTGGTTGCCAGCTTGACTGTACGACTGCGGAAATTCCTGGACAATGCGTAGTTTTTCGACGGTCGAATGCGTGCTGTGGCAATTGGCGTGGCGGCGACGTGCACGTCGGATTCGGGGCATCTCCGACCGATCCGCGGCGCCGAATGTTATTGATCAAGGGTGTTCGTTTCGTTCGGTGTCCAGGTTCGCCAGTGACTCATCAGATGTGGATCGTCGTCGGCATCCTGGCCGGCGCCATCGGCCTGTTCGTATCGGGACGTCCGCGCGCCGACATCGTCGGGGTGCTCGTCGTCGTTGCATTGATGAGTACGGGAGTGCTGACCCCGGCCGAGGCGCTGGCCGGCTTCGGCTCGCCGGTGGTGATTCTGTTGGCCGGCATATTCATCGTCAGCGCGGGCCTGGTCAACACCGGGATCACGCAGCGGCTCGGTGAGTTCGTCGTCAAGGTCGGTGGCCGCAGCGAAGCTCGGCTCGTCGCGCTGATCATGGTCCTGTCGGCCGGTATCGGGTCGGTCATGAACTCGTCGGCGATCGTCTCGATGCTCATCCCCGTGGTGCTCACCGTCACGGCCGCAACAGGTTTGAACCGCAAACGCATGCTGATGCCGCTGTGTGTGGCCGTCATGATCAGCGGCATGATGACGTCGATCGCATCGTCGCCGAACATCATCATCGAGGGCATCCTCAGTCAGCGCGGCATCACGCCGACGCTCGGCTTCTTCGGCTTCACGCCGTTCGGTGTCGTCACGCTCGCGGTGAGCGTCGTGTTCATGCTCGTGATCGGGCGTAACCTCTTGAGCCGCAACCGGACCGGTGCGGCCGATGCGCAGGAACCCTCCACCTTCGACGTCATCGCGTCGTACGGGCTGCGGCCCCGCTGGCACCTGCTGCACGTATCCGCGGATTCACCACTGGTCGGGCAATCGGTTGCGGCGCAACGCCAACCGCTGCGCGACCGCTACGGCCTCGATCTTCTCGGTTTCGAGAAGCACGCCCACGGCCCGGCTCAGTACCTGTCGGCGCGGCCGGAAACCGTGTTCGAGGCCGGCGATCTGGTCTTCACGCTGGTCGATGAACAGCAGACCGCTGCGGTGGCGGCCGACCTGCGCTGTCAGGTGACGGGTCCGCGCGCCGAAGACGAGCGCCGCGAAGTGCTGCAGAACGTCGGGGTGGCCGAGGTGATGCTCGCGCCCGAGTCGAAGTCGATTGGCATGACGCTCGGCGACCTCGATCTGGCCGCCGCCCACAACGTGACCGTCCTGGCCGTCCGGCACCGCGGGCAGAACTTCACCGAGGACCTGCCCGGCCGCACCCTCGACTTCGGTGACGCGATGTTGGTGGGCGGCAACTGGGATGACATCGAGCGGCTCAGCGACACCCGTCGCAATTTCATCCTGTTGAACCTGCCCGCCGAGTATCAGCAGCGGTTGGTGGCGCCGGGCCGGGCGCGCGTCGCCGTGGTCATCCTCATCGCGATGGTCACGTGCATGGCGTTCGGCTGGCTGCCCAGTGCTGACGCGGCGCTGCTCGGGGCGCTGGCCATGGTCGGGGCGGGTTGCGTTCGCGTCGACAGCATCTACCGGTCGATCAGCTGGAACACCCTGGTCCTGATCGCCGGGATGTTGCCGTTGGCCACGGCGCTGGCCAAGACCGGGACGACGACGCTGATCGCCCGTCACCTGGTCGACACGCTGGGCGACCTGGGTCCGACCGGCATGCTCGCGGTGGTGTTCCTGGTGACCGCGGTGGTCGCGCTGTTCATCTCGAACTCCGCGACCGCCGTGCTCATCGCGCCCGTGGCCATCGAAGCGGCGCAGGCATTGCACGTCTCGCCGCAGGGATTCGCGATGACGGTCGCCATCGCCTGCTCCGCCGCGTTCGTGACGCCGGTATCGTCGCCGACCAACATGCTGGTGATGGAGCCCGGCGGCTACCGGTTCTCGGACTACGCGAAAGTCGGCGTGCCGCTGCTGGCGCTGACGATGGTGATCACGGTGGTTATGGCCCGGCTGATCTACCTGCCGGGTTAGCGTCCTACGTCGAGCGTGGGGGCTGACGAGGCGACACGCGAGACGGAATCTCGGCAAGCCACAATCAGGACATCAAAGATCACATGATGCTCTACGTCGGCGGTGGTCCTGAATCACTCCTGTCTGTACCCGCTCGCGGTGGCTGTCATCTGGGTGATTGAGTGTTTAACAAGCTGTCTTTCAACAGGCCGCGAAGGTGGTTGACCGAGCGGATTTTGTCAGCTCACGGCCTGCAATGGTTCGCAGGCACAACCAACGCGGCCGTTGGTGCCACTACGGCTGAGAACATGAAACGCCTTGGATACAAGACGGTTATGGCCGCAATCCTGTATCAGCAGGCTACGGACAACAGCGGCCAAGAGATTGGCCGCTGATCTATCGGCACATACGTGGCCGAATTGAATAAGTCGGCATGAATCAGGACGGATGTCACTTGCGCCAGGTCGTGAGGCTGACCGTGCAATAATTCGCCGCTATGAGCGTCTTGCTAGCCGCCGCAGAACGTTTTCGAGCGGAGGTGGTCGAGCTAACGATGGTTGTTCCTACAGTGGTTGGGTACGCGGCAGTCATTCGAGCAGGCCGGGCTGCCGACGACACGTATATGGCGACTGCAGGGCAACCGATCGTCGCACAGGCAAAGCAGCGAGTACGTGAAATTGAGCGCGTTCTGCCTGCGTTGGAGCAGATGCTCGAATCGGAACAGACCGAGGACAAATCCTGGCTGTACCGACGCTACGACCAATTGACTGAGGACAAGAAACACCTGCTAGAACGGGCTGACCAACTGCAAAGCGCGCACCGCGCGTCAGCGATCCGAAGTCGGCAATGGTCGGACCTCATGCTCCTTTTGATGGTCTTAGGGGTCGTCGGGAGCATCTCACTGGCGGTGGCGCACATGTTCATCGCCGCACCGCTAATCCTAGGAATCAGCCCTGCAGCCTATTTGGCGTATTGGCGGCTGGCGAGGGCCTCGAAAGATGCTGGCGACATGGCTCACGCAGAAAGAATGCGCCAGGTCGAATACGACGGGAAACAACTAGAACTGGAAGCGAAGCGTCAAGAGATTGCCGAGAAGCGAGAAGCGGGTCAGCTTGAACTCCAGCGCAAGCGGGTAGAGCTAGAAAGCAAGCAGCTAGAGCTAGCGGAGAAGTTGCGCCAGTAGTGTCGCCGATGGATGCATGACAATCAATCAGGACGCTTCGACTCTATGGGTAGCTAAAAGGCAGGTACATGAGTGCTCGTGGTGTTTGTCTAGCTCAGGACGTTACCCCCGCAGGTTTTATATCCGCCGTACTAGTCTCCTGCCATGGTGGCACGCTGTTCGCGAGCTACCTGTCTGGCGTCCTCTCCGGTGACGTGCCGAGCTGGCCTGGCCGGGTAAATTTTTTTGCACTCGCGATCCGGTCCGGTCGCTCTGCGGCCGGCTGAGCCGGTCGGAATCGCCATAGCTGTTCGGACGCACTCTGCCGTATCCCGGATCGATCCCCGCCACCGGGACGGTTGCACCGCTGACAACTAGCCAGCCCCCTTGGGTCGGCGGGACCAGGATCGCAGATTACAACGCCAATCAAACTTAGATAGGTGGTACTACGGAGGATTCGCTGAATGCTCCAGTGCGGCGGCTAACGATTAAGCTCAGACAAGAACTGCTGAGCGAGAGATAGCCAACCCGCGAGCGGTACGTGATCGTCGATGACACTCACCGCGAACTCCACGTCATTGGGATCGTCGCGTTCCCAATCGTGCTGGCGCGGACGCAGAGTGAGCGCGCCGCCATTCCAACCTTGCCAACAGAACGCGTAGGTGCGCTTCTTTTCGTCAGCCCGTGTCATTACCCAGACAGCATCGGTGCCCTTACTGAGGTCGGTGTTCACTTGGGGATACCTGCTCTTGTGCGGCCAGTCGCGCCACGCGTTTTCGAAAGCTAGGTCGATTCGCAATTTGTCGAACGCGAGGGTGTCACACCCAGACATGTACAACCCGAAGGCCATTCCTTCGGAAACAGCGTTTCGTTGCTGAGTGGAGCTCAGTCGCATGGTGCTGGATCGTAGAAGTCTTGATAGCGGATGTACAGCAGACTCACACATTGGGTTCCTGTATGGCTGTGGCGGGAACCGTAGTCTGCTCCAATGTCGACGGCGACCGAGGCGGATCAACAATCCCACGCAGCAATCAAATCCACGTTCGAGCGACTCATTGCATGGCGGGATCGGCTTGCTGATCGCGCATTTGTGCCTGCACCCTGTAGCGCACTTGCCGCCGACGACATTGATTGGCCGTGGATGCCTGCCTCACATCTCGTCTGGACGGGTCTTGCCTGCGCGACAGACCACCTCAACAGCGTCCGAAGCCACCTTGAGTCGACGGAGCTATTTCCCTTCTCGTCACTCACCTTGAGTCGCAGCGCACTCCTTGGAGCCGCCCAGGCCGTTTGGATTCTCTCACCGACTGACTCTGCAACACGAGTCAAGCGCGCCAGAATCGTCGCGGCGTACATCTACAAACACCGCATCAGATACCTCGAAGGCTTAGAAAAGCTGAAGCAGTACGACCCGGCGGGAACATCACAGCAGTTGACTCACGATCGCGTGCGGTTGGCTGACCTTGAGGCGAAGCGCCTTGCCGATGGACAGAATGAAATCCTCAATGCCACCAACATGATCGACTCCGCTACGAAAGCTGTGTTTGTCGGGCGGGAGACCCTGCATCAAGAAGCTCTGCTCGCCTGGCAGGCAGGGTCGGGTGCCGCGCACGGTCAGCTCTGGCCTCATTTCAACACGGGGGCGATGAAGCAGACTGAAGCCGGCGACGGCACGGGAATGGCCTCCTTCACCGTCGGCGGGACATTCAGCGTCATGGCCAGCCCATATCTCGCAGCGTTCGAGCTGGCCAAACGCGGCTGGAGCCTACTCGATTACCGGGGTTCCAAACGCTGAAAAGCACTGGTATCACGGCATTCCGTCGAGCAGGTGGCACGGTCACCGCAGTCCTTGCCGGCCATCTGCTATTGGAATCCGTTGTGGTTGTTCGCCTTTACGGTTATCGGCCCGTGATAGTTGGTTTGGCTTCGACGGTGTCGCCGACGGTAGCGCATTCATGGCTGCGTTCCTCGAGCCCTTCTACTTCTGCGGGCCTCTGCCTTACCAGCGGTGTTCGGCATAGCCGAGACGGGCACCAGGAACACCGGCAATCAGCCTGCCGGCGCATCGGACGCTCACCAGGGCGGTAAGGTGCGCTTGGGGCTGTTGTCTCCAGGTAGGCGTCTTGGGCGTCTAGAACCGCCGACAGCGTGTCATCTCGCAAGTTGGGCCATTGGGTCGCACATGTCCAGAATGAAGCGAAAAGACGCCTTCATCGAGCATCTGGGGTCATTGGGACGCTTGCCACGCTGGTACGCATCTGCGAACGCCCGCTTGAAAAGCTCCTGTTTCTTCTCTGGACCGTTGAGCCAGTCCATGTGGACGGCCTGGCGCTCTTTCATGTCTTGAATGCCCTTGGGGTCGACATCGGGCAAACGGTCGCAGATGCCGAGCATGCCATAGAGAGCGTCATAGGTCAGCAGACACGGGTTATCCGGCCTCTGACCGTGTTCGACGGCATCAGCTAGCGCCAGCTCGAAATACGCCTCTTAGTCCTCGTGCGCGGGCACGGGCTCTGGACCCGTGTACTGCATACGGCCATTTTACCGGCCTGACCTGCTAAAACGGCGTTGGTTACTCAATCGCCGGGCCAACTTGCTGAATCGTTCTCCCGAGAACAAAACCGCAGCTCAGCAGGGTGTCGATAGCGGTTCGCCGAGCACATTTGCACCGGTCAGCGATATTCGTGGCTCCACGGGCACACACCGGGCAGTCTTGCGGCGGTCGCGTATCAGTCCTGGCCGAACGCGCAGGTCAGGGTGCGTTCGGAGAGTGCTTTTTTTATGACTCTTCCGACAGTGCTAGCAGAACAGCCAACTTCGGCTGCAATCGTTCGGTTCGACTTGCCGTCTCGATGTAGGGCCATGATTGATTGATCGCGGACCGCCGCATCGGGTTTTGCTTTGGGCTTGATCTTTAAGTCTGGGGGCGCGGGTATTGCGATCCTGATTCGCCTTGCGTCTGGATCGAATGGAGCCTCATTCTCCCGCAAGATGTCCAAGATGACCGATAGCTTGTGCATTCTTGAAAGTCCGGCGTGATCGTTGGGCCGCGGACTATCGGTGTCGTTGTAGTGACTTGCGTTTATGCCGATGAGAAAGGATCGGCGGTAGTTGTTATAGGTCAGTTGACCGCGATATCCGGGTCTGCCTGCAATGGCCGGGAACTGCATATCTATCGGCGGAAGTCCGCGCTGTGCGACGTAAACTGGGCTTCCGGAGTTTCCGTTTGTAGAAAACGCATCGAACAACACTTGATGGTGGCTATCGGTGTTAGTCGGCTCGCCTTTTCCGTACCGATAATCGGTTTGGGGGTCACTCGCTATTACGCCAGAGCGCAGGACTGGTCGTATTTGTAGCCGGTCGTACCAAGTTGGATAGCCGGGAAAAGTGACGAACTCTCCTGGTTCTAGCTGGGGCCACAATTTCTCGCATTGCATGAGGTAGTCCCAATCGTGTGCATGGTTGAACATCAATGTATCGGTGTCGGCGTTCGCCACAAATTCTTCTACGTCTGCGTACAGTGATCCCTCAATACTTATTGGCGAGTCTTTTGTGCCAACGATTGGAACCACGGCGACATCAATAAGCGGGTCTGAATGGTAGAGCGGCTTCGGGTCGGTGATTATGTGTTCGAGCCGTAATTGCTTGCTCTGCCACCACTGTACTTTTATGGATTTTATCGTTGTGCCTTTGTAACTCGGTTTGTGGAACGGCGCGTCTGTTAAGTGCCGATTGGTGACCAGCCCTATGCGGTTGTCGGGTGTTGGGAACTCCACAAGGAAGCCCGTTCCAGTCAGCGGCTTGCATTCGTGCTCGATGTCTGGGTAGTGATGAGTCATCGTCAGTCTGCAGGCGCTATACAGCTGCTTCACGCCAAAGCCGGTATCCATGTTTGGAGTGTAGGACGAAGGTGGGCATTCAGGTTGGGAATCTGAATGCACTCCGAACGACCGCTTAGGCGGGTTGGGTTAGCGATCAATAAACTCATCTAGGTCATGCTTGCGGAATTTGATCAGCTTTTGTCCGACCCCCTGGTATTTGAGCCTCTGTTTGGCAATGTAGTTCCGCACGGAATTCGGACTGACGCCGCGATATTCGGCGGCTTCCGTGAGCGACATCAATTTTTCAGGCATTGTCATATTCCTAACCATGAGCCTTGATACCGTGATGCTGATAGATGGTTCTCATTAGTTCTTCTTTTGCAATACGCGAGCGTCCATTGATCTCAAGCGTTCGAGCGATTGCCCGCAGTTCGGCAACCGTCTTTAGTTCTCGCTTTTCGTTGCCATCGGATTCATCAGTGATGGTCGGGGCGGCTCTGACAAGTTCGTCTGTCGCTAGTCCGAATGTTGACAGAGCCTCATTCAATTGAGCGCGGTAGCGCTCCATCAATTTAAAGTATTCGGTCAGGTCTGCGCCTTCTCGCGTCAATTCAATGACAGTCGGCAAGTGCATTAGTCCATCGGGAATTTGCATAGTTCAACCCTTTTGAGCGTAGCGGAATGAATGTCAACGCTCTAAAGCGTTCTCGCGTGACTTGATATCCTGTCAGGCTCACGCGGGCGGACAATGGCGTGATTGAGATATCGCTACTCACGGGGGAGCAATGCCGACATTACAGGTGTTGGCACCAAATTGCACGTTATGGGACCAATTTTCTTTTAGCTCAATTGAATTAAAGTGCGAGTTTTAGTCAAATGGCGGAATTGGTGGCGCTGTGTGTGCAAGCGACCGGGGGAGCTGTACTGCCCGGTTTGGCCCATCGGCGCAACCGGGAGGGTATGGCCGGGGCGGCGCGGTTCTGCACCCTGTGGGCCAGGTGGCGGCCAAAGATGCTCGATTGAATGATCGGGGGAGGGCCGACCAGCTAACGAATCACCGGGTCAGCGTGGGGCACCGGAAAGCACGCGCAGAGCACGCCGGTTCGGATAGCTAACGCCAGCACTGGCGTTTAGCTGCGCATATTCGATACCAGCAAAGTGCCCCCGGCAGGATTCGAACCTGCGACACCGGCTTTAGGAGAGCCGTGCTCTATCCCCTGAGCTACGGGGGCCAGGGACCTATCGAGATAGGTGTCGAAAAACCCATAGGGACGCCTCATGGTAGTAGGAAGGCGGCCGCCGGCGGTATCTGGCCCCCGGCGGGTCGGTGCTCGTGATGTCGGTGGTGCCGGTGTGTCGCGCGGGGTACGTGCGACGTGCCAGCGTGCAAACCCGCCCGCTCCGGGTTTTCGCCTTCCCGATCATCGCTCGCCGGCGCCACAGTCGAGAACCCTGAATTACCTTACTGCACAATCGAGTTGATGGTGCTGCTGTCGGCGCTATCGGCTGCGGCGATCACGAACCGGCGGTCACGACAACTCTGACCATGCCAGCGCCGCTGTCGGAGGTGACCACCAGGACGGGCGCGTTGGCGGCCGACGCCACCTGGCCGCCGGTCACGGTCACCGAGTAGCCATTCGGATATGCGATGGCGGGCACCGAGATCATGGTTTGCGAGCCGGGGGCGAAGTTGCCCGAGCCGTCGGCCTTGGCGGTCGAGTAGCTGAAATCGAACGTGCCGTGGGCATTTGAGAACGCGATCGGGGTGCCGGAGATCGCTTGCGGGAACGGCGTGGTCAGGACCTGCAATGCGCTCGTGTTGACGTTGGAGCCTGTCGGCGGCAACTGCGGGTTGTAGACCAGCGACTCGCCGTCGGTGTTGCCGCTGGTGGTGATGTCCCCGTAGCCGGTGTACGCCCACACTGCCCAGCTCATCAGGTTCGCGTTGGCCGCGTTCATCTCGGCATAGAGGTCCGACCGCGCGTTGGAGGCGCCGAATTCATTCATGATCACCGGTATCTGGTGGGCCTTCGCGTAGGCCTGGGCGGTGTTGGCCTGTTGCGACGCCAGCCATCCGCAGAAGCTGGCGGTGGCCGATCCGGCGCAGTAGTCGTGGAACGCAAGCACGACGTTCGGGTCATCAATGGTGCCGAGTTGTAGCGGAAGGCCCAGGATGGCTCCGACCTCGGACACCGCCGGGTTGGCCGGCTCCACGAGCAATGCCGCGTTCGGATCGACCGATCGAATGGCGGACGCCACCTGGCGATACATCGGGGTCAGTTCCTGGTACGCGAAGAACGGGCTACCGAGCAGCGTCGGCAGCCATGAAGTACCGGGGAACGGTTCGTTCATGATGTCGAACCCGATCACAGCGTTGTTGCCCGCGAATGCTGCCGCGATGTATTGCCAAGCGGCCGCGTAATTGTCCTGCAGCCCAAGGCCATTGGATGCCTTGGAGTTGTTCCAGAAGTTGTCCCAGGCGGCGGTCTGGGCGGGACTCAGGTAGTAGCTGGCCGGGAAGCCGGCGTTCAGGTTCGGCAGTCCGCCCGTCTTGGTGGCCCACTCCGGCGCGCCTTCGCCGCCGAGCGAGGCGCTGTACAGGTCCTGATGCATGTCGAGGATGGTGTAGATGCCATGGGCGGCAAGCATGTTCACGGTCTGCTGGATCGATGCGATGTAGGCGGCGTTGTACTCGCCGGGGCTGGGTTCGACACCGGCCCAGATGACGCCCAACCGCACCACGTTGAATCCGTTGGCTGCCAGGAACTCCGCGTCGGCTTCGTCGAATCCGCTGGCGGACGGCTCGTACGGGGCCAGCTTGTACACCTCGTTCACACCGTGCAACAGGACCACCTGACCGTCGCTGTTGGTCAGGTACATCCCATTGGCGGTGATGCTCAGTATTGAACTGCCAGAGGGGGTCTGCACCAGTGACGACCCGGTGCCGTACTTGCCCACTGCGCCATGGTTGCCCAATAGTCCGGCTGTGCCCCCGGCCCCGCCGAGGGCCGGCAGCTTGGTGGTGGTGCCACCGACGCCGCTGTTGCCCGCGTCGCCGCCGTTGCCTCCGATGCCCAGGATGAAAGCGCCGTTGCCGCCATTACCGCCGCGGCCGCCGTCGAGCCCGGCCCCGCCGTTGCCGCCCTTGCCGCCGATACCGAAGAGCAAGCCCGAGCCGTGCCCGCCCTGACCACCGGCACCACCGGTGCCGCCGGGCAACGTGCCGCCCGCGCCGCCGTTGCCACCGATGCCCATCAGTTTTCCGCCGCTGCCGCCGATTCCACCGGCCGCGCCCGCGCCGCCATTGCCGCCGATCCCACCGTCGCCCAGCAGTCCGGCCGCACCGCCGTTGCCGCCATGCACACCGGCCTCGGTGCTGTTCCACCCGGCACCGCCGTCGCCCAGCAGCCAGCCACCGGCAGTGCCGTTGGGTGCGGCCGCGGTCCCGCGGGTGCCGTTGCCGAGCACGTAGGTCCCGGCCAATCGGTTGATGGCGGCGTCGACCCCGGCGCCGAGTGGGCTGGTGATCCAGAGTTGGACGCCGGTGTGTAGCGGGTTGTAGACCAGGACCTGGAACCACCCGGCCGGGTTGGACGGCAGCTTGGGCACGACGGCCGCTGGTGTCGTCGTCGGCGCGACGGTTGCAGTCGGCGACGCGGCGGCAGTCGGCTGAGTCGCAGAAGTCGCGCTGACCAGGGACGTGGTGTTGACGGCCGCCGCCGTGTTGGCCTTGGACCGCGAATGCGTGGATTCGCGGCGCGCGGCGGCCAGCATGGCCAAATCGGCCGGCGGATCCGACGGGGCGGACGGTGAGTTGTCGGTCGACGAATTGAGTTTCGTGGTAACCGATTTCGTCTTTCCCGTCGATGCGGTGCCGGTTGACGCCGTGGCGACGGCCGACGGCCCGTCGTCGTGGGTTGTCGCCGAAGCCGGGGAAGACGTTGGGCCGGCCGGTTTGGCGGGGTGATCGTCGGCAGCCTTCTCGCCGGCGGTGGGCACGTGCCTGCCGCCGCGGGGTTTGCCGCGTTTGGCAGCATCCGAATCCTTCGCCTTGCCCGCGCCGGCCGCCGCGGCTTTCGACGGAGACGCTGAGCCACCGGTCTTGTCGGTGGAGCTGTGACTACCGGCGGTATCTCCGGGGCTGCCCTCATTGGCCCACGCGGTCCCGGCTCCGGAGGTGAGTGCGGCGCCGATACCCAGGGCGACGGCCAAACCTCCAACCCGTCCGATGTACGCGGAGGCTTTCGTGGCTTCGATGCGTTTGGCCATATCTGATGCCCCTCAATCAGTTATTTCGTTGCAGCACAGTGCTTCTCTTCGCCCCGGCGTCAACTGTCGGTATATGGCCGTTGCTGCTATATACCATTTGGTAGGCAAGCTAGCACGGAGTTTGCGTGCCGGTCGAGGGTTTGGTTTGACTGGCCGGATTTCGCGGGCGCGGGCCTACGGTGCGTCGGTGCTGCCCGGCCGGACGCCGAACAACCGATCGGCGAACGAGGCCCAATGCCGCTGGAAGTCGATTGTCGGATCCCGCAACCAGTTCAGTTGCAGGCCGTCGAGGAAGCCCATCAATTCGACGGCGGCGTCCTCAGGGTCGGTATGCCAGGCGAACAACTGCTCCGTGAGCAGAGTCCGGACCCGGTCTTGCCGTCGGCAATAGTATTCGTGCGCCGGGTGGGCGGGATCGAGGGCTTCTGCCGACAGCACCGTGAAGAGGCGGATGAGCTCTTGCTGATCCATATTGCGGCTCACCACCTGGTCCATCACCTTGCGCGCACCGGCCGCATCGGTCGCAGGCATGTCCGGGATTTCGCCGGCCGCCTGATCGAGCTCATCACGGCGTTCCAGCACCGCGATCAGGAGCTGTTCCTTCGACGAAAAATAGTGCAGTAGACCGGCTTTGGTCACTCCGGCCGCAGTGGCGAAATCCTCGAGCGCCACGCCGTCATACCCGGAGACCGCGATGAGGCTCAGGGCCGCAGCGAGGATCTGTTCCCGGCGCTCCTCCGGACGCATCCGGCGGTATGCGGGATCAGCCATGAAACTCCTCCTGACGGTCGCCACCCAGTGTGCCGGACGCCGGGCGACGGCGGTCTGTCCGATCAGGTGGTGATGACGACCTTCCCCAGGTGCGCGCCGCCGTCCCGGATGAGCTTGTAGGCGTCGGGGGCGCTGTCGAACGGCACACGGGCGCCGATGACGGGCTGAATGCCGTTGCTGTGCATGACCGCAATCATCTGTTCCTGCATCGTCCGGGGGCCGATGGCGATCGGGATGAGGCTGACCATGCGTCTCATGGCATCCACGATCGCGATGTCCTGGCCCGGTGCCGGGCTGCCCTGGACGGCGACGACGCACACGCGCCCGCTGAACGGCCGGGTCGCCTGAATCGACCGCCGGTAGGTCGCAGGCCCGCCGGTCTCGACGACGACATCAGCTCCCTGGCCGCCGGTGATGGCCAGGATCTCGTGATCCCAGTCGGGATGACTCGTGTAGTTGACGGTGGCGTCGGCGCCGAGTTGGCGAGCGTGGTCGAGTTTGGCATCGCTACTCGACGTGATGATCACTTGTGCACCAACTGTTTTCGCGATCTGCAGCGCCCACATTGCGACGCCGCCGGTGCCGAGGACGGCGACCCATTGTCCGGGTTCGACACCTCCGGCGCCGAGAATCGAATTCCAGGCGGTCACCCCGGCGCACGGAACACACGCGGCCGATTCGTACGACATCGAATCGGGAATCGGCGTCAGTCCGGTGGCCTTGACCACGAACTCCTCGCGCAGGACACCGTCTTTGAGGACCCCGAGCATGCCGGGGATCATCGACGGGCGCATCGGGCCGAAGAGGTGTTCGGCATTGGCGGTACTCACCACCCTGCTTCCCGGCGTGACGTTCTCGACGCCGGTGCCGACCGCCGTCACCTCGCCGGCGCCGTCGGTCAATGGCACGAATTCGGGCGGCGTGGGGACCCGATATCGCCCCTCGGTCATCTGAAAATCCCGGGCGTTGATCGACGCCGCCCTCAGTTTGACCCGAACCTCACCCGGCCCCGGGGTTGGGACCTCGACATCGGTCAGGTGGATCCCGTCAATGCCGGCTCCGGTCCGGACGACCCACTGTCGCATGATTCCTCCTGCGGTCTCATTTTGAGACCAAACGCTAGCACGTTGAGTCTCGATTTGAGACCTGGTGAGTAAGGTGACTGGTCATGCGTTACGAGGAGTTGGCCGATTTCCCGTGTTCGATCACCCGACCTCTGGTGGTGCTGGGTGACCGCTGGACGCTGTTGGTGCTCAAGTTCGCGTTCGCCGGCGTGCGTGGATTCAACGACTTCCGGTCGGCGCTCGGGATATCGCGTAGCCGTCTGCAGGATCGTCTCGATCGGCTTGTCGAGCACGAGATCCTGGTCAAGCAGCCGTCAGGGGAGTCCGGCCGTCAGCAATACCGACTGACCGACAAGGGCCGCGCGCTGTACCCGGTGCTGATGGCGATCAAGGACTGGGGCGATGCCTACATGGCGCCGGAAGGGTCTCCTGTGCTGTATTCGCACCGCGACTGCGGCGGTGAGGCGCATGCGGTGTTGCAATGCAGTCGTTGTTCGCAGGAGCTGACAGCGCGTGACGTCGAGCCGCTGCCCGGCCCTGGGCTTTCCCCGGCCGGCGTCGGTCAGTCTTCACCTCAGGGTTGACTTGCCGCGGCGTGAAACCGCCGAGCGGGTGTGCGAGGTTGTCGCGAGGGACGCACCTGCAGCTATGTCAATTTGGTTGACATGTAGGCCGCGGCGACAGCACGATGGGGTCATGAGCACTCCCGGGGACGAGACGGATTTCCACAACGACGTGATCAGGCAGATTCGCGAAAACGGCGCGGTCGACGGCTGGTTCGCCCAGTTCGACATGCTGATCCTGCACACCGTGGGCGCCAAGTCCGGCCAGCCGCGGCAGAACCCGATGGCGTACCAGAAGTCTGATGGCGACGAGATCTACGTCTTCGCGTCCAACAACGGTAAGGACACGAGTTCCGCCTGGTACCACAACGCGCTGGCTCATCCCGAGCAGGTCGCGGTCGAAATCGGGCCTGCCAAGTTCGCGGTTCAGGTGCGCGAGTTGCATGGCGCCGAACGGGAACGCATCTACGCGACACAGGCCGGCCGCTTCGAGAATTTCGCCGAATACGAGCGGAAAACCACGCGGAAGATTCCGGTTCTCGGACTCACCCCCATCGAGCGGTAACGCAACGCGCCCTCGGTGCATGGTTACTGGGCTTGAAGTGCAGTAATTCGGCGATATTTACGTGATTGCAGAATCATTCTCTTGATTCGCCAATTGCATGCCCACGACCGGGTGAATGTCAAATCACAGCAATCGTGGTAATGACGTTCTCTGGTTGTCTACACTTCCGTCCAAATGTGTGAATTTGACATGAAAGCGTGCG
The DNA here is from genome assembly GCF_000686745.1 of Mycobacterium sp. UNC410CL29Cvi84. Taxonomy (NCBI): domain Bacteria; kingdom Bacillati; phylum Actinomycetota; class Actinomycetes; order Mycobacteriales; family Mycobacteriaceae; genus Mycobacterium; species Mycobacterium sp. UNC410CL29Cvi84. Next base: position 46,356 of record NZ_KK366011.1, read on the forward strand.
ATCCCGTCGATGTGGCGCACCAGTTGGACGCGACGGGCGTCGCTCGGGTAGCAAACGCAGTGCAATGGGATTGGGTGCTTGAATCCCGGGCGGAAATCGATCGCTGGTTGGCCGAGTACGGCGAGAAAGACCATTTCGTCCTATCGCCACAGGACGGGCACCTGGAATCGATTCACGCGTTCATGGCCAGCGACTCGGTTCGCGCATTTCTCGACAATGTCGTCCGCCAGCGGTTCCCGGACCGTGCCCATGAAATGGACGGTACGGCGGTGCGCATCGTTGCCGGGCCACATGCCGACGGCGATGCCTGGTGGTTCCACTATGACGCCAGCGTCGTGACGATGGTGGTCCCGTTGTTCCTCCCGGAAGCGGAACCGGGTCGGTCGGGAGAGTTGGTGGGCTACTTCAACAAGCGGCCGTTCCGCCGTTCGGTGATGGTCAACATCTTCGAGAAGATCGTCCATCAGAGCGCCACGTTCCGGCAGCGGATCCTGGACAGCCTCGGCCGCAGCCACGGCCCGACCGTCGTCGACATGAATGTCGGTGACGTGTACCTGTTTTGGGGCTACCGGAGCCTGCATGCCAACATGCCGATCGCTTCCGGCCAGCGGCGCGTGACACTGCTCATTCACTATGGCCAGCCGCACGCGCCCAGCGGCGCGCTGGCCGCGGCCAAGCGCCTGCACTGGGCGTTGCGTGGCCGCACCGACGCCGCGGACCGGCCGGCCACCGCAAGGGCGTACTGACCGGCGTGGTCCGAGGCGGGTGCGGGCTCAGCGGCAGGTGTTGGCGCTGACCCAGCGGCCGTTCCAGCCGACGCAGCCCTGAACCGGCGGTGGCGGCGGTGGCGGCGGCATGTCCTCGGGCAGCGGTGCGTAATAGGCCGGCGGCGGCGCATACGGCGCGACCGCGCCGAAGTCGGTACATCCACTGACCGTGATGCGTCGTCCGGCGCCGAAGCAGACATCTGCACTGGCGGTGCCCGCGGGGACGACCGCGATCAATCCGGGTACGGCGGCTGCGGCCAGCGCGGCGGCAATCAGCCGGGGGCGCGGCGAGACGGTACGCATCAGTCGCCCAGCAGTGGACGGTCGGGCTGCTCGAGGCCGCAGCGGTCACGGAAATCGGTCATGGGCTGACGGATTGCCTGAAGTTCACTGTGCGCCTGCGGGTTTGCGTTGAAGAACGTGCGGACTTCGTTGGCGACCTCATCGCGCGGCTTGCCCTGCAGGCTGCCGTAGAAGTCGTTGACGTCCGGGTGCGTGAACAGGTAGGCGGACGCGGCAGCGGCGACACCCGAAGCCACCCCGGCCAAGTCCGCGGGGGTGCAGTTGGGCGCCGTCGGGGCGGCCATCGCCTGACCCGACATCGGCAGGGCGGCGGCCATGACGGCCATGGCGGCTCCTGCGGCAGCTACGACCGCCCGCTGGGCGACCGATTTGGTGAAGGCCATTGCCGTATTCCTTTCCACAGTGCCTTTTCCGGGCGGATCGACCACCCGACACAGCCGGACTGTAGCAGGCGGATTGACTCCGGCGACATTTTCTGGGCCGGCAAATCGGAATCGTGACCGCCCTGCGTGGTTGCAGCTCAGCGGACCCACTGGCGGAGGCGCTGCCGCGCGCCGTCAAGGCCGATTCTGGCTAACTCGTGGTGTGTTGTTTTTCACTATGGGAAACACGATTCACCGTCAAGAACGATGTATTGGCAAACCGGATGTACGTCCGGTGCCGGTGCGTTCCTCTGATGAGCGGACGTAACGCGCTGACCGATTGCCGAGGCATTCGGCAAACGCGGTGAGTGACGAGGAGTGGTCCATGGATGCTGTGATCGGTGTTGCGCTCACCGCAACTACGGCGGGCATCACGCTCGCGTCCGGCGATGAGGCGCCCCACGCCGCTGCCGACGGCGTGACCGTGTCCTTCGATGACCGGCGATCGGCGGGCGCTCAACTGGCCGGCGCGGTGCGCCGCATCTACGCGCAGGGTGCCAAACGTGGCTGCCGCGCCCGCTCGGTCGCCGTCACCTGGACCGCCGACGCCGACGGTCATGTCGCCGGATTCAGCGGACTGCCGGCCGAGCTGGATGTCGATCTGCTGCCGGTCCCGCTGGCATCGGCAGGCTCGGCGCTGGTGTCCGATTCCGATTATGCCGACACGGTTGTCTGCGTCTTGGAACCGGATGTGGAGCACGGGCTACGGGGTCACGCCGTTGTCGCGGATACCGGCGAACCTCGGGCCGCCGTTGCGGTTGGACTGTATGACGACGACGCGGCCGACTGGCTGGCCGAGGTCCTCGGCGGACTCGACAGTCGGTCTCGGCGGCTCGTGCTCGTCGGCGCCGACGAGCACGTGCATTCAGTCGCTGCGGAACTGTCGAACCACATTCGCGTTGATTCGGATGCCGATTCGATCCTGGCGCTCGCGCGTGGTGCCGCGTTGGCCTCGGCTCGCGACGCAGCTCCCGCGGGTGTGGACGAGCCTGGCCCCAAACGCCTTGCCAGGAAGCCGGTTTGGCTGACACCGGTGGCGCTCGCGGCGATGGTGCTGGTTTCGGCTCTTGTCGCGACCATGCCTCTCGGCTCTGCCGGCCCATCGCCCACGCCGGCACCGGCACACGTACCCGCCTCGCCTGCTGTGCAAGCGCCGCCGAAGCTGAGTCCGAGTCCGATTCCGCCTGAGCCGGAGCCGTCCGCAGTGCCGGCGCCGGCATCGGATGCGCCCGCGGTCAACCAGAAGCAGAACCAGAGCGATACGTCCGCCGGGGTGCCCGAAGGCCGCGCGCCGCACGTTCCGCCGCTAGCCGTCGAGCCCGCGGTTCCGGCGCCGCCGCAAGTTGCCGAAGCGCCGGACAACTGCGTCGTGTTGTGCGGTTTCGTGCTCTAGGCAGTTTGCGGAGATTGCTTGGCAAGCCCTCGGCGAGCTTGGCATGCTTGGTCCACTATGGGTGATCTCGGAGTGTTCGGCGCGTGGCTCATGCTCGCCTTGGTCGTCGGCGGGGCGGTCTGCGTGGCGGTCGGCTGTGTGTTCGTGACGCGACGCATCATCGCCCGGGATGCGCGCCCGGAACAGAACTCGTTCCTGTCCCCGTTCCTCACCGTCGTGGGCCTCGTCTACGGGGCGCTCCTGGGATTCACGGTGGTCGTCGGTTGGCAGCAGTTCCTCAGTGCGGAGACGAATGTCGCCAACGAAGCATCGACGCTGACGACGCTGTATCGCCAGACCGTCGCGATGCCGCAACCCGAGCAGGCGCAGGTTCGCGAGCAGCTGCGCAAGTACGCCGCCGCGGTGCAGGGCCCTGCCTGGGGCATGGACGAATTCGCCGACATCAGCAACAACGGCCGCGCTGCGCTCAGCGAGCTGTATCGCGTTGTGGGAACGCATGGTTCGGGGCCGAGCGCGAGTCCGATCGATTCGCAGTTCCTGAGCGAGCTGACGGTGCTGGCCTCCGACCGCAGCGAGCGCATCCTCAATTCCCACCAGCGCATCCCGGCACTGTTGTGGTGCGCCCTGATCTTCGGCGGGGCGGTGTTGATCCTGCTGACGTGCTTCATGCGGCTGGAGAACGCCCGTGCGCACGCGGTACTGGTCGGCGCCGTCGCCATCCTGTTGTCACTGCTGCTGTACGTCATCTACACCCTCGACCATCCGTTCGGCCCCATAGGCGTTACCCCGCAGCCGTTTTCGCATGCGGTCAAGGTGTTCGACCTGGTCGACCGCGGTAGCTGAGCGTCGCTCCGCGGGCCGATCGGCGGCCGGCGGTCTATTATCTGCGTATGAATGCAGATAACCAGGTGCCGGCGCCGCTCGCCGACGACCAGGTGCGTCTGGTGGCCGAAGTGTTCCGGATGCTCGCCGACCCGACCCGCGTCCAACTGCTGTGGGCGTTGAGCGCATGCGAGCTGTCGGTCAATGAACTGGCCGAGCGCGTCGGCAAGCCCGCGCCCTCGGTGTCGCAGCATTTGGCGAAGCTGCGGATGGCGCGATTGGTCCAGACGCGACGTGCCGGTACGACGATCTTCTACAGCCTCGAGAACGAGCACGTGCGTCAGTTGGTGGTCGACGCCGTGCACAACGCCGAGCACGCGGGTCCCGGGGTGCCGGCACATCATCGTCAGGATCCCGGTGTGCGGAGGCTCGACGCCGACACCGCTGTGCGCAAGGGCGGCCGACGATGAGCGCGCACCACCACCACGACCACGACCACGTCCACGACCATGCGCACGACCACGGCCACTCCCACGGTGGGTGGGGGGCGATCCGCGGGTTGTTCGCTCCGCATTCGCATGACGCGGCGGACAGCCTGGACAGCGCGCTGGAATCGAGCGCCGCCGGCATCCGGGCGGTCAAGATCAGTCTGCTGGTGCTGGCCCTCACCACAGTCGTGCAGATCGCCATCGTGGCGGCGTCCGGGTCGGTGGCCCTGGCTGCCGACACGATTCACAACTTCTCCGATGCCCTGACCGCGGTGCCGTTGTGGATCGCATTTGCGTTGGGCGCCAAGGCCGCAACCCGCCGCTACACCTATGGCTTCGGCCGGGTGGAGGACCTGGCGGGATTGTTCGTGGTCGGCATGATCACGCTGTCGGCGGTCATCGCCGGCTATGAGGCGATACGGCGGTTGATCCATCCGCAGGTCATCGACCACGTGGGGTGGGTGGCGCTGGCCGGACTGGTCGGATTTCTCGGCAATGAGACGGTGGCGGTCTACCGCATCCGGGTGGGGCGGCAGATCGGGTCGGCGGCGTTGGTCGCGGACGGCATCCACGCACGCACCGACGGCTTCACGTCACTTGCCGTGGTGCTCGGCGCCGGCGGAGTGGCCCTCGGATATCCGCTCGCGGATCCGATCGTCGGGTTGATCATCACGGTGGCGATCCTGGCGGTGCTGCGCACAGCGGTGCGAGATGTGTTCCGCCGCTTGCTCGATGGTGTCGACCCGGCGCTCGTCGACACCGCCGAGCAGTCGCTGGCAGCCGAACCGGGGGTGCGGTCGGTGCACAGCGTGCGCATGCGGTGGCTGGGGCATCGCCTGCACGCCGACGTCGAACTCGACCTCGATCCCGAGCTGAGCCTGGCGCAGGCCCACCAGATCGCCCACGACGCCGAGCATCGTCTGGTGCACGCCGTACCCAAGCTCACGACGGCGCTGATCCACGCGTACCCCGCGCGCTAGCCCCTGTCGATGGCGCCGAGTTGTTGTAGTTGGGCGAACGTGTCGACGACACCCCAGACTTCGGCGATCTGTCCCTCGGCAAACCGGATGATGAACATCTCTTCGTACACAACGGTTTTCCCGGTCGGCGCCAGTCCGCGATACTCGCCCAGATGTGTCCCGGTCACAGTCTGGCGTGAGGCGAGCTTGTCGTGGTCGACCACCATGTCTTCGACCACGACGTGGATGTCAGGGAAGGCGCGCAGGAGCAGGGTCCAGATGCGTTTCATGGTGTCCGGCCCGGAACCGGCCGCGAGCGGGGAGTGGACCACGGCGTCGGGGAGGAGGACGTCGTCGATCGTGCTCACGATGTCGTCGATGTCTCCGCTGTTGCAACTGCAGTGGAATCGCTCGAAGGTCGCGACATTGGTGCTCGTGGGTGTCGTGGACATGGACCCTCCTTGCGATGTGGCGCAACGGTTCGCGAGCCCACCCGGCCCTCAGCCCGCGTTGCCTGTGCGGTCTGCCAGCCCCAGTCTCAGGTGCTCGCTGTGATAGACGGCTTCGTCGAGCAGTTGCGCGACGTGGTTGTCGTACAGGGTGTAGACGATGCTGCGGCCGCTCCGGGTACCGGTCACCAGCCCGAGATTGCGCAGCAGCCGGAGTTGGTGGGAGACGAGGGATTGTTCGAGTCCGATGGCGTCGGCGAGGTCGGTGACGGAGCGAGCGCCCTGGCGTAGCTCGGTGAGGATCATCAACCGGCTCGGTGTCGCGAGCGCCTGCAGCGTCGTGGCGACCTGGGCTGCGGCGTCAGCGTCGAGCCGCCCGGTTGGGCGATCACGTCCCTCGACACCATGTCCCACCGTTGTAGTGTACTAGGGCGCACACATGAAGACGTATTCATTTGTTCTGATAACGTTGGCTGCATGTGTTCGCGAGGTGCGTCATGGCGACGGTGATTCAGGCTGCTCGCCCGGAGAGGGTCGCCGCGGCGGTGGCACCGTCACGCCGCAGGTGGTTTGATCTGTCCGAGATGCGCTGGGCGGCAGCAGCTTTGGTGTTGTTCCTGGCCGGTTTGGTGCTGCAGTTGGCCGGTGGGCCGACGTGGACGTGGTGGGCTCTGTACCTGGCCTGCTACGTCACCGGCGGTTGGGAACCGGCACTGGCGGGGCTGCAGGCGCTGCGCGAGAAGACCCTCGACGTGGATCTGCTGATGGTCGTCGCCGCGATCGGTGCGGCGTCGATCGGCCAGGTCACCGACGGCGCCCTGTTGATCGTCATCTTCGCGACCTCCGGCGCACTGGAAGCGTTGGCCACCGCACGGACCGCGGACTCGGTGCGCGGTCTCCTGGATCTGGCGCCCGACACCGCGACCCGGTTGTCCGACGACTGCGAGCACGTCGTGCCGGCCAGTGAGCTGGCGGTCGGCGACGTGGTGCTCGTGCGCCCGGGGGAGCGCATCTCCGCGGACGCCACGGTGCTCGACGGCGCCAGCGAGGTCGATCAGGCGACCATCACCGGTGAACCGCTGCCCGTCGACAAGGCCGTCGGCGACGAGGTCTTCGCCGGCACGCTGAACGGCACCGGGGCACTGCAGATTCGGGTCGACCGACGGGCCGCCGACTCGGTCGTGGCGCGTATCGCGGCGCTGGTGGAAGAGGCGTCCCAGACCAAGGCCCGCACGCAGCTGTTCATCGAGAAAGTCGAGCAGCGCTACTCGATCGGGATGGTTGTCGTCACCCTCGCGGTGTTCGTGATCCCGCTGCTCGCGGGCGACTCCGTGCGGGAGGCGCTACTGCGGGCCATGACCTTCATGATCGTCGCGTCCCCGTGCGCGGTGGTGCTGGCCACGATGCCGCCATTGTTGGCGGCGATCGCCAATGCCGGGCGCCACGGCGTGCTCGTCAAGTCGGCGGTGGTCATGGAACAGCTCGGCACCGCCACCCGCGTGGCGTTCGACAAGACCGGAACGTTGACCCGGGGGACGCCGGAACTTGCGGAGATTCGGCTACTGACAGCTGATTTCACACGAGACCAGGTGCTGGCGCTGGCCGCGGCCGCCGAGCATCCGAGCGAACATCCGCTGGGCGCGGCCATCGTCCGTGCGGCGAAGGCGCGTCGACTGGTCCTGCCGCGTGTCGCCGATTTCGCCGCCGAACCGGGCCGCGGCGTGCGGGCCACCGTGAACGGACACCCGATCACCGTGTCCTCACCGTCGACGGAAAGCGACGAGGCGGTGGCTCAGTTGGAGCAGCGCGGTTGCACCGCGGTCGTCATGGCGGTCGACGGTCGTGCGGTCGCAGTGTTCGGCATGACCGACGAACTTCGCCCCGACGCCCACGGCGCGGTCGCCGCCGTCGCCGCCCTGACGGGGCAGACCCCGGTCCTGCTCACCGGTGACAATGCCGCGGCGGCAAGGCAATTGGCCGGTCAGGTGGGCATCGCCGAGGTGCGCGCCGGCCTGCTGCCGCACGACAAGGTGGCGGCCGTCCGGGACTTGCAGGCCGACGGCCATCGGCTCGTCATGGTCGGCGACGGCATCAACGACGCGCCCGCGCTGGCGGCGGCGCACCTGGGCGTGGCGATGGGCGGCGCTGGATCGGATCTGACCCTGCAGACCGCGGATGCCGTCGTCATCGGCGATGACCTGCGCACCATCCCCGCGGTGATGGCACTGTCGCGGCGCGCCCGCCGCGTGGTGATGGCCAACCTGGCCATCGCGGCGACTTTCATTGCGGTGCTGGTCGTCTGGGACCTCGTCGGCACCTTGCCCCTCCCGTTGGGGGTGGCGGGTCACGAAGGCTCGACGATCATCGTCGGGCTCAACGGACTGCGGCTGCTCCGGCGTGGTGCCTGGCGCGCGGCTCAGTCCTCGTAGGGGACGAACTCGTCCTTGCTGACCCCGCACACGGGGCACACCCAGTTGTCAGGAATGTCCTCGAACGCGGTGCCGGGGGCGATTCCGCTGTCGGGGTCGCCGTCGGCGGGGTCGTAGATCATGCCGCAGCGCACGCAGATCCACAGCTGGGCGGTTTGGGTCTCGGTCATGGTGTGTCCGTTCGGAGAAGTGGTGTGGTCAGGGCTCGACGTGCGCCGGGGCGAGGCTGAAGCGGTTGGCCCGCCCGAAGGTGCCGAAGTCGTTGAAGCGGACACCGTTGTCGCGCAGCACTTTCTGGCAATCGTGCTTGATCGCCTCGCGGAGGTAGAACGGGTCACGCACCAGGAAGTGGTGGATGGCGTGGGTCTCGCCGAAGTTGAAGCACAGGGCGTGGAACGGCTTGAGCCACTTGGCCGTCCAGACCTGGGTCTGCTGCATCACGTTGTGCTCCTCGACATCGCCGTAGTAGTGCATGTTGGAACTGACGAAGTGCAGGCAGAACGTGCGCACCGCGTTCGGCGCCAGCAGCGTGACGGCCACGAAGTTCAGCGCCGTCACCCAGCTGCCGGAAATACCGCTGCCGGTGACGAATTCGTAGACGTGCACACCGATGAACAGGTGCCACAGCGTGTAGTGGATGGTTCCGAGCGGGAAGTACAGGGCGAGCGTCTTGGCTGCGAGCTGGCGTGCCTCTTCGGGGGAGCGGGCCTCGTGCTTGATGTAGGCGGTGACGATGGCGCGCTGTCGGAGGGGCTTGGTGTAGATGCCGAGCATCGAGTCGAGCAGGCTGAGCAGCCGGTGGCTGCCCCAGCCTTCGCCGTTGGTGATGCCCCGTTCCTCGAGATCTGAATCGGTGCCCGAGACCTCGTGGTGGTGCAGGTGCAGCGTCCGCCGGATCCAGGGATTGATGGTGCTGGGCCGGAAGAACCAGACCCCGAACATCATCACGTTGTGCACCAGGCGGTTCTGCCGGAAATACATCGAGTGGATGAGGTCGTGCTCCAGTTCGTGCAGCAGTGACAGCCAGAACGCGGTGATCAGGATGGTCGCGTACCAGGGCAGGATGCCGGCCGCGTAGAGGGCGGCGTCGACGAGGACGCCGGCGATCGACGCCAGGAAGATCGCCATCCCGACGCCGTCCTGGTGGGCGGTGAGGAACGGATGGCGTTCCCGCCAGCCGTTGCCGATGCGGATGAGCTCGCCCCGGATCGCGGCGATCCGGTTGCGGTCCTCGTCGGCCAGGTTGCGCTCGCCGGGTAGGCGGGTTGCGATGCGTGCCATGATCTCTCCATTCAAGTTAGAGAACGAATGTTCCGTAAGATATGGTTGCCGATATGGCGAGGTCAATAGCTATAGTTGGATTCGTGACCGGCAACACAGAGAACAAACGCTCTCTATCTGTCGAGGCGGACTCCGGCAACGGGCGGGATCGGCATGGGCGTCGGACGCAGCAGGAGCGCCGCGAGCACACCCGCCGCGCGTTGATGACGGCGGCGCTGGAACTGACCGGCAACGGGTCGAGCTTCGATGCGCTGAGCCTGCGGCAGCTTGCCAGTAAGGCGGGTGTCGCGCCGTCGGCGTTCTACCGCTATTTCCAGTCGCTCGACGACCTCGGCCTCGCAGTGATCCATGAGACGTTCCGCACGCTCCGCGAGATCATGGGCGAGATGGCCACGCTCGACATCGACTCGTCCGGTGGCGCCATCCACGTCGGGGTGCAGGCGCTTCGTGGTGTGGTCTCGCGGGACCATGCGCACTTGGCGTTCCTGGCGCGCCAACGTGCGGCCGGGCATTCGGTGCTCCGGCGCGAGATCCGGTCGGAGATCCGTTTGTACGCCAGTCAATTGGCCACCTACATGGCCCGGTTCGAACCCATCCGGTCGTGGAGCGTCGGCGATGTGGAGATGCTGTCGAGCATGTTGATGGCCACGATCCTCGCCGGCATCGACTCGATGCTCGAGGTCATCGCGCGCGGACTCGACGAAGAGACGACGGTGCGCGATCTGGACGCGGCCGCCGCGATGCTCGAGCGCCAGATTCGGTATCTGAACGTCGGTGCCACCGCGTGGCGGAGCGATTGATCTTTCGCGGAACTGAAACCCGTTTACTACCAACAGGAGTGACATGACATTCTCACTACAGCTCAGCGATGACGTCATCGAGGTGCGCGACTGGGTACACCAGTTCGCCGCCGAGGTCGTCCGCCCTGCCGCCGCGGAATGGGATGAACGGGAGCAGACGCCGTGGCCGATCATCCAGGAAGCGGCGAAGATCGGGCTGTACTCACCGGAGCTGTTCGGCACCCAGGCTGCCGAACCGAGCGGGCTCGGCATGCTGACCGTGTTCGAGGAATTGTTCTGGGGAGACGCCGGAATCGCGCTGTCCATCATGGGTACCGGCCTGGCCGCGGCGGCCCTGGCGGGCAACGGAACTCCTGAACAGATCGGTCGCTGGCTGCCCGAGATGTTCGGCTCGGCCGCGGACCCGAAGGTCGCGGCCTTCTGTTCATCCGAGCCCGACGCGGGCTCGGACGTCGGGTCCATCCGAGCCCGGGCTCGCTACGACGAGGCGACCCGGGAATGGGTGCTCAATGGCACCAAGACCTGGGCCACCAACGGCGGCATCGCCAACGTCCACATCGTGGTCGCGTCCGTGTACCCGGAACTCGGGTCGCGCGGCCAGGCCAGCTTCGTCATCGGGCCGGACACCAAGGGGCTGTCCCAGGGGCAGAAGTTCAAGAAGCACGGCATCCGGGCGTCACACACCGCGGAGGTGGTGCTCGACAACGTGCGGCTGCCGGAGGACGCGATCCTCGGCGGCCGGGAGAAGTTCGAGGCCCGGGTGGCTCGGGTGAAGTCAGGTGTGTCCGCGGGCGGCCAGGCTGCGATGAAGACGTTCGAGCGGACCCGTCCGACGGTCGGGGCGATGGCGGTCGGGGTGGCCCGGGCCGCCTACGAGTATGCCCTCGAATATGCCTGCCAGCGTGAGCAATTCGGCAAGAAGATCGGCGAATTCCAGGCCATCGCGTTCAAGCTCGCGGATATGAAGGCCCGCATCGACGCCGCCCGCCTGTTGGTGTGGCGGGCCGGCTGGATGGCGCGCAACAATGTGCCGTTCGAGAACGCCGAGGGCTCGATGGCGAAACTGGTGGCCAGCGAGACTGCCGTGTACGTGACCGACGAGGCGATTCAGATTCTCGGCGGCAACGGGTACACCCGCGACTATCCGGTCGAGCGGATGCACCGCGACGCCAAGATTTTCACCATCTTCGAGGGCACCAGTGAGATTCAGCGGCTGGTGATCTCGCGGGCGGTGACGGGTCTTACGATCCGCTGAGTCAGGACTCGTCGATGCGGTGCTGGTAGGCGGCGCGCGCTGCTGGGTCGAAGTCGAGGAACGTGCGGTACGCGCCCAGTCGCTGGTTGACGACGTCGCGCAGCCTGCGTCCGATCAGCGGTTGGCTGCGCAGGATCGGCCCGATGATCCTGGGCACGAACACATCTGCGGTCGGCCGCGTGACCGCGGCAACGATAGCCTCGGCGACGTCGTCGGGTTGCGCGGTGGGGATGAACTTCAGCCCGGCGGTCCCGGCGATGAGTTCGGTGTTCGTGAACGACGGCATCACGCAGGTGAACTCCACTCCCGTGCCGGCGTATTCGACGCGCGCGGTCTCGGTGAGCGCAATGACGGCGGCCTTGGTGGCGCAGTAGGTGAGACCGCCGGGTACCGGAGTCTTCCCTGCGGATGAGGCGATGTTGATGATGTGGCCGGACCCGCGCTCGACCATGGCAGGCAGGGCCAAGTGCATGCCGTTGATGCAGCCCATGACGTTGATCTCGACGGCGCGCCGGTGCCGGTCGGCCGGCTGCTCGAGGAAGCGGCCGATGGGCATGATCCCGGCGTTGTTGATCAGGACGTCGAGCGGTGCGTGGGCGGTCGCCTCCTTGTGGAACGTGGCGAACGACTCGTAGTCGGAGACGTCGACGGGGTGGCCCTCGGTGCCCGGGCCGACGATGCCCGCGGCCGCGACGGCCGACTCGCTGTCCAGGTCGCCGATCACGATGGTGGCGCCACGTCGGTACAACGCCTTGGCGGTCGCCAGGCCGATGCCGCGGCCGGCGCCGGTGATCGCGATGCGTCGTCCACGTAGGGAAGTGGCGCCCATGGCTTGCTCCTCGAGTTCGTCGTGATGCCTCGAATGTAAATGAACCTACATTTGACGCGCAAGAGGTCTTGACGCTCGAATGTAACCTAAGTTATGTTTCGAATACCACGCCGGCCTGGTCACATGGAGTAGACCGCTCGCGTGCGCACTCTCAACGGCCTTCGGCACACGAAAATTGGTGAAGCGGATGATGGGTTCAACAGAGCAGGAAACGCCTGTAGTCACCGGGCTGCGTGAGGTGTTCGCCACTGGCCGCACTCGCGACATCGGCTGGCGGCTCGAGCAGTTGCGTGGCATCGAGCGGATGTGCGACGAATGCGAGCAGGAGATCGTCGAAGCACTCGCCGCCGACCTGGGACGTCCCGCGTTCGACGGGTGGCTCGCCGACATCGCGTCCACCAGGGCCGAAGCGGCATATGCGCGTAAGCATCTCAAGAAGTGGATGCGCCGGCTTTCGGTTGGCCTGCCCCTGAGTCAATGGCCGGGCAAAGGTTGGGTGCAGTACGACCCGCTCGGCGTGGTGCTGGTGATCGGGGCGTGGAACTACCCCTTCTATCTCAGCGTCGGACCGCTGGTCGCGGCCGTCGCGGCCGGCAACTGCGCCGTGGTCAAGCCGTCCGAACTCGCTCCGTCGACCTCTGCGTTGCTCGCACGCCTGTTGCCGAAATACCTTGACCGCGAGGCGATCTGGGTCGTCGAAGGCGACGGAGCCGCCACGCAGGCGCTGCTGGCGCAGGGGTTTGATCACGCCCTGTTCACCGGCGGCACCGAGGTGGGGAAGAAGATCATGGCCGGGGCGGCCCCGACGCTGACCCCGGTCACGCTGGAGCTCGGCGGCAAGAGCCCCGTCATCGTCACCGCGGACGCCGACATCGACGTCGCGGCCCGGCGGATCGCGTGGGTGAAGCTCCTCAACTCGGGGCAGACCTGCATCGCCCCGGACTACGTACTGGCCGAACGGCCGATCGCCGACGAACTCGTGGCCAAGATCGCGGAGAACATCGAACGGTTCCGGTCGGCGGAGCAGACGAAGTCGCAGCGCATCATCAACGACCGGCAGTTCGACCGGCTCGTCGGATTGATCGCCTCGACCACGGGCACCGTCGTGACCGGTGGCGCGGCAGACCGATCGACCCTGTGTATCGAACCCACCGTCATCATCGACCCCGCGGCGGATGACCCGGTCATGACCGAGGAGATCTTCGGTCCCATCCTGCCGGTGGTCCGGGTCGGCTCGGCCGACGCGGCCATCCGATACGTCAACGCCAAGCCGAAACCGTTGGCGCTGTACGTGTTCACCGAATCGACATCGCAGGCGCGGCGGATCATCGACGCGGTCCCGTCCGGTGGCGCGGTTGTCAACCACATCGCGATGCACGTGATGGTGCCGCAGTTGCCGTTCGGCGGTGTCGGACCGAGCGGGATCGGTGCCTACCACGGGCGGTGGGGCTTCGAAGCGATGAGTCACCGCCGGGCAGTGCTGGCCAAGCGCAGCAGCCCGGACCCCACGCTGTTCTACCCGCCCTACGGCCGGGTGGCCATGAAGCTCATGCGAAAGGTGTTCTGATGCGCCGCCTTTCGAGCCTGGATGCCCAGTTCCTGGCGGCCGAACATGACCGCTTCGCAGCCCACTACAGTGGCCTCGCGCTGTTCGAGACCGTCGACGACACCACCATCACCGCCGCGACGATGAAGAGCCGGGTGGCGGCATGCATAGACCGGCTGCCTCCGTTGCACTGGAAGGTCGTGACGGTCCCGTTGGGACTCGACCATCCGGTGTTCGTCGAGACCGACGTCGATCTGGACGAGCACATCTTCGAATCCTCCTTACCCGCGCCGGCCACCGACGAAATGCTGGGAGATGCGGTGGCCCGCATCTTGTCGACGCGATTGGACCGCGACAAGCCGCTGTGGCGGTTGGACGTGATCCATGGACTTCCCGGCCGTACCGCGGTCGTCATCACGCTGCACCACGCCGCCGCCGACGGAATCGCGGCAAGTGAGGTCCTGGCCGCGATCATGGACAGCGACGACGAACCGGCGCTGGAGACGCGAGGCCCGGAAGCCGAGCCGAATCCGTTGGAGCTGGCCACTCGTGGGCTCGCCGCACTCCCGGTCCGCGGGGTGCGGGCACTGCTGTCCGCACCGGAGACGTTGGCAAACCTCGACCAGGTTCCGGCGATCCGCGCCCTGCCGGGCGTGCAGACCCTGGCGCAGCTGATCCGGCGCGACGGCGACGCGAAGGTGTTGCACTCGCCACGGACACGGTTCAACGTGAAACTTTCGGGCGAGCGCACAGTGGCGTTCGGGACGGTTCCGTTCGGTGAGATCAAGGCACTGAAGACGCATTTCGGAATCACCGTCAACGACGTGGTGATCGCCTTGTGTGCAGGGGCATTGCGGCGCCGGCTCACCGAGACCGGCGAAGTACCGGCGCAGCCACTGGTCGCCTACATTCCGGTGTCGAAGCGGTCACCCGATGCGCAGGACCGCTTCGGCAACGCGATCAGCTCCATCATCGCGCCCGTGCCGGTTCATCTTTCCCAACTCGGAGAACGGCTTTCGTACGCACACGAAACCATGACGCAGGCCAAGCATCGCACCAGCGAGGCTCCGGACACCCTGCTGAGTGATGTGAACGACCCGATTCCCGTGCCGTTGTTCGGCTTCGCGGCACGCGCCCTGATGGACCTGATCTCATCGCGCTTCTCGCGCCCGCCGATCAACCTGGTGATCTCCAACGTGCCGGGGTCGCCGACCCGGATGACCTGCTCCGGCGCACCGCTCCTGGCGGCCTACCCCGGCAGCGTCGTGTTCGACGGCTTCGCTCTCAACATCACCGTCGTCAGCTATCAGGATGGCCTCGACATCGGAATCGTCGGCGACGCCAAGGCTTTACCGGATGCCTGGGAACTGATCGCGGACTTCCGCCGCGAACTGGATGACCTGTCCGCCTTGGCGAACGCAGAAAGGATTCCGGAGTGATGACAGCAACTGCCGACGAATTCACCGCTGAACTGGTGGTGCGGCGGCGAACAAACGCGGCCGACGGGGTGGTGGCCCTGGAGCTCGTCGATCCGCAGGGCCACGCGCTGCCCGCATGGGAGCCAGGCGCTCACATCGATCTGCTGCTCGACGAGGGCCTGGTGCGCCAGTACTCGCTGTGCGGTGATCCGCGCGAGGTCCGCAGCTGGCAGGTCGGCGTCCTGCTCGACCCGAACAGCCGGGGCGGCTCGCAGCATGTGCACGAGCATCTGCACGAAGGCATTGCCATCCGGGTTCGCGGTCCCCGCAACAACTTTCGGCTCGTCGACTCACCGAAATACCTGTTCATCGCCGGCGGCATCGGCATCACACCGGTGAAGGCCATGGCGGAAAGCGCAGAGCGTGCGGGCCTCGACTGGACCATGCTCTACCTCGGCCGCACCCGGTCGACCATGGCGTTCCAGCAAGAATTGCAGCACACCTACGGCGACCGCGTGACGGTGTGGGCCGACGACGAGCGCGGCGGCTTCGCGGACCTGGCGGCCGTGCTGGCAGAACCGGCCGACGACACCGTGATCTACAGCTGCGGACCGGAGCCGCTGCTCGCGGCGGTCGAAAAGCACTGCGCCCACTGGCCGGACGGCAGCCTGCACGTGGAGCGGTTCGCGGCGCAGGCGCCGTCTGCCGAGACGCTCGCCGAGGCGTTGGACAGCTACCAGGTGGTGTGCCGGCAGTCGGGAGTCACGGTCGAGGTGTCCGACGGCGTGCCGATGCTGGAGGCATTGGAGGACGCCGGCATTCCCATCATGTCCTCCTGTGGTGAAGGCGTCTGCGGCACCTGCCGGACCACCGTCCTGGAGGGCATCCCCGACCACCGCGACTCGCTGCTGACCGAGGCCGAGCGAGCCGCGGCCGACGTCATCCTGCCCTGCGTTTCGCATTCGCGCTCCGAGAAATTGATCCTCGACCTCTGACCTCGACATCAGCACCAACAAGCAAGGGAGTCCACCATGAGCACCGAGACCTTTACCGACATCGACCTCGCCACAGTCGATCTCACCGACCTGTCGTATTTCCAGGACGGACCGCCGCACGAGTTGTTCGCCCGCATGCGCAAAGAGCCCGGCCCGCACTGGAACGCACTGACGGACGCCGACGAACCCGGCTTCTGGTCGTTCACCAGATATGACGACATCCAGGCGATCAGCAGCAACTCCCAGCTGTTCTCCTCGGCGCGGGGCGGGGTCTTCTTCACGGCCTCCCGGGGCGCCGCGCCGATCGAAGCCCTGCGCGAAGTCATCCTCGGGATGGACCCGCCGCGGCACACCCAGCAGCGCATGGTGGTGCAGGCGGTGTTCACGCCCCGCATGATCCGGCAGATGGAGGCCGAGGTCCGCGCCACGGTCGCCCGGCTCATCGACGACGTGATCGAAAGGGGTACATGTGATTTCGTCGAGGAGATCGCCATCGAACTGCCCTTGATCGTGATCGCCGACATGCTCGGTGTCGTGCAGGACGACCGCCGACAGCTGTTCGAGTGGACCAACATGCTGTCCCGCGCGGCGGCCACCGGTGACTCCCAGATGGGCATGGGCGCCCTGATCCAGATCGGCGGCTACCTGACGGCGCTGACCGCGGCGCGCAAAGAGAACCCCGGCGAGGACCTGCTGTCGCGGATGCTGGCGGCCGAGGTGGACGGTGAGCGGCTGTCCGAAGCCGAGATCACGTTCTTCTTCGCGATCCTGATGTTCGCGGGCAACGACACCACCCGCAACACCGCCTCGGGCGGCCTGCGGGCGCTCATCGAGAATCCGGCCGAACGGCAGAAGCTGCTCGACGACCCGGAACTGATCCCGGGTGCCGTCGAGGAGATGCTGCGCTGGGTGTCCCCGGTCATCTACTTCACCCGCACCGTCACCGAGGACACCGTCGTCGGCGGACACCCGCTGAAAGAGGGTGAGCGCGTATGCCTCTGGTACCCGGCCGGCTCTCGTGACCCGGAGAAGAACGAGAACCCCGAGACCTTCAACGTGTCGCGCGGGAAGATGCCGCACATGGCGTTCGGCGGCGGTGGCGCACACTTCTGCCTCGGTAATCAGTTGGCGCGCCTGGAATTGCGGGTGCTGTTCGAGGAACTCCTGCGCCGCATCCCGGACATGGAGATCACCGGACCGGTGACCCGGCTGGTCTCGACGTTCTCCAACGAATTGACCTCGATGCCGGTGCGCTTCACGCCGGGCACCCGGGAAGGCTGACCATGTTCCCGGGAACTCACGCGCTGACGATGCCGGACAAGGCGGCCGTCATCATGGCCGAGTCGGGGCGCACCGTCACCTATCGCGAACTCGACGACAGCTCACGGCAACTCGCTGTCGCACTGGCCGATCTCGGCCTCGTCAAAGGCGATGTCATCGCAATGCTGAGCGACAACGCTGCCGAGTGCTTCACGATCTACTGGGCCGCACTGCGGTCCGGCCTGTACCTGACCGCGGTGAACTTCCACCTCACCGCCGAGGAAGCCGCCTACATCGTGGACGACTGCGGTGCCAAGGTGCTGATCGCCGCGGGTCGGTTGGGGGAGTTGGCCGAGCAGGTGCGGGCCCTGGTCCCGAACGTCGGACATGCCTTCAGCTTCGGCGACAACCTCGCCGGATTTGATTCGTACGCAGACCTTTTGGCCTCAGCCGGTGACCGGACCCTGCCTGACCAACCCCGCGGCAGCGACATGCTGTACTCGTCGGGCACCACGGGGCGCCCGAAAGGGATCAAGCCGCCACTGCTGCCGATCCAGGTCGACGAGCCGGGCGATCCCATCACGGGGCTGCTCGGCTCCGCCTTCGGTGTGATGGCCGACGACGTCTACCTCTCTCCGGCGCCGATCTATCACGCCGCGCCCCTGCGCTGGTGTGGCGCGATCCAGGCGCATGGCGGCACCGTCGTGGTGCTGGAGAGATTCAAGGCCGAGACGACGCTCGACGCCGTCCAGCAGTACCGGGCCACGGTCATCCAGGTGGTGCCGACCATGTTCGTCCGGATGCTGCAGTTGACCGACGACGCCCGGGCGTCCTATGACGTCTCGAGTCTGCGGTTGGCGGTGCATGCCGCGGCGCCGTGCCCACCCGATGTGAAGCAGGCCATGATCGATTGGTGGGGGCCGATTCTCGTCGAGTACTACTCGTCGACGGAGGCCTGCGGCTTCACCGTCATCAACTCGCACGAGTGGCTGGCCAAGCGCGGTTCGGTGGGCCGGAGCATGCTCGGCCCGGTGCACATCTGCGGTGACGACGGCGCGGAATTGCCCACCGGTGAGCCGGGATTGGTGTACTTCGAGCGCGATGTGCGTCCGTTCGAGTACCACAACGACCCGGCCAAGACCAAGGATGCCGAGCACCCGGCGCACGACAACTGGACGACGGTGGGCGACATCGGCTACGTCGATGCCGACGGTTATCTCTTTCTGACGGACCGGAAGTCGTTCATGATCATCTCCGGCGGTGTGAACATCTATCCGCAGGAAGTCGAGGACGCCCTCGCGCTGCACCCGGCGGTGTTCGACGTCGCCGTCATCGGGGTTCCGGACCCGGCCATGGGACAGCAGGTTAAAGCGGTCGTCCAGCTGCGTGACGGAGTTGACGCCAGCGACGAGCTGGCGGCCCAACTCATCGAACATTCCCGGGCGAAGGTCGCGTCGTTCAAGACACCCAAGACCGTCGACTTCGTCGAGAGCCTGCCGCGTACCCCGACGGGAAAACTGGTCAAGCGCAAGCTCGTTCAGCAGTACGTGGCGCCGGCGAGGGGATGACGGGATGCGACGCATCGTCGGTGTCGAAGACTACTTCGACGCCGGCGTGGAACTGTTGGCGACGCAGGGCCCGGACAGCATCAAAGTCGGCGCCCTGTGCGGTGCCCTGGGGGTCACCACCGGCTCTTTCTACGGCTACTTCGCCAGTCTCGACGAGTTCGTCACCCGGCTCCTGACGACCCGGCTGTCGCAGCCGAACCGGCGCCTACTCGAGTTGGCTGCTTCCGATGACACGTCGGAGGCGATCATGGCCCGGTTACGCGAGCTTCTCGACATCGTTCCGCACGATGCCGAGACGGCACTGCGCGCCTGGGCCCCGCGCCGTGCCGTCGCGGCGCAGCTCCAGCATCGACTGGACATCGAACGTGGCGCAGCCCTGGCAGCCATCCTCGGCAAGCTCGTGCCGGCGGAGCACTGCGGTCGCCTCGCCGAAGTCGCCATGGCTCTGTTGATCGGCTACCAGCAGTTGTTTTCAGACACCGGAGCCGCGGACCGCGACAGCCTGTTCGAGCAGTTCGAAACCATGGTGAGGGCGCACCAAATATAGGTTCCCTTACGATGGGCACTGCGTGAGTGAAAGGTGTGGCGAGTGCGGCTGTCGGTGACGCGCGATGACTACTTCAACGCCGCGATGGAGATCCTGGCCTCGACCGGGGTGGCCGGCTTGAAGATCGCTCCGTTGTGCAAATCGCTGGGCGTCACGTCGGGCTCGTTCTACGGATACTTCGGCAGCATGGACGGCTTCGTCACGGAGTTCCTCGCGTACTGGGAGCGCGCCCAGACCGAGCGGATCGCCGAATTGTCCAACGTGCCAGAGGATCTTGCGACGCGGGTTCATCTGATGAAGACCCTGACGGCGAAACTGCCGCACGATGCCGAGGCGGCGATCCGGGGCTGGGCGCACGCGAATTCGCAAGTGGCCCAAGTTCAGAAGGCGGTCGACGCCAGGCGCGTCGAGATCCTGACCAACCTGCTCCGGCCGGCGGTGGCTACCCGCCGGCAAGCCGAGACGCTCGCCATCATGGGCATCACCCTGCTCGTCGGATTGCAGCAATGGCGGTCGCCGGTCACTCGAAAGGACTTCAACCGGGTCTTCAACGAGTACGAGCAGATGGTCTATCGCGCGATCGGACACACCACCGCGCCCTGAGTGGGCCGACCGGCGGTGCGTCAGACGAGTTCCGGCACCCGCAGATGAGCGATGGCCAGTTCGAACTCACAGATGTCGACCAGACTGCCGCCCAGCTGGGCGAGCTTTTCGGTGCGGAGCGCGCTGGCCTCTTCGCGGTTGTTGTCCAGCGCCGTGGCGCTGTCGAACGTCACGGACGAAACGGCGCGTCCGGACGGCTTGTCGAGCAGGAGGCTGGCGCTGCAGAATCCCTCGAGTTTCTCCAACGGCGGCAGGACCAGCGTCCGGTAGAAGTCGGTGAGCAGGTCCGCCTGATGGGGTTCGACGGAGAACCAGGCAACGCGAAGGCAGGCGCCCTCCGGCGAGCGGTGGCGGCGGTGCAGCGCCGTGACCTCCCACTCGCTGATCTCCTTCCGGGTTCCGTTCAGCAGCTCTGCCGCGCGTTCCCCGAGGGGACGGGCGGCATGCGCCGTCAGGTGCATCACCGCTTCGGACTCCCAGGAGCTGGTGGCGATGCAGCGCCCCAGGCGCCGGTCCACCAGCAGTGACATCCCCGCGGCCCCCAGCTCCTCCAGTGCGGGCAGCACGGTGTCGCGCATGTACGCAACGCCCGCGTCGATCGACGCCGGCTCGGCCTGAAACGTGGTTGAGCGTGCGTACACCAGGCGCTCCTCGGTTGCGGCAGCGCCCCGTGGCGCTGCTCGTTCTCCCCACAGCGTCCCTTGTCGACCCCGATGGCGTATGGACTTTGCCGGAATCCACAGGTTGCGTTAAGGAGCGAGAACCGCGGCGCCGAACCAATGGCAAAGCAGCAGTGCGACTTCCACGTCGATGCGGTCTTCTTCGATCGGTCTGCCGCGGCGCTCGATGGCGCGCTGCACCCGGTACTTCACCGAGTTGACGTGCAGGTGCAGCTCGTCGGCGCTGGATTTGAAGCTGGAGCTGTTGCGCAGGAACCCGCGGAGGGTCTCCCGCAGCCGTTCATCGCTGTCGGTATCCGCGGCAAGCGGGCCGAGCACCTGGCCGACCCACGATCGGGCATGTTCGAGGTCCGAGCTGAACTGTGCTGCGACCACGAGGCCCGGTTCATCGGCGGCGGTGACCGGCCGTGGCGGGGCGCCCGGCGCCATCGCGACCGTCCTGGCGGCGACGGCCTGACGGTGTGAGTCGCGGAAACCGCGCAGCCCGCCCAGCGGGTTTCCCACGGTCAGCCATGGCGCGTCCGGGCGGGACCGGACAAACGCGCGGATTTGACCCACCGGATCGTCGGCGCCGGCCGGTAGCGGAATCCAGGCCCATCCGGTCACCTGATCCGATGCGACGAACAACGGGCGTTCCCGCGCGCCCAGGGCGGCGGCCAGATCGGTCACGAACCGCTCCATGACGTCCAGTTCGTCGCCGTCGGCATGCTCCGCACACCACACGATGAGCGCCAGATGGACCCGGTGCAGCGGGTAGCGGATGAGGTCGGTCGTCTCGTCGATGTCGAGATCGCCGCCGTCGAGCACCTCGCGCACGCGCAGTGCCCGCATCTGGTTCCGATTGGCCAGCCATCGGTCGCGCTCGACCTGGTAGGCGTTGACGACCTGATGCGAGACCTGGTCGATGTAGGTGAACGAGCTGGCGGCGATCTCTTCGAAGACCTGCCATCCCAGCTCGGCGTCGAGCTGCGCCGCCCGCACCTCATCGAGGATCAACTTGAGGACACTGTGGTGACCGAGGCGGTACGCCCGCACCAACTCGTCGACATCGGTGCCGCGCTGCGCCATCCGGCGCGCGTGTTCCAGCGCTGCCGTGGGCGGTTCGATGCGGTCGATGGGGATCCCGTGGCGGATGGCGGGGAAGAAGGCTTCGAGGTTGCCCTGCACGGCGTCGTAGAGCAGCTCCATCAACTCGCCGTCACCGGCCATCTCGGACCGCTCCTGAGCCAGCAATTCCTGGATCGAACGGGTCGTGGCCGGCAGCTTGTCGCCCAACCGATCCACGATCATCGCGGCGGTCTCGGCGGCGAGTGTCCCGGTGTCGTGGCTTCGCGACATCGCCCGACTCTATGGCTTGGCGGGCGTGCCTATCTGGGAATGCGGGCGCGACCCGCGACTGACTGGATCGTCAATTTGTTACTGGCCGGTGGCGTAGGCCAGGGTGCGCGCGCGGGCCGGCGCGGCGACGTGCGGCAACGCCACCGAGTGGACGGCGGCAGCGGCGGCACTGCGGCGGGCGTTGAACCAGCGGACGCCGGCGGCGCCGACGACCAGCAGCAGCGGCCACAGGCCGATGGAGAAGAGGACGATGGCGTCGAAGATGAAGGCGGGCTCGAACATGGCTGTGCTCCTGGATTGATGAAATATATTTGTTCCGTTGATATTTGGAGTTTTCTCAACGGGGAAGCTGATACCAGAACGGTACGGCGCGGGCACGCGGCGACCCAGGTACCGCCGAGACAATCTTTTGGCGATCTGGCCCGAATCGTTGTCCCTGACGAACAAAGGGGCATCAATTTCCGCGGGTGGCCCCCATTCCGGCGCGCCGCGCCGACAATTGATGGTGACGGCAGCAACCGAACCGAAGGCCTCCGACGTGTCCGAACCCGACGAAACGCAACGTGGCGTCGCGACCGGCTGCTACTGCAGACCGGCGACGGAGTCCTGGTGGTCTGGTGGTCCGGCCTTGCGGTCGATCCCGAGAACCGTTTGAACGACGTCGTCGATGGTGGGGATGTCGTCGGACATGTCGGTCGAGGGAGATGCGGTGGCGCTCAGCGCCGTTGCGATGACGTCCCAGGTGTGGCCGGCGGCATGTGCCGCCTCGACAGCCTCGCGCAGTTCACGCTGGGCGGCGCGCAGCGCCTGATGAGCTGCGCCGATGCGCTCGACGTACGCGAGGTGCATTTCCTGCTTCTCTGCTGACATCACTTGTGCTCCAGCCGTTCCTGAGGCTGATGACCGATTCGGGCGCCGAGACTGAGCTTGTGTGTCAAATCCAGCCCAGATCTGGCACACAAGCTCATGTTCGTCAGCTCAGCCGGAAGGCCAGGCCCTCCGGCGGTCACCTCAACCGTCGTTTCCTTTACCGCCTGTTCAACTCAAGGTAGTTTATCTATGGCAACTGACATAGATTTCTATATAGCACCAATGCGTGATTCAATGCAAGTAGTGGAACAGGGAATCTCATGAACGATGCAGATCGCCGGCTGGTGCCGCCGAGCGCAGGACCCGCTGCCGCGGGCCCGGCATCCGATCATGCGGTGTACGGGATCACGGTCGCCGCGGAACTCTCCGGTGCCCCAACACAATCACTGCGGCTGTGGGAGCGGCACGGGCTTCTCACACCGGCGCGCACCGACGGCGGCACCCGCCGCTACAGCGCCGACGACGTGGCCCGGATCGGGCGGATCGTCGCCCTGGTCGCCTCGGGCGTGAACATCGCGGGAATCAGCAGGATCCTCGAATTGGAAGACGACAACAGCGCACTGCGCAGCGCGGCCGATCGGCGCAACCGCTCGAAGTGACGGGCGGCTGACCAGCTCGGTTATCGTGCCTGGGTTTTCGCCGCGAGACCTCGGGTGGCGGGCCCCTCCAGGAGTCGACCGTCCGGCGCGAACCGCGAACCGTGCAGCGGACACTCCCAGGCCCGGTCGGCGTCGTTCCACCGCACCACGCCGCCCAGGTGCGGGCAGATCGCCGACACGGTGCGTTGTTCCCCGTCGACCAGGCTTTCGGCGCGTAGCTGCCACGGGGGTCCACTGACCACCCCGGCGCCTTCGGAGATCCCGTCCGGCGACGCGGAAAGCGGCATGATCCAGCCTTTGGCCAGATTCAGTCCGACCTCGAGATTCGCGCGCAGCGCGGCCGTCACGCCGCGCAGTTCGTGCGGACTCCAACTGGCGAACGCGCGAGCCCACTCGATGTGGCCGCCGAGTATCTGCGCCGAGAGGGCGAGCGCCGCCGCAACACCGTTGGTCAGGCCCCACTTGTCGAAACCTGTTGCCACCCGAATCTTTTCGTAACCCGGAAGCAGGGGGCCGACGTACGGCAACTCATCGATGGGCGAATAGTCCTGGGCTGACCAGAAGTGTGTCGGACGGGCACCCGGATAGTGCAGTTCCGCCCACTTGGTGAGCTCGGCCACGTCGTGGGCGGGTGTGTGCGCGCGGCCCACCGGATGGCCGGCGCCACCGACGATGAGTTTTTCGCCGCTCGCGGATGGCGCGTACCGCACCGACCTGGTGGGGGAATCGACCGAGATGAACATGCCGCCCGTCGCCTCGCGGGCGACGTCGAAAGCCATGCAGTAGGAGCGTTTCGCCGTCAGCCGCGCGAAGAAGCCGCCGCGGTCCAGGATCGGTGTTCCGGTCGCCAGGATGCACCGGTGCGCGGTGACCGACATGTTGGACCCCGCGGCATCAACCGTGGGGTGCGTTGCCTGCAGCGCCACGCGCACCAATCCGTCGTCGGCCACCGACACCGCGCGGACGCCCTGCAGCAGGGTGCCGCCGTGGGCTTCGAATTCGACCGCCAGACTGTTCAGCAGAGGCATCGGATCGACCTGTGCCTGTTCCGGTAGCCGCACGCCGCCATGGAACGGGAACGGCACATCGGCGGTGTCGACCCACTGCGCCTGCGTCAATCCCGCTTCCTGGCAGGCGCTGAACGTGTCACGCGCGGTGGCGACACCCGAGAACGTCTGGGCGTAGGCGTGGTCGGGTTCGGCCTGCCACGGGATCGCATGGTTCTCGCAATGGCGCACCAGCCAATCACGTCCCTCGGCGTTGCCGCGGACGTAGTCGCGCAACACATCCGCGCTGTGCTTGGCGGCAATGCGCGCCAGCTTGCTGCCCTGCAAGACGGTCAACTTGCCGGTGGTGTTGCCGGTTGTGCCGGCACCCACATGCCGCGCCTCGACAACCGTGACGTTCTTGCCCGCTCGGGCCAGCAGCACGGCGGTCGTCAGCCCGGTGATGCCGGCGCCGATCACGACCACGTCGGCGGGCGACGCGAGGTCCGTCGACTCCGGCGACGGCGGCGAAGTCGGCGACATCTCGCGGTCGGCCAACCACAACGAGGTCCGGTGGCAACCATTCGGAGGTCCGGTCACCGCCATGCCTAACCGGCCATGAATTCGGCGTAGGCGGAAGCCAATTCGGGCGGCAGCACCGTCACGTTGCACCGCTGCTGCGTGTCACCGATCGGCGCCAGGATTCCACGCAGGTCCTGATACTGCTGGGGGTGGGCCGTGAAGTACGCCCGGATATCGGCCGACGCCATCGGCCGCGGCTGCGAATATGACGCCACCACAACCTGATTGGCATCGGGATGCGCTGTCAGGTAATTGCTGGCCGCTCCGGTGGCCGAACTGACGGTATTAGCAACGGATTCCGGGCTGCAGTCGGCTTCCGCAATCGCCGTCGCGGGTGTGATCAGACTCAGACACAGCGGTACGGCGGCCAGTACCGGGGTCAGGCTGGTGAATCGAAGCGTCATGGCATGTCCTCCTCTGTGTTTCGTTGCCGACTGGATGCAGATCGGTTGGACGGCATCCGCCAGGCACCGGTCGTCATATACCCGCGGTCGTGAATCTGAACCCACCGGATTTTGCTGTCTCGCATCCACACTGCGTGTTTCAAAGCACCGGAGCGGGTATTCAACCGGCGTCAGGTGGATTCCGAACTCGACGTCCGCTGGAGTGGCTCCGACACTGCCGTCGCTTCTCTCCGGTTCCACAGATCCGGGCGTCCGGTCGGTCGACACCGGCACCGCCGGGACGGTCCAGCCGCAAACAGGACCGTCCCGGCAATCCGGTATCTGAGTCCGGCGCTGATCGCGTCAGCGGCGCGGCAGCGTCGCGTGGGGGCGGAACGGTCGGGTCGGGGGTTCGTCGGGCCGCGCCGCGCGCATGCGCGTGGTGGGTTGCTCGGCGACAAACTGATGGGGTGGCCCGAGTTTCGTCGGCCGCCGCTCACGCCGGGCCGACTCCCGTTCGGTCAGCAGACCACGGGCAATACGGTCGAGTGCGCTCTGGACGTGAATGCGCTCAGGTGCGCCCTGGAATTCGTCCGACTGCGTGAGGGTTTCGGTGATCCAGCTCGAGATCACGTTGCGGGCCGCACCCACCTCGGCCGAACCCGCCGGGGTCAGCGAGTATTCGGTTCCGGAGCGCGTCGCGAACCCGGTGGCCACCAGGCGATCGAAGATCGGTTCGAGAACCTGAGGTGGCACCCGTCGGTCGTCCGCGATGTCGAGAAGGTCTGCGGCGCCGGTCACCGCGGCGTACCGGTAGATCAGCATCAGTGCCCACAATTGTGCGGTCCCCAAGCGGCTGTTCGAGGTGCGAGCCACCGCTTCGAGGTCAATGCCGTTGCTGCGCTGCAACAACCGGCCGACGGCGACTTCGATGAGTTTCTCCGGCGACTCGGTGGTCGGCATGCCGAAACCCTCGCCCATGTCGGTGCTGCCACTGGCGGCAGCGTCACGAAGCGGCACCTGTTTGAGGAACAACGCCAGGACGAAGCCGACGACCGCGACGGGCGCCGCCAGCAGGAACACCTGGCTCAGCGAATCGGCATAGGCGTTGATGATCGGGGCGGCGGTGTCGTGCGGAAGGCTGTGCAGCACTTTCGGCGACGTCGCCGCGTCGGGTGGCGCGCCGCCGGCCCTCATGGCCGCGGGGATGCGGTCACCCAGGAAGTTCGCGAACATCGACCCGAAAATCGCTGCGCCGAAAGAACTTCCGATGGTGCGGAAGAACGTCACGCCGGAGGTGGCGACGCCGAGGTCGGCGAAGTCGACGGTGTTCTGCACCACGAGAATCAGCACCTGCATGCTGAGCCCGATCCCGGTGCCGAGAATCAGCAGGAACAGTGACTGGGTCAGCGTCGAGGTGTCGGCGTCCATCCGTGACAGCAGCACGAACCCCAACGCCATGATGGCCGTACCGGCGATCGGGAAGATGCGGTACTGCCCCGTGCGGCCGACGATCGCGCCGCTGCCCAGTGAGGTGACGAGCAGACCGGCCACCATCGGCAAGGTGCGCAGCCCTGACGCGGTTGCCGAGACACCGTCGACGAACTGCATGTAGGTCGGCAGGAACGTCAACGCACCCAGCATCGCGAAGCCGACGACGAACGACAGCACACAGCACACCGTGAAGACCGGGTTCGCGAACAAGCGGATCGGCAGAATCGGTTCGGGCGCACGGCGTTCCACCATGACGAAGCCTGCGATGGCCACGGCCGAGGCGACGAACAACCCGATGATCGTCGCCGAACCCCAGGCATACGTGGTGCCGCCCCAGCTGGTTGCCAGTGTCAGGCCGGCAGCGCCGAGCCCGACCAGCACGATGCCCGCGTAGTCGACGACGGGTCGCCCGGCGCGCGCCAGTTCGGGAATGACCACGGCCGCGATCCCGATGACCACCACCGCCACCGGCACGTTGATCCAGAACGCCCAGCGCCACCCCAGATGGTCGGTGAACAGCCCGCCGAGCAACGGGCCGACGACGGTCGTGACACCGAACACCGCGCCCAAAGCGCCTTGATACTTGCCTCTTTCGCGCAGCGGGATGACCTCGCCGATCACCGCGACGGCCGTCACGGTGATCGCGCCACCACCCAGGCCCTGCAGCGCCCGCGACGCGACGAGCATCCCCATCGATTCCGCGAGCCCACACAGGACCGAGCCGGCCAGGAACAGCAGGATCGCGACCTGGAAGACCTTCTTGCGGCCGAAGATGTCGCCGAGCTTGCCGACCACCGCGGTCACGATCGTCGAGGCAAGCAGGTAGCTCGTGACGACCCAGGACTGGTGGCCGGCGCCACCGAGATCGGCGACGACCGTCGGGAGCGCCGTCGCCACGATGGTCTGGTCGAGGGCGGCGAGCAGCATCCCGAGAACGACGGCCAGGAAGACGAAGTTGCGCTGCCGCACGCTGGGAGCCGCGTCCGGCACGTCGGTGGGGCTATGTGTGGTGGTGGCTGTCATAACCCGGCTGACCTCAGGTCTGGGCCGGACTGCTCGCCAATGCCTCGGTGATGGCCTCGCAGAACGCCGGCAGATCGGAGGGCGAACGGCTGGTGATGAGATTGCCGTCGATACACACTGCTTGATCGACGACGGTGGCTCCGGCGTTACGCAGATCGGTGCGGACACTCGGATAGCTGGTCACCTTGCGGTCGCGGACGACGTCGGCCTCGACGAGGGTCCACGGCCCGTGACAGATCGCGGCGACGGGCTTGCCGGAGCGGACGAAGTCGCCGACGAACGCCACCGCGGTGTCGTCGACCCGCAGTTTGTCGGGGTTCACGGTGCCGCCCGGCAGGATCAGCGCGTCGAACGCGTCGACCCGTACCTCGCCGACGGTGCGGTCCACCGCGATGGTGCCTGCCGGTTCGAGGTCGTGATTGCGGGCCTGGATTTCGCCGGCCGTGATCGACAACACCTCCACGGCGGCGCCGGCTTCCTCGACCGCGGCGCGCGGTTCATCGAGCTCGACCCTTTCGACGCCGTCGGCGGCGAGGATGGCGATCCGGCGGCCTTGCAGTTCCTTGAGCACGTGGCTGTTGATACCCCCGGAGGCGTCGCCCAAACGTGGCCCTGGCACGCCGTCAGCGCAGTTCTGCGATGACTTTGGCGAACGCCTCCGAATGCTGTTGCTGGACAATGAAGTAGGTCACCCCGTAGCGATCCCGCAGGTCGCGGATCCGGGCGGCCATGTCGGTGGTGCTGCCGCTGAGGGCGCCCGGAGTCGTCAACAGCTCTGCGTCGCTGAGGTCGGGCTGGAAGCGCCGGGTCATGGAAAGGTCCGGTATCCCGGACCCGTCGGTCGGCACCGCGGTGATGGCCAGGTTCAGCTCCAGTTCATCGAACCGGTCGCCGGCGGCGTTGCGCACGAACGAAATTCGCTCCGCGAGCGGATCGTGGTCGGCGGACGGCGGCCCACCCCCGGTCAGCCCGATGATCTGCGCCTGCTGGGCGGCGACCGTCAGTAGCTTGTCGCCGGCACCGGCGATCATCACCGGCACGTCGGGCAGGTGGGTGCGCAGATACGAGGTCACGTGCGCGGTGTACGCCACCCGGTTCCCGGCGCTGGGGAACGGCAGTTCGGCGGCATCGAATTCTTCCTTGACGTACCCGGCGCCGAGGCCTGCCTCGAAACGCCCCTCGGTCAGGTCGCGCATGGCCGCGATGTCGCGGGCCAGCAGCGCGGGCTTGTAGAAGCAGGCGTTGAACACGAAGGTGCCCAGGTGCAGTGTGCTGCTCGCGGCAGCGGCGGTCGCCAGCACCGGGAACGGGGCCGGTGCGCCCAGATGGTCGGGCACGAGCAGGACGTCGTAGCCGAGGTCCTCGCCACGGCGCGCCGCGTCCTGGACCGCTGACCGGCTGTCGGTGTGCCGCAGGCCGACGCCGAACCGGAAATCTCTCGTCATGTGTTCGACCTTACGGACGCGCGGAGCGTGCCCGCCGGTGCAAACTGCAGGTGTGCGCCCCAGACTGACACTGACCGCGGTCTGCGTGGTGGTGTTCATGCTGCTGCTCGACATGACGATCGTGGCCGCGGCACTGGCCGACATCCAGGCTTCACTGCACGCGCCGCTGTCGGGATTGCAGTGGGTGGTCGACGCCTACGCGCTGCCGATGGCCGGATTACTGCTCACGGCGGCGACGGTGGGGGACCGGCTGGGGCGGCGGCGGTTGTATCTCGGCGGCCTGGTGGTGTTCATGTTCGCGTCGGCCGGGTGCGCGCTGGCCCGCAACATCGACGCACTCAACGGGCTGCGGGCGGTGCAGGGCGCGGCCGGCGCGGTGCTGCTCGGGGTGTCGTTGCCGATGCTCGCGGCCACGTTCCCCGACGCGCGCCAGCGGGCGGGCGCCATTGCGGCGTACGGCGCGGCGATGGGGGCAGGCGGTGCCGTCGGGCCGCTGCTGGGCGGTGCGCTGGTCACAGCGTACGGGTGGCCGTCGATCTTCCTGATCAACCTGCCGGTCGGCGTGGTCGCGCTGTACATCGTCATCTTCGCCGTCCCCGAAAGCGTCGTCCCGCGGTCACGTCCCGTCGACATCTGGGGCACGGTGGTGCTGACGGCGGCGCTGTTCGCGGGCGTGTACGTGCTGATCGAGGGCAACCACTTCGGTTGGGGCAGCCCGATCATGTTGGGACTGAGTGTTTTCTGTGTGGCCGCTCTGGCCACATTCGGGCTACGCGAATCCCGTCTGGCCGAGCCGATGCTCGACGTGCGGCTGCTCGCCGGTCCCGGATTCGCGGGTGTCTCCCTGGCCGCGTTCGCCGCGACCGGGACGCTGATCGCGTCGACGAACTACCTCGCGTTGTATTTCATGAACACGTTGGGGTTCAGCCCCTTTGGCGCCGGGTTACGGTCGCTGCCGCTGACGCTGGCCATCGTGCTGGGTGCCCCGCTGGCGATGATCGCGGCGCGGCGGATACCGGTGGTCGCGACCATCCCGGCGGGCGTCGCATTGATTGCCGCGGGTATGTGGATGATGACGGCAGTAAACGCGAACACGACATGGACGCACTTCATCTCGGGGTCGGTCGTGGCCGGGCTGGGACTCGGTGGACTGTCGGCGTTGACGTCTGACGCGGCGCTGCGTTTCGTGCCGGTCGCCGACGCCGGGATGGCGACGGGAACGGTCAGCACGGCGCGGCAGATCGGCATCCTGGCCGGTGTCGCCGGGCTGGGCGCCTTGTTCAGCCGGCACGCGGGCGACCTTGCCACGTCGCGGCTTTCCGCAGTGCCGGGCCTCGGCGCCGAAGCGGGCCGGCAGCTCAGTGACGGGCTGGCGGCCGGCGCCGGGTTGCGGGCGCTGGAGGTGGTACCCGACCGGCTGCGTCCCGCGCTCGCCGTGGTCGCGCGGGAAGCCAGTGCGGCCGGCATGCAGTCCGCCTTGGCCGTCGCCGCGCTGGCCGCCACCACGGCGACGTTGTTCGTGGCGCTGCTCGTCCGGATGGGCGCCCGGCAAACAATCCATGCAGAGTCTGTGGATTAGCCGAAGTTGCTACGGCCGAGCCGCAATGCGGATATTTTCGAAGCTTATGTTCGGCGCTGCTGTTCTCATCCCAGCGACCGATTCCGGCCGCTACAGCATCGTCATCTCCGACGATCCCGATGAGATCGAAGCGGCGCAGCGTCTGCGGTACCAGACGTTCGCCGAAGAGCTGGGTGCCGCACTCCCGCAAGCGATTCGCGGACCGCGCACCGGCGAGATGATCGACGTCGATCGCTTCGACGTCTACAGCGATCACCTGCTGGCCCGCGACGAACAGACGGGGGCGATCGTCGGCTGCTACCGCTTGCTGCCCCCGGATGGTGCGCGGGCGGCCGGCGGCATCTTCACCGACACCAACTTCAAGCTCGGCGCCGGCATCGACGCGCTGCGGCCCTCACTGGTCGAGTTGGGCCGTGCCAGCGTGCATCCCGACCATCGCAACGGTGCGGTGATGGCGATGCTGTGGGCCGGGATTCTGCGCTATCAGGAACTGACCGGATACCGGTGGGCGATCGGCAGTCTGTCGGTGCGCATGGAGGACGGCGGTGCGCGTGGTGCGCTGGTGCGCGGCGTTCTCGACCGGGCGTACCGGCGGCACCCGGCACCGCCGGAGTTCCGCGTGACACCACGAAACCCGGTGCAGGTCAACGGAATACCTCTCGCCGACCTGCCCGATCCCGGCCGCGTGCGGGTGCCGCCGATGGTGGCCGGCAGCCTGCGGATCGGCGGTGTGATCTGTGGGGAACCGTCGTACGACCCGGAATTCGACATGGCCGATTTCGTGGTGCTGATCAACCGGGACATGGTGCATCAGCTCTACCTTGCCCGGCTCACCCGTAACCATGTCCAGACCTGACGCTCCCGACATGCTGGGAGTCGGGTTCGGGCCGTCGAATCTGGCGCTGGCCGTGGCCCTCGCCGAGCGCGGCGTGCGCGGCCGCTTCGTCGATGCCCAGCCGCGGTTCGGCTGGCACCGCGACATGTTGCTGCCCGGCACCCGGATGCAGATCCCGTTCCTCAAAGACCTGGCGACGCTGCGCAATCCGCAGAGTGCATTCACGTTCGTGAACTACCTGAGTGATCGCGGCAGGCTGGTCGAATTCATCGGTCGCCACGACGTGTTCCCGAGCCGGCACGAATTCCACGACTACCTGCAGTGGGCCGCGGACCGGTTCGCGGACGACGTGCGCTACGGCCGCCGCGTGGTCGGGGTGACGGCAGGTGATGCCGGATTCGCGGTGCAGCTCGACCCCGGCGAGGTCATCTCGACACGGACCCTGGTGCTGGGCACGGGCCTGCACCCGGTGCTGCCGACGGGCACGCGCTCGACCCTGCGCCAGTGGCACAGCCACCAATTGCTCAGTGCCGTGGCGGCGCTCGGCGCGGTGGACGGCGGCCGGTTCGCCGTGGTGGGTGCGGGGCAGAGCGCCGCCGAGGTGGTTTCCCACCTGCACCGCACCTACCCGCGCGCCGAGGTGCACGCGGTGTTCGGCCGGTACGGATACAGCCTCGCCGACGACAGTGCCTTCGTGAACCGCATCTTCGATCCCGCAGCGGTCGACGAGTTTTACGGCGCGGACGGCGCGGAACGTCAGCGTCTGCTCGACTACCACCGGTCGGCCAACTACTCGGCCGTCGACGTCGACCTCATCGCGGACCTGTATGAACGCGAATACGACGAACGCGTCAGCGGGGCCCGCCGGCTGTTCCTGCATCGGGCATGCAGCGTCACCGGTGCCGACGAAGACGACGCGGAGGTCCGGCTGGGCCTGCGCAACCGCATCGACAACACGACCGAGACCGTGCGCTGCGATGCCGTGGTGTACGCGACCGGCTACGCGCCGATGGATGTGCCGGCGTTCCTGGGCGAGCTGGCGTCCTGCTACGAGTTCGACGACCATGGCCGCCCGCTGGCCACGCGCGATTACCAGTTGGTGGCCAGGCCGGGCGCTCCCGGCGACATCTACCTCAACGGTGCGACCGTCGAACACAGCCACGGGCTCGGCGCGACGCTGCTTTCGAACGTGGCCGTCCGCAGCGGCGAGATCGCGGCGGCAATCAGCCCGTGACGGTCAGGTAGATCAGGACCACATTCAGGACCGAAATCAGCACGGCCACAGCCCATCCCAGTGCCGTGACGAGCCGGTGGTTGATGTTCTCGCCCATCACGGCGCGGTTGCTGGTCAGGCGGACCAACGGGATGAGCGCGAACGGGATGCCGAACGACAGCACCACCTGCGAGATGACCAGCGCGCGCGTCGGGTCGAATCCGACGGCCAGCACCACCAGCGCCGGAATGACCGTGACGGCCCGGCGGAGCAACAGCGGGTACGACCGGTTCAGCAGGCCCTGCATGATCATCGCGCCGGCGTACGCGCCGACCGACGAGGACGCCAGGCCCGAAGCCAGCAGGCCGATGGCGAAGCACAGCGCGATCGCCGGACCCAGGGCATTGCCGACCGCGGCGTGCGCGCCCGCGATGGTGTCGGTGCCCGCGACGCCCTGCAGATGCGTCGCCGCGACCAGCAGCATCGACAGGTTCACCGCGCCCGCGACCACCATCGCCAGGCCGACGTCGACGCGCGTGACGCGCAGCATGTGGCGCAGTGGCGCGCCGGCCTCGGGCTTCCCGTGCCGGTCGCGAGCCAGACCGGAGTGCAGGTAGACGACGTGCGGCATGACCGTCGCGCCCAGGATCGCAGTGGCCAGCAGGAGGCTCTCGGGTCCGGCGAAGTGGGGCACCATGCCGCCGAGAACATCGCCGGGCGCGGGCGGATCGACGATCAGGCTGGTGAGGAAGCCGATGGTGATGACCATCAGCAGGCCGGCGATGATCCGTTCGAATGCGCGCTGACTGCCCCGGTTCTGTACCGACAGCAGGCACATGGAGACCACACCGGTGATGACACCGCCGATGAGCATCGGTAGGCCGAACAACAGCTGCAGCGCGATGGCCCCGCCCACCACTTCGGCGAGATCGGTTGCCACGGCCACCATTTCGGCCTGTACCCAGAACGCGAGCCGGGTTGGCGTGCGGCAGTTCTCGGCGACCAGCTCCGGCAGGGACCGGCCGGTCGTCAGGCCCAGCTTGGCCGACAGGTACTGCACCAGGCCGGCCATCACGTTGGCCAGCAGGATCACCCACACCAGCAGGAAACCGAACTTCGCGCCCGCGCTGATGTTGGCCGCGACGTTGCCCGGATCCACGTAGGCGATGGCAGCGACGAACGCCGGGCCCAACAGGGACCAGGTCGGGCGCGACGAGCGCGACGGTGCGCGGGTCTCGGTCAGCATGCACTCACTCTCTATCCGGGTTTGCGAATAGAAAAGTTAGGGTAGCCGAAATCTGCGCTTCGGATCAACGTGGGCCGCGGTACAGCCCTTTCCCGGTGATCAATGGCAGGTCGAGCGTGGTGCGGATGCCCGGTTCGGCGGCAACCACCGCCGGGATCGCGTTCACGACGCGGGCCGCGGTGGCCACGAGGCCGGCGTGGTTGTGATCGCCCTTGCGGCTGCTCAGGCACAGGTCCAGGGCGTACGACGGCTCGCCCGTCACCTCGACGCGGTACGAGCCGCCCTCCTGTGCGGGCTGCGGCCAGTCGGGGCAGATGTCGTCGCGCAGTCGGGTGATGTGCTCGAGCACGACGGCCGGGTGGCCGTCCTTCATGCCGCGCACCTCGAATCGCATGGCTGCCGTCGTGCCCGCCGGGATGTGGCCCGACGCGATGTCGAAGTCCTCGGGCGCGGGCACCCGGGTGTGCATCTCGGTCAGCTCGTCGAGTTCGATGCCGAGGCCCGCGGCCAGCTGCCGCACGACCGAACCCCACGCCAGGCTCAGCACGCCGGGCTGCAGCAGCATCGGCAATTCATCGATGGGCTTGCCGAAGCCCATGACGTCGAACATCACCGTCGCGCTGTCGTAGGTGGCGTAGTCGACGATCTCCATGCATCGGACCTGCTCGACGCTCTGGCAGGTGCCCATGAGGGCAAGGGGGAGAAGGTCATTGGCGAAGCCGGGGTCGATGCCGTTGACGAACAGGGACGATCCGCCTTCTTTTGCGGCATCTTCGAGCGGTGCGATCAGTTCGGCGGGCAGCACCTGCCACGGGTACTGCAGGAACACCGCCGCACTGGCGACGACGTTGACGCCGGCGGCCAGGATGCGCCGGTAGTCCTCCAGTGCCTCGGGTAGCCGGTTGTCGGCCATGGCCGTGTAGACGACACAGTCCGGCTTGCCGGCCAAGATGGCGTCGAGGTCATCGGTGGCCGTGACGCCGGTCGAAATATCAAGGCCGGCAAGCTCTCCGGCGTCCTTGCCGGCCTTGGCGGCCGAGGACACCCAGACGCCCGTCAGTTCATAGGCGGGGTCATTGATGAGCTGCGTCAGGGCATGGCGGCCGACGTTGCCAGTGCCGACTGCGGCGACTTTGATGGGCATGTGGGCGTTCCTCACAGGTCCGGGATGGGGAGATCGAGGTTGGGAAACGTGAGGCCGCCATCGACCTCCAGCACCTTGCCGGTGACGTAGGCACCGGCCGGTGAGGCCAGGTACAGCGCGGCGGCGGCGATGTCCTCCGGGTCGCCGAGGCGGCGCATCGGGGTGGCCTTCTCCATGGGGTCGCGCAAGGCCTCGTTGGAGGCGACGATGTCCAGCGCCGAGGTCAGGATCGAACCCGGTGCGATGCCGTTGACCCGGATCTTCGGGCACAGGTCCATCGCGGCGAGCTTGGTGTAATGCGCCAGTGCCGCCTTGGCGGTGCCGTACGCGGCGAATCCGCGGCCCGCGAGCCGGCCGACGGCCGAGGTGATGTTGATGACGCTGCCGCCGCCGGCGTGCTCCAGCATCAGCGGGACCGCGGCCTGCGTCAGCGCGTGCGCGGTGGCGACGTTGAACGTGAAGGCGTCTTTGAGATCCTGCGGTGAGGTGTACATCAGCGGTCCCGGCATGGTGCCGCCGACGTTGTTGACGACGACGTCTAGTCGGCCGAACGCCTCGACCGCCGCGGCGGCGAGCTTGGCGGTCTCGTCCGGGTGGGCCAGGTCGGCGGCGATGATGTGCGCCTTGCGGCCGGCCGCCTCGACCTGCGCGGCGACCTCCTGCAGCTGGGACTCGGTCCGCGAGGCAATCACCACGTCAGCACCGGCTTCGGCGAATGCGACGGCAATGGCCGCGCCGAGGCCGCGGCCCGCGCCGGTCACCACCGCTACCTGGTCGTCGAGCCGGAATCTGTCCAGAATCACGTGTGCCTCACTCGCCTCGTCGTGGTCGTTGTTAGGCACGCTAGCAAGTTAGAGGCGCTGCGGGAACGAATTTCTAGAACACGTTTCAATCGGCCGCCGACGCGATGACCGCACCAGCCATCGGGTGCCGCCCACGGTGCTACGGCGAGTGTGCAGGTTTCGGGCGCGGATCCGCCGAGGAGTGCACCAAAGCGACACACTCGTCGTAGGACGCGCGGGCGACTGAGGCGAGAGACCGCCGCCCCTCGGGGCTACCGGGACTTCGCGCTGGACTTCGCACCGGACTTGGCGCTGGACTTCCGCGACTTCACGCTGGCTTCCAGCTTGGCCAGCAGATCGGAGACGTCCTCGGTCGCGTCCAGTTCGGTCGCCGCTTCCTCGGTGGTGAATGCCTCTCCGCCCGCGATCTTGGCTTCGATGAGCTCTTCCATCTGCTCGCGGTAGGTGTCGTGGAACTGTTCGGGCTGGAAGTCCTCGGTCATGGAGTCCACCACCTGGCCGGCCATCGTCAGCTCGGCCTTCTTGATCTCGACTTCCTTGTCCAGCACCGGGAAATCGGGGTCGCGGATTTCGTCGGGCCACAGCAGCGTGTGCACGATCATCACGTTGCGCTTGCCGAAATCCTTGACGCGCAACGCGGCAAGCCGCGTCTTGTTGCGCAGCGAGAAGTGCACGATGGCCACGCGTTCGGTCTGCGCCAGCGTCTGGGCCAGCAGCACGTACGACTTCGACGACTTCGAGTCGGGTTCGAGGAAATAGCTGCGGTCGTACATCAGCGGATCGATCTGCTCTGCCGGGACGAACTCGACGACCTCGATCTCACGGCTGCGCTCTTCGGGCAGCGTGGCGATGTCTTCGTCGGTGATGATGACCGTCTGGCCGTCCTCCGATTCGAAAGACTTGGCGATGTCCCGGAACTCGACGACCTCGCCGCAGACCTCGCACACCCGCTTGTATCGGATGCGGCCATTGTCCTTGGCGTGCACCTGATGAAACTTGATGTCGTGATCCTCAGTGGCGCTGTACACCTTCACTGGCACATTGACCAGTCCGAAGGCGACTGACCCCTTCCAGATGGACCGCATACCCCAGTATGGCCCATGATCGCGCCGCGGCTTGGATACTTGGGGTGTGGAGCAATTCGGGCGGGTGCGGCTGACCAACCCCGACAAGGTGCTCTATCCGGCGACCGGCACGACCAAGGCCGACGTTTTCGACTATTACCTCGCCGTCGCGGGCGCGATGTTGCCGCACATCGCGGGCCGTCCCGTGACGCGCAAGCGGTGGCCCAATGGTGTTGCGCAGCAGCCGTTCTTCGAGAAGCAGCTGGCCTCGTCGGCGCCGGAGTGGCTGGACCGCGGCGCCATCACACATCGCAGCGGGACCACCGTCTACCCGATCATCGACACCCCCGAGGGGCTCGCCTGGATCGCCCAGCAGGCGTCGTTGGAAGTGCATGTGCCGCAATGGCGCTTCGTCGGTGCGGGCGGCGGGCCGCGCGATGTCCCCGCTCCGGGACCCGCGACACGCATCGTGTTCGACCTGGATCCCGGCGAGGGCGTCACCATGGCGCAGCTGTGCGAGGTGGCGCGTGCCGTCCGCGAACTCGTCGCCGGCATGGATCTGGAGGCCCATCCGGTGACCAGCGGCAGCAAGGGTTTGCATCTCTATGTGCCGCTGGCCTCGCCCGTCAGCTCCCGCGGTGCGTCGGCTGTCGCCAAACGTGTTGCCCAGCAACTCGAATCATCGATGAGCGGGCTGGTCACCGCGACCATGACCCGCAGTCTGCGGGCCGGCAAGGTGTTCCTGGACTGGAGCCAGAATTCCTCGGCCAAGACGACGGTGGCGCCGTACTCGTTGCGCGGCCGCGACGAGCCGACGGTCGCTGCCCCGCGAACCTGGGATGAACTCGACGATCCGGAATTGCACCAGTTGCGGTTCGACGAGGTGCTGGCCCGGCTGGCCCGCGACGGCGACCTGCTCGCCGACATGGATGGCGACGCGCCGGTGGCCGATCGGCTCACCACCTACCGCAGCATGCGGGACCCCGGCCGGACGCCGGAGCCGGTGCCGGCGGCCCGGCCCGCGTCGGGGCTCAACAACCGCTTCGTCATCCAAGAGCATCACGCCCGCCGGTTGCACTACGACTTCCGGCTGGAACGCGACGGCGTGCTGGTCAGTTGGGCCGTCCCGAAAAATCTTCCGGACACCTCGACCGTCAACCACCTGGCGGTGCACACCGAAGACCACCCCCTGGAATACGCCACCTTCGAAGGCGACATCCCCAAGGGTGAATACGGCGGCGGGCACGTCACGAT
Organism: Mycobacterium sp. UNC410CL29Cvi84; assembly: GCF_000686745.1. NCBI lineage: Bacteria > Bacillati > Actinomycetota > Actinomycetes > Mycobacteriales > Mycobacteriaceae > Mycobacterium > Mycobacterium sp. UNC410CL29Cvi84. The sequence continues at coordinate 85,028 of NZ_KK366011.1, forward strand.
CTGGGACTCGGGCACCTACGACACCGAAAAGTTCCGGGACTCAGGCGAAAACGGCGAGGTGATCGTCAACCTCCACGGCAGCCGGGTTTCCGGGCGGTACGTGCTGATCCAGACCGAAGGCAAGAACTGGCTGGTGCGCCGGATGAAAGAGCAACGGCTGCAACCCATGCTGGCCACGCACGGCTCGGTAGATCGACTATCTCCGGACCACTGGGCATTCGAGGGAAAGTGGGACGGCTATCGGCTGCTGGTCGACGCCGACCACGGCCGAATCCGGCTGACCGCCCGCAGCGGCCGCGACGTCACGGGGGAGTTTCCGCAATTGCAGTCGGTGGCAGCCGATCTCGCTGATCACCACGTGATCCTGGACGGCGAGGTGGTGGCGTTGCAGGACGGCGTACCCAGTTTTCAGGCCATGCAGAACCGCGGCTCCGGCAGTCACATCGAATTCTGGTGCTTCGACATCCTGTCCCTCGACGGACGCGACCTGACTCGCGCAAAGTATCGGGATCGGCGAAAGCTGTTGGAAACCCTGGCCTCTGACGGTGCGCTGACGGTGCCGCCGCTGTTGCCCGCGGAGAGCCCCCTGAAGTTCGCGGACGAGCGCGGCTTCGAAGGGGTGGTCGCGAAGAAGTGGGATTCCGGATATCGGCCCGGGCGGTCGGAGGCCTGGGTGAAGGACAAGTTCTGGCGCACACAGGAAGTGGTGATCGGCGGCTGGCGTGCCGGGGAGGGCGGCCGCACCAGCGGCATCGGGGCGCTGCTGGTCGGGGTTCCCGAGGGCGACGGCCTACAGTTCGTCGGCCGCGTGGGTACCGGGTTCACCGACAAGATGCTGGCTGATCTGAAGGCGATGCTCAAGCCGCTCGAGACCCGCGAATCGCCTTTTACCGCACCGCTTTCCACGCTCGATGCCAAAGGCGTGACGTACGTGCGGCCCGAGCTGGTGGGCGAGGTGCGCTACAGCGAGCGCACGACCGACAACCGCCTGCGCCAGCCCAGTTGGCGTGGCCTCCGCCCGGACAAGACGCCGGGGGAGGTCACCTGGGAGTGATTTGTGCACGATTTTCCGCGCCCACCGCGGATTTTCGTGCACAAATCACGGTCCGCAGAGTGCGCCGGCGACAGCCTCTTCGAGGCCGCGCGTCGCCAGCTGGTCGGCCAATTCGTTGTCGGCGACGCCGGCGTGCCCTTTCACCCAGAACCACTCGACCTCATGCCGTGCGCACGCGGCCTGCAGCCGCTTCCACAGGTCGACGTTCTTCACGGGCTGCTTCGCCGCCGTCATCCACCCGTTGCGTTCCCAGCCGTGGACCCATTTGGTGATGCCGTTGCGGACGTAGGTGCTGTCGGTGTGCAGGTGCACGACGACGGGCCGCGTCAGTGCTTCGAGCGCCATGATGGGTGCCGTCAGCTCCATGCGGTTGTTGCTGGTTTCACCGGCCTCGCCACCGAACATTTCGCGCACGTGATGGCGCATGCGCAGCACGGCGCCCCAGCCGCCGGGGCCGGGGTTGGGACGGCAGCCGCCGTCGGTGTGGATGACCACGACGTCGTCGCTCATGACTGGCGTGCCTCCTGGAGCAGTCGTACAGCCTTCGGTCCGACACCATGCAGGGCGAGAAGCTCATCGAGATCAGCCGGCAGGTCCGCGACAGAGTGGTAACCGGCGTCGATGAGTGCGCCGGTAGCGGGTCGGCCGATCGAGATGCCGTCGAAGACGGGGCCGCGGTCGGTCATGGAGTGAGGTTAGCGTCCCGGGCCGGCTCGATCACAACGTCAGGCTGAGCGCGTCGCTAACCGCATATACGTTTATCGGCGCGCTCAGAAGGACATTGCGTCGGCGCTCAGTGCCCGGAGATCATCGCCGTGCGGACCGACATCCCGAATTCCTGATGTCGCAGCGTGGTGATCCGGCGTCCGGGTTGCACCGCCGGTTTGACCGGCGCGGTGCGGTCGCCGAAGAACGCGGCGGTCGCGTCGATGTCCTGCACGACGTACGTCAGCCCCCACAACGCGGACGGGCCGTCTCCCGTGGCGTCGGGCGAGCCGACGACTTCGAGGATCACCTCACCCAGACGGAAGAAGATCTGCCGCATCGGCCGGCCGCCGAGTTGGCCGTCCCGTTCCCGGCGCGGGTGGACATCGACGGCCGCCAGCGCTGCGACGGTCCGCTTCAGATCGGGGGACAGCAGCACGACGTGGTCGACCGATACGGCGCCGTTGGCATGCTCGGCAGGCGTCGGCGGCGGCGCGACCGATCGCGTGGTGGGGATACCGTCGAGCGGCTGGTCGGACGGCACGCCGCGCAGTGCCCATCCGACGATGCCCGTGCCACGCTCGCGTCCGACCAACCGGATACGGACGCCGCCGATCCGGCACGCGTCGTCGGGGTCGACGGTGAAGCCGGCCGCGGTCCACGCGTCGGCGGTGTCCGCGACCTCGAACTCATCGACGGTGACGGTCATTGGCCGGCCTCGTCGACCGTCACCCGAAGCCGCGGCGGCTTCGTATCCGGCGCCACCCGTGCCCACACCGCATCGACCATGGGCGCCAACAGTAGTTCGCCCATCTGCCGGGCCAGCACGGCGACGACCTGGGTGTTCTCGCGGCGGGTGGTCGAGGCGCGACCGGTCTTGCGGGCCGCTCGGACCTCGCGCTGCGTCAGGTCGACGATGACGTCGACCAGGTGGCTGTCGGCGACGTTCGGTTGCAGCAGGGCGCGGCGCACGTAGTCGACCACCGCCGGATTGGCCCGCAGCATGTCGCGGACCGCGGCGTCGCGCACTGCGGTGGAGGCGTCTTCGGGCACCTCGGCCAGGGCGCCCGCGAAGTAGTCGACCACCAGCTGGTCCACCGCGTTCCGCAGGCCGGCCTTGGTCTTGAAGTGGTGCTGCACCAGGCCGACCGCGACGCCGGCCTCGGCGGCGATGGCGCGCAACGAGATTCGGTCTTCGCCATGCTTGGCGTACAGGTCCAGCGCGGTGTTGCGGATGCGTGCCTTGGCTGTCAGGTCGTCGACAGTTGCCCTCGGATCAACCATCAGACCTCCCGTCGGCAACCAGATCAATGTACTGTACACATGAACAGTGGCCTATACAGTTGTATAGCGCGAAATTTAGCGAGGTGGACCAATGTCAGAGCTTTTCCCGAAGTACCGGGCCAGCTGGGAGACCGATCAGCACCGCGAGCTGCGGCAGCACGCGGCGGCGTTCCTCGCCAAGGAGGCGACGCCCAACCAGGAGCGGTGGGCCAAGAACCACCAGGTCGACCGGGAGTTCTGGAACAAGCTCGGCGACGCCGGCCTGCTGGGCCTGGACCTGCCCGAGGAGTACGGCGGTGCGGGCGGCGACTTCGGGTTCTCGGCCGTGGTGGCCGAAGAGTTTGCGCTGGCCCATGATTCGGCCTCGGGCTGGTCGGTGCACTCGCCGATCGTGGCGCACTATATCGACACCTACGGCAACGCGGAGCAGAAGGCCCGCTGGATGCCGAAGATCATCAGCGGCGAGACGGTGCTGGCCATCGCGATGACCGAGCCGGGCACCGGTTCTGACCTGCAGGCCGTCCGCACCACCGCCATCCGTGATGGTGACCACTACGTCATCAACGGCTCAAAGACATTCATCTCCAACGGATCTCTGTGCGACATGGTGGTGATCGTCGCCAAGACCGATCCCACTCAGGGGGCGGCCGGGGTGTCTCTGATCGTCGCCGAGGTCAACGACCTGCCGGGCTTCGAGCGCGGCCGGGTGCTGGAGAAGGTCGGTCAGCACGGCCAGGACACCCGCGAGCTGTTCTTCACCGACATGCGCGTGCCCGTCACCAACCTGCTCGGTGAGCAGGAAGGCCTGGGCTTCTACCAGCTGATGTCGCAGCTGGCGCGCGAGCGGCTCGTCATCGGCTCGATCTGCGCCGGCATGGCCGAGGCCGCGGTACTGGAGGCCATCAAGTACACCAAGCAGCGCGAGGCCTTCGGCAAACCGCTGATCAACTTCCAGCACAACCGATTCCAGCTCGCCGAGCTCAAGGCCGAGGTGCTGTCCATCAAGACCACCGTGGACTACTGCGTGCAGGCCCTGATCGACGGCGACAACGATCCGGCGATCGCGTCCATGGGCAAGCTAATCGCCGCCGACCGGGCCGTGGCCGTCGTCGACCGTTGTGTGCAGTTCTTCGGCGGGTACGGGTACATGATGGAGTACCCGATCGGCCGGGCCTACGCGGCGGCGCGCGTCAACAAGATCTACGGCGGCACAAGCGAAATCATGAAGGAGATCATCAGCCGCACGCTGTGATCCCGTTCCGCGAGCAGACACAAATGTCCCCGACACCTCGCCGTGTCGGGGACATTTGTGTCTGCTCGCGAAAGGGGCCGTTCGGTGGCATTCTGGGGCCATGAGCTCAGGCGATTACACCGACGAGGATGACGATCAGCTGACGCAGGAGGACATGCTGATCGACCGCGGCGTCGACGACCTGCTGGACGAGGGCTACTCGCCGCCGGACGAGTGGCGCGAGCCCCGGGATGACGAGACCCTCGATGAACTGCTCGCCGAGGAAGAGCCGGACCCGGCACTGCAGCTTGACGATGTTGACGATCCCGACGAGCAGTGGGGCGACGACGAGGTCGGTGACCAGCGGTCCGGTCGGCTCGTGGCCGGCGAGCAGGACGGTGAGCTGCTCGCCGGGGACGTCGGCATCGACGGGAGCGCGGCCTCCGCCGAGGAGGCCGCGGTCCACGTCATCGACGAATAGCCGCTCAGACCTTGGCGATGACGTTCTCGGCGAACATCTCCAGGTGCTTGATCTTCTCGTCGAGCGGCTGGGTGTCCTCGCCCATGATGTAGGGCACGCGGAAGCCGACGATGACGTCGGTGACGCCCTTGTCTTCCAGGCGCTTCACGCCGTCGACAGTGAAGCCGTCGATCGAGATCACGTGAATCTGGAACTCGTCGCACAGCCCGATGCGCTCCTCGGATTCCCGGTACTGCGCGAGCTTCTTGAGCAGCGGGTCGAGGTCGGCCGGGTCGCCGCCACCGTGCATCCAGCCGTCGTTGCGGGCGGCACGCTTGAGCGCGGCATCGGCGTGACCACCGACGAGGATCGGCACCGGCTTGGTCGGCGCGGGCGTCATCTTGGTCTTGGGGATGTCGTAGAACTCGCCGTGGTACTCGAAGTAGTCGCCCTGCGTCAGGCCGCGGATGACGTCGATGCACTCGTCCATGCGCTTGCCGCGGCGGGCGAATGGCACGCCCATGACCTCGTAGTCTTCCGGCCACGGGCTGGTGCCGACGCCCAGGCCCAGGCGGTTGTCGAAGAGTGCGGCCAGGGACCCGGCCTGCTTGGCCACCAAGGCCGGCGGCCGGATGGGCAGCTTCAGCACGAAGATGTTGAAGTGCAGCTTGGTCGTGACGGCCGACAGGGCCCCGATCAACGAGAACGACTCGATGAACGACTTGCCGTCGAGGAACTCGCGGCTGCCGTCGGCGGTGTACGGGTACGACGAGTCGGACTCGAACGGGTACGCGATGCTGTCCGGGATGGTCATCGCGTGGTAGCCGGCCTCGTCGGCCGCCTTGGCCAGCGGGATGTAGTACTTCGGATCGGTCATCGCTTCGGCGTAGGTGAACCTCATGAAGCGATACTAGAACGTGTTCTAGTTTCATGGACCGGGTACGGCCCATTCAGTGGTCGTCAGTTCAGCGGGAACGGCGGCAAGCCGGTGCCGCTGATGGCGTAGCCGCCCTGCTGGCTGCGCTCGGTGACGCGTGCCGTCGCGGTGCGTTCGCCCACCGCCACGGTGACGGCAGTGCGGGGCAGTTCGTCGAGCGTCTCGAAAACCGTTCCACGCCAGTGGTACTGGCCGTCGATCGGATCGAGGTGTCCGGCCAGCCGGACCCGGACGTCGCGGCCGTCGATGGTGGCGGGTCCGTCGTACAGGTCTTCGGCCTCGGCGATCTCCGCCCGCGCCGCAGGCGCCACCGGACCTCCGGGCAGGAACCCGCTCCGCCGCCACATCCGCCGTGCGATGGGGCCGAGGAGTCCAACTTCCTCCAGGAACGACGCGAGCGGCGCGAACCCGGCGATCTGTGTCTCGATCCGGTGCGGCGACGTCCGCGCCATCCGGCGCGCGGCCCGCGCGTCCAGTCCGACGCGGCGGTACTGCACCTTGTTGGTGAACAGGAACCGGAAGAACAGGCCGCCGACACCGTTGAGGTTGCCGATCCAGAAGCGCTTGGGCCACGACATCTCCGGCGCGCGCTTGCGCAGGCCGTCGCGGGCGAACTGGATGTGCCGGGCCTCTTCCGTGACGTGGATTCGCATGAGCCGCTGCACCATGGGCTGCAGCTCGGGATCGTCCATCATCCTGCGTTGCAGCGAATCGAAGATCTCCTCGCCGATGAGCGCCGCCACCCAGAGCACCGAGCCCTGGAAGGCGAACGGCAGCATGTTGATGATGGTGCGCTGATACCACTTGGGCCGTACGGGGTCGGCGCCCACCTTCTCGATGGCTTTGCCGAACATCACCATGTGGCGGGTTTCGTCGCCGAGTTCGGTCAGCTCGTAGTGGGTGGCGCTCGCGGTCGGGTCCTGATGCATCGCCTTGCGCAGCAGGGCCTGGTTGAGGATGTTCTCGAACCAGATGCCCGCCGACAGGGTGTTGACCAGTTCCTGGCGGGACAGCTCGATCTGCTCGGCCCGGCTCATCGACTCCCAGAGCGGGGTGCCGTACAGCGACACCACTTTCGGTGGCAGGAAGTACTCGTCCGGGTCGATCGGCGCGTCCCAGTCGATGTCGACGATCGGCGCGTAAGACTTGCGCACCGAGCCTTTGAGCAGGCGTTCGGCGAATTCCGCGCGCGTCGTCTGGCCTTTGACCGAAGCTGTCATCGTTGACATCCCTTCGAAAGTGTCTGTAATCCGAAGCTACGTCCGATACCAGAGGTAGTCAATACCTGCGGTACTGGATAAAAGTTGGGCCGTCGCGGGCCGCTAGCCTTCGCGGATGCGCACAATCCACGTCATCGGTATCGGTGCCGGCGACCCGGACTACGTCACCGCTCAAGCCGTCGCGGCGCTCAACGACACGCAGGTGTTCTTCGCGATGGACAAAGGCGACACCAAGGACGACCTCGTCGCGCTGCGCCGGCTGATCTGTGAGCGTTTCATCGAAGACCCGGCCTACCGGTTCGTGGCGCTGCCGGATCCGGTGAGGGCCAAAGATCGTGAGTACCACGAAGCGGTGGCCGAATGGCACGCCGCACGAGCGCGGCTGTGGGCGGAGGCCATCGAGACCGAACTGGGGCCCGACGGCGTCGGCGCCTTCCTCGCGTGGGGCGACCCGTCGCTCTACGACAGCACGCTGCGCATCCTGGACCGCGTCGCCGAACACGTCGAGTTCGAGTTCGACGTCATCCCCGGCATCACGGCCATCCAGGCTCTCACGGCTCGACATCGCATCCCGCTCAACGACATTGGCGAGCCGGTGCTGATCACGACGGGGCGTCAGCTGCGTGAGCACGGGCTGGCCGGCGCCGCGGTGGTGATGCTCGACGGCGAGTGCTCGTTCCTGGAATGCCCACCGCAGAACCGGATTTGGTGGGGCGCCTACCTCGGCACGCCCGACGAGATGCTCATCGCCGGCACCGTCGGCGAGGTCGGGGAACGGATCGCCCGGGAGCGCGCCGAGGCCCGGACGCGGCACGGCTGGATCATGGACACCTATCTGCTGCGGGCAGAATCGACAGCATGAAATCGTTGCTGCTGCGGGCCTGCGTGACCGGCCTGGCGTTGTGGTTGGTCACGCGCATGGTGTCGGGGATCTATTTCGTCTTCCCCGTGGGCGCCGGCCAACTCGAGCGCGTCGGCATCATCCTGGTGGTGGCGTTCGTCTTCGGGTTGGTCAACGCCATCATCAAGCCGATCGTGCAGCTGTTCGCGATCCCGCTGTACATCCTCACCCTCGGCCTGATCCACATCGTCATCAACGCCTGGATGCTGTGGATCACCTCGTGGATCACCGAGAACACCACGCACTGGGGCCTGGGCATCGACCAGTTCTGGTTCACCGCGATCTGGGCGGCGATCCTGCTGTCGATCGTCGGCTGGGCGCTGGGTCTGGTGCAGCGCGCCGTCGAGAGCTAGGGATTTGTGCACGATTTTCCGCGGTCGGCGCGGAAAATCGTGCACAAACCCTACGTCAGCGACGCCTCGATCGCGCGTAACTCGTTGGCGCCGAACGCCGGTGGCTCGGTGATGTCGGCTGCCGGGCGTCCGGTGCGGACCGCGTCGGCCAGGTCGGCGAGCGTCGCGGTCAGCTGTGCGGCGGCGTCCGGGGTGATCGGCGCTTCGGATCGCTCGGTGGCCCAGCCCGCGGCGAGCGTCCGGTAGGCGAGCTGCTCCGTCGCGACGATCGTCGGCCAAAGCCGTTCTGCCGCAACGCGGCTCCGGGGTGAACCGCCGATGGCGGTGTCGTAGACCGGAAGCATGGCCATCGCGCGGAGCTGCAGGTCGCGACGGTCGTTGCGGGCCTGATCGGTGGTCACCTGACCTGCGGCCAGATGGCCGACCACGACCGCGACGGCGTCCAGCGTGGCCGCGATCGACTCGGCGGGGCGCGCCGCGGGATGGCCGCGCCGCGTCACCCACAACACCAGAAGTGCCACCGCGCAACCGATCACGGTGTCGATGCCGCGGGCGAGCAGCATGGCGGGGACGTCGGCGATGTGGTGTCCGCCCGACGCGATGGTCAAGGCCGCGGGCGTGATGAAGATGACCGCGACGGTGTAGTTACGCACCACGAACATCTCGATGACGAACTGCAGCGTGCCGACGATCAGGGCGAGCCACGGTCCGCCCGGCGCGGCGATCAGGACACCGCCCGCCAGCACCAGGCCGAGCCAGGTGCCCAGGGTGCGTTCGATGCCGCGTTGTACGGTGCGCCGCCAATCGAAGCCTTGATGCAGCATCAGCACCGCCGCCGCCATGGCCCAGTACGCGTGGTCGATGTTCAGACCGACGGCGACGGTGCCGGCGATCGCGACGGCGACCGCGGTGCGCAGTGCCGCGGTCAGGGCGGGAGACCCCGGCGTCACCGCACGGCGCAGCAGCGTCGCGACGGACGGCCGTCCCAGCGGGATCAGGCCCTCGAAACTGCCGCCGATGTCGTCGGGCACCGTGCCCAGCTGCCGGGCCCGCGCGGCGTCGTCGACGGACAGTGGTTGGCCGCGGTCGGCGGCCGCCATGGCTTCGGCGAACAACACGTGCAGCCGGCGGTTCGTCATCCGCAGCCGATAGAGGGCGTCATCGGGCTTGGGGTGGACGGGCTGGAACGTGACGAGCGTGATCCACGCTTCGTGCAGCAGCTGCGCGGCGCGGTGCCGCGCGTCGGGTGATGAGGTCTCGATGTAGGTGGCCACCGCTTCGGCGGCAGCGGCGACCGCGGCGCGTTCCGGCGCGCGCGGACGGACCAGTACCCCGGCCATGTGCACCACCCAGGCGAACGCGCCGCCGGCCAGCACCAGCGCGCCCAGCCGCCACGGGCTGAGGTGCTCGGCCGCGATCCCGACGGCAGCCGCGCACGCCAGCACCGGCATGTAGGCACCGGGCGGTCCGACCGACAGGGCCTGGCAGATCAGGACGGCAACCATCGCGATCACGGTCACCGCCAGCACCGCCGACCACGGGGTTGCCGCCGCCCAGTCGCCGAGCGCCACGACCACCGCGAACGAGACGGCGATGGCGCCGAGATACATCGCGCGGTTGAGATACGGGCGCCCGCTGCCGTACAGCGACGTGAATCCACCGATGGTGGCGATCAGCCCGGCCGACACATCGCCGGCTGCCCACCCGGCGAGAATCGGCACCACCATGCAGATCGAGGCCCGGAGCGCGAACGGCCAGCGGCGCGGCACAGTATTCATGACCAGGATGCGTCGCAGTGGATTGGTGGCCGGGGCGGGTGCCGAGCGGTCTGCCATGTGTACAGCATGCGGTACATCCAGTCGCTAGCCTGAACCCATGCCGGAACTTCCCGAGGTCGAGGCGCTCGCCGATCACCTGCGTCGTCATGCGGTCGGACTGCCGGTGGGCCGCATCGATGTCTCCGCCTTCTCGGTGCTCAAAACCTTCGACCCGCCACCGACCGCGTTGTACGGCTTGGAGGTGACGGGTGCCAACCGCTGGGGCAAGTACCTCGGGCTGCAGGTCGGCGACCTGCACCTGATCACCCACCTGTCACGGGCGGGCTGGTTGCGGTGGTCGGAGAAGCTGGCGGCCGCGCCGCTGAAACCGGGCAAGGGGCCGATCGCCCTGCGGGTGCATCTCGGAAAACCGGGTGAGGCACCGGGTTTCGACCTCACCGAGGCGGGAACCCAGAAGCGGCTGGCGGTCTGGCTGGTGAACGACCCGCTGGCCGTGCCGCAGATCGCCACGTTGGGCCCGGACGCGCTGTCACTCGGGCCGGCGGAATTGGGCGCGGTGCTGGCCGGCAACACCGGCCGGATCAAGAACGTCATCACCGACCAGCGGGTAATCGCGGGGATCGGCAACGCTTACAGCGACGAAATCCTGCACGTGGCCAAACTGTCGCCGTTCGCGACCGCGGGCAAGCTGACGGCCGAACAGCTGAGTGCGCTGCACGACGCGATGATCTCGGTGCTGACCGATGCCGTGACCCGATCGGTCGGGCAGGGGGCGGCAACCCTCAAGGGGGAGAAGCGCTCTGGGCTGCGGGTCCATGCCCGCACGGGGCTGCCGTGCCCGGTGTGCGGTGACACGGTCCGGGAAGTGTCCTTCGCGGACAAGTCCTTTCAGTACTGCGCGACGTGCCAGACCGGCGGCAAGGTGCTGGCCGACCGCCGGATGTCCAAGCTGCTCAAGTGATTCAGCTGCAGTAGTTCTTGGTCGCTGCCACCAGCGCCTGCTGGTACAGCGGGTCGAGTTGCCGGTTCATGGTGACTTGTGTGCGGGCAGTATCGACCGCGGCGGCGCAGCCCGGACCGTGCAGGATGCCCTGCTGTGCGGCCAGCTCGGCGACCATGGTGTGGTTGAAACCGTCTATCGCCGTGCGTGATTCGGACAGATCCGGGGCGGTGGTCGGCGCCGCGGCCGGATCGAACTTCCACTGGCTGAACCGCAGGTATTCGATGCCCTCGGTGGCGTGAATCTGGTCGGTGAACACCTTCTGCACGAACTCCGGGTCGGTACCCGACGCTGTGGCCTGGGCGCCGACGGCTTTCAGCACCTGCTCCACCCGTGCGGGGTCTTCGATCGAGCCACCGTTGATCCACTTGACCGCGGCCACCGGATCGGCGGTCTGCAGCCGCTGAGCGGCGGTGTCGACCAACCGGAACAGCGGGTCGTCGTAGGCGTGGGCGAGGGGCACCGACGTCATGCCCACGACGGCGACCAGCAGGACGGCGAGCTTCATCCTTCGATCCTGCATCATCCGACCTTTCTTGACAGGTGTCGAGTTGGTTACGCTGCAGGCATGACTCGGCAGAAAATCCTCATCACCGGCGCGAGCTCGGGCCTGGGCGCCGGTATGGCCCGGCAGTTCGCCGCCAAGGGCCGCGACCTCGCGCTGTGTGCCCGCCGGCTGGACAACCTCGAAGAACTGAAGGCCGAACTGACGGCGCAGTACCCCGGGGTCACCGTGGCCATCGCGGCGCTGGACGTCAACGACCACGACCAGGTGCCCAAGGTGTTCGAGGAGCTGTCCGATCAGTTGGGCGGTATCGACTGCGTCATCGTCAACGCCGGCATCGGCAAGGGCTACCCGCTGGGCGGCGGCAAGCTGTGGGCGAACAAGGCGACCATCGAGACGAATCTCGTTGCGGCGCTGGTGCAGATCGAAACGGCGCTGGAGATGTTCAAGGCCGCGGGCAGGGGCCACCTGGTCCTGGTGTCGTCGGTGCTCGGCAACGTCGGGGTGCCGGGATTCAAGGCCGCGTATGCCGCGAGCAAGGCCGGCGTCACGTCGTTGGGTGAGTCGCTGCGCGCCGAGTACCCGTCCGGACCCCTCAAGATCACGGTCCTCGAGCCCGGCTACATCGAGTCGGAGATGACGGCCAAGTCCAACTCGACCATGCTCATGGTCGACAACGAGACCGGCGTGAAAGCCATGGTCGACGCCATCGAGAAGGAGAAGGGCCGCGCCGTCGTCCCCGGCTGGCCGTGGTGGCCGCTGGTCGAGGTGATGAAGCTGGTGCCGCCGCGTTTCACCAAGTACTTCGCCTAGGGATTTGTGCACGATTTTCCGCGCCGGCCGCGGAAAATCGTGCACAAATCCCTAGGAAACGCGGCCGCGCTCGACGCGGTAGCGACGCACGAGGGCGTCGGTCGAGCTGTCGGACTGCGGGGCGGGCGAGGCGTCGGACGTGATGACCGGCAGCAGCGCCTTGGCCTGCGTCTTGCCGAGCTCGACACCCCACTGGTCGAACGAGTCGATGCCCCAGATGACGCCCTCGGTGAAGACCTGGTGCTCGTACAGCGCGATCAGCTGACCGACCACCGACGGCGTCAGCTTGGTCGCCAAAATCGAAGTGGTGGGCCGGTTTCCGGGCATCACCTTGTGCGGGACGACGTCGGCCGGCGTCCCTTCCGCCGCAATCTCCTCAGCGGTCTTGCCGAACGCCAGCACCTGGGTCTGGGCGAAAAAGTTGCTCATCAGCAGGTCGTGCATGCTGCCGGTGCCGTCAGCGGTGGGCAGGTCGTCGGTCGGCTCGCTGAACCCGATGAAGTCGGCCGGCACCAGCCGGGTGCCCTGGTGCAGCAGTTGGTAGAAGGCGTGCTGGCCGTTGGTTCCCGGCTCGCCCCAGAAGATTTCGCCGGTATCGGTCGTCACCGGGCTGCCGTCGGCGCGTACCGACTTGCCGTTGGACTCCATGGTCAGCTGCTGCAGGTAGGCCGCGAACCGGGCGAGGTCGTTGGAGTAGGGGAGCACCGCACGTGCTTGTGCCCCAAAGAAATCCGAGTACCACAGGCCGATGAGGCCGAGCAGCGCCGGCGCATTCGCTTCCAGCGGCGCGGTGCGGAAGTGCTCGTCGACCAGGTGGAAGCCGGCCAGGAATTCGCCGAACCGTTCCTTGCCGATGACGGCCATCACCGAGAGCCCGATGGCGCTGTCCACGGAGTAGCGGCCACCGACCCAGTCCCAGAACCCGAACATGTTTGCGGTGTCGATGCCGAACTCGGACACCAGCTTTGCGTTGGTCGATACCGCGACGAAGTGCTTGGCGACCGCGTCGTCACCCAGCGCGGCGACGAGCCAGCGCCGGGCGGCAGTGGCGTTCGTCAGCGTCTCCAACGTCGAGAACGTCTTGGAGGCGACGATGAAAAGCGTTGTGGCAGGGTCGAGTCCGTCGAGCTTGGCCACCAGGTCGGCCGGGTCGACGTTCGACACGAACCGGGCCGAGATACCCGCGTCGGCGTAGTGACGAAGGGCCTGGTCGACCATCACGGGCCCCAGATCGGAACCACCGATACCGATGTTGACGACGGTCGTGATGCGCTGCCCGGTGGCTCCGGTCCACTCACCGCTGCGCAACTTATCGGTGAATGTCCCCATTGCATCGAGCACGGAATGTACGTCGGCGACCACGTCCTGGCCGTCGACCACCAACGAGGCGCCACGGGGCAGCCGCAGCGCGGTGTGCAGCACGGCGCGGTCCTCGGAGGTGTTGATGTGTTCGCCGGCGAACATGGCGTCGCGCCGCTCCTCCAGACCGGCTGCCCGGGCCAGATCGAGCAGCAGCGCAAGGGTTTCCCTTGTCACGCGGTGCTTGCTGTAGTCGATGTACAGGTCGCCGACGGTCAGCGTCAGCTCCCGGCCGCGGTCCGGGTCGTCGGCGAACAACTCGCGCAGCGTGGTCGCCTCGACCGCGGCATGGTGCGCGCTGAGCGCCTTCCAGGCTGAGGTGGTGGTGATGTCGGCAGCGGGAGTGTGATCAGCCATGCCTCAAACCCTAGTGTGACGCAGGAAACGCCGCCGTACATGATGGGTGTATGGACATCGCCGCGCTGTTGTCGTCTGTCCCAACTGGCCTCTGGATCGGCGGTGAGGAGCGCGTCGGTCAATCCACGTTCGAAGTGCACAACCCGGCTACCGAGGATGTCATCGCGCGCGTCGCCGACGCCACGCCGCAGGACGGCATCGCCGCACTCGACGCCGCGGCGGCCGTCGAAAAGGAGTGGGCGGCAACTCCGCCCCGTGAGCGCGGCGAAATCCTTCGGTCGGTGTTCGAGACCATCACCGCCCGGGCCGAGGACGTGGCCACGCTGATGACGCTCGAGATGGGCAAGGTGCTCGCCGAGAGCCGCGGCGAGGTCAAGTACGGCGCCGAGTTCTTCCGCTGGTTCGCCGAAGAGGCCGTCCGCATCGGCGGCCGCTACACCCCGAGCCCGGCCGGCACCGGGCGCATCGTCGTCACCAAGTCGCCCGTCGGCCCGTGTTATGCGGTGACGCCGTGGAACTTCCCGCTGGCCATGGGTACTCGCAAGATCGGCCCGGCCCTGGCGGCCGGTTGCACCATGCTGGTCAAGCCCGCTGCCGAAACCCCGCTGACCATGCTGCTGTTGGCCAAACTGATGGCCGACGCCGGCCTGCCCAAGGGCGTGCTGTCCGTGCTGCCGACCACCAGCCCAGGCGAGCTGACCAAGGCCCTCATGGACGACGGTCGGTTGCGGAAGCTGACCTTCACCGGGTCGACGGGCGTCGGCCGGGCGCTGGTGCAGCAGGGCGGCGAGAAGCTGCTCCGCATGTCGATGGAACTCGGCGGCAACGCGCCCTTCCTGGTGTTCGACGACGCCGACATCGATGCCGCCGTCGACGGCGCGATCCTCGCGAAGATGCGCAACGGCGGCGAGGCCTGTACGGCGGCCAACCGATTCCACGTCGCCAACGCGGTGCGGGAGGAGTTCACGACGAAGCTGGTGCAGCGGATGAGCGAGTTCACGCTCGGCAACGGCCTGGACGAGAACGCGACGCTCGGCCCGCTGATCAACGCCAAGCAGGTCGGCACCGTCACCGACCTGGTGTCCGACGCGGTGTCGCGCGGCGCGACCGTCGCGGTCGGCGGCACGGCACCGGGCGGGCCGGGTTACTTCTATCCCGCGACGGTCCTGGCCGATGTACCCGCGGACGCCCGCATCCTCAAGGAAGAGGTGTTCGGGCCCGTCGCCCCGGTGACGGGCTTCGACACCGAGGACGAGGCGATCGCCGCGGCCAACGACACCGAGTACGGCCTGGCGGCCTACATCTACACGCAGTCGCTGGACCGGGCGCTACGGGTGTCCGAGGCGTTGGAATCCGGCATGGTCGGCGTCAACCGCGGAGTCATATCGGACCCGGCGGCGCCGTTCGGCGGAGTGAAGTCGTCAGGATTCGGCCGCGAGGGCGGCACCGAAGGCATCGAGGAATACCTCGACACCAAGTACATCGCCCTGACCCCCTGACGCCTAGCCGCCCCTCACCCTTGGCGCGAGCGGCCGTGTCTGTACGCAACACGCCGTGGTTGCTTGTACAAATGGGGCCGCTCACCAGCCGCGAGGGTGCGCAAACCACACACCGAAGTCGGCGTGTCGCCGTGCAGACACGGCCGCTCGCGGGAAGTCTGGTCAGTGGCCGAGGCGTCCGCGGCCCAGGCGGAGCAGCAGCATGGCGAGGTCTTTGCCCTCGGGGCCCAGCTCGCTGTAGCGCTCGATGACCTTCATCTCGCGGCTGTGCACCAGCCGGGTGCCGCCGGAGGCCATCCGGGCCTTGCCGATCATCTTGGAGACCTCGGTGCGACGGGCGACGGCCGCCAGGATGGTGGCGTCCAGCTCATCGATCTCCAGGCGGAGCTCGTCGATGTTGGGGAGTTCAGTTTCGGTCGACATGGTTTCCTCGCTGTTGGTGGATTCTGGTGTCATCCGAATTCAGGCCTCACACAACAAACGAGCCCCGGATCCGGATGCGGACCACGGGGCTGAAGGGAAGCAGCTAAACCCCGGGTACCGGCGTCCGGTACCCGTAGAAAAATCGCTGCTGCGCATTGAGCACGTTTTGAGTGTGCCATCCCGGCCGGTGCCAGCGCAAAGAGGCGAGCGAAGCGACCGGGGAAATGCGTGGCTTGTCGCACCCCGGCGGTAAGTTTGAGCTGATATGACGAGCACAGCCCCCGACATCGATCAGCTTCTCGACGGCCTCAATCCGCAGCAGCGTGCAGCGGTGCTGCACGAGGGTTCGCCGCTGCTGATCGTGGCCGGTGCCGGCTCGGGCAAGACCGCGGTGCTGACCCGGCGCATCGCCTACCTGCTGGCGAATCGCGACGTCGGCGTCGGCCAGATCCTGGCCATCACGTTCACCAACAAGGCTGCCGCCGAGATGCGTGAGCGCGTCGTCCAGCTGATCGGTCCGCGCGCCAAGTCCATGTGGGTGTCGACGTTCCACTCCACCTGCGTCCGCATCCTGCGGAACCAGGCCTCGCTGCTGCCGGGGCTGAACTCCAACTTCTCCATCTACGACGCCGACGACTCGCGCCGGCTGCTGATGATGGTCGGCAAGGACCTGGGCCTCGACGTCAAGCGGTACTCACCGCGCATGCTGGCCACCGCGATCTCGAACCTGAAGAACGAACTGATCGACCCGCTGCAGGCCGCCTCAGAGGCGTCCGAGGCCGACGAGGACCTGCCGCGCATCGTCGCCGAGGTGTATGGCGAATACCAGCGCCGGCTGCGGGCCGCGAACGCCATGGACTTCGACGACCTGATCGGCGAGACAGTCGCTGTGCTGCAGAGCTTTCCGCAGATCGCGCAGTACTACCGGCGCCGTTTCCGGCACATCCTGGTCGACGAATATCAGGACACCAACCACGCCCAGTACGTGCTGGTGCGCGAGCTCGTCGGGCACCATTTGGCGGAAGGCGCCGACAGTAACAATCAAGTCCCGCCTGCCGAACTGTGCGTGGTGGGTGACGCCGACCAGTCCATCTACGCCTTCCGCGGCGCGACGATCCGCAACATCGAGGATTTCGAGCGCGACTTCCCGAACGCGAAAACCATTCTGCTGGAACAGAATTACCGTTCCACGCAGAACATCCTGTCGGCCGCCAACGGGGTCATCAGCCGCAACGCCGGACGACGCGACAAGAAGCTGTGGACCGACGCCGGCGAGGGTGAGCTGATCGTCGGCTACGTCGCCGACAACGAGCACGACGAGGCACGGTTCATCGCCGAGGAGATCGACGCGCTGACCACCAAGGGCAGCGGGATCGACACGAAGTTCAGCTACGGCGACGTCGCGGTGTTCTACCGCACCAACAACTCGTCGCGGTCGGTGGAAGACATCTTCATCCGGGCCGGTATCCCGTACAAAGTCGTTGGGGGCATGCGCTTTTACGAGCGCAAGGAGATTCGCGACATCGTCGCGTACCTGCGGGTGCTGGACAATCCGGGCGACGCGGTGAGCCTGCGACGCATTCTCAACACCCCGCGCCGCGGCATCGGTGACCGCGCCGAAGCCTGCGTCGCGGTGTACGCCGAGAACACCGGCGCCAGCTTCAGTGACGCGCTGCAAGCCGCGGCCGAGGGCCGGGTACCGATGCTGAACTCCCGATCGGAGAAGGCGATCGCCAGCTTCGTGGAGCTCATGGACAGCCTGCGCGGCGGGCTCGACGGCGAGCTGGGCGACCTGGTCGAGACGGTGCTGGACCGCACGGGCTACCGCCGCGAGCTGGAGGCGTCCAGTGACCCGCAGGATCAGGCGAGGTTGGACAACCTCAACGAATTGGTCAGCGTCGCACACGAATTCAGCACCGACCTGGCCAACGCACAGGCGTTGCAGGAAGAGGAACTGGACGAGGACGTGCCCGACACCGGAGCGCTGGCCGCGTTCCTGGAACGCGTCTCGCTGGTGGCCGACGCCGACGAAATCCCCGAAGACGGCGACGGCGTCGTCACGATGATGACGCTGCACACCGCCAAGGGCCTCGAGTTCCCCGTGGTGTTCGTGACCGGCTGGGAAGACGGCATGTTCCCGCACATGCGCGCCCTCGGTGACCCGACCGAACTCTCCGAGGAACGCCGGCTGGCGTACGTCGGCATCACCCGGGCGCGCCAGCGGCTGTATCTCAGCCGCGCCAAGGTGCGCTCGTCGTGGGGGCAGCCCATGCTCAACCCGGAATCGCGCTTTCTGCAGGAGATTCCGCAGGAGCTGATCGACTGGCGTCGCGTCGAGCCGCCACCATCGTTGTCGGCGCCGCGGGGCTACGGGTCCGGCGGATCGGGTGGTGGTCTCGGTGGTGGACGTCCGTCGCCCATGCGGCCGGCGCCGAACCGCAACAAGCCGCTGGTGGTGCTCTCACCAGGTGACCGCGTCACGCACGACAAGTACGGCCTGGGCCGCGTCGAAGAGGTCAGTGGTGTCGGCGAGTCGGCCATGTCGCTCATCGACTTCGGCAGCTCCGGCCGGGTCAAACTGATGCACAACCACGCTCCGGTGCAGAAGCTTTAGCGTCGGCGCGCGCGAAAGTCGGACGGTGCGATCTCCCTGATTTTTAGCCGGAATCGCTTCGGTGCGTCAGGTTTTGGTGCACCAGCGTCCGGTAACGGGCAGCATCGCCAGCACCATGCTGGCGATCGGCAGCACCGGGATGCCGTAGACGATCGGCGGCAGTTGGGCCCCGGCGACGAACAAACTGGCGAAGATCACCAGCGTCACCAAGGCACCGACCACCACCACGACCCGGCCTGTGCGGCGCCGCAGCAGGACCGCGATCTGCCCGCCGATGGTGGCGCCGCAGCCGACCGCGGCGAGGAAACCGATGGCGACGCAGAACAGCGGATCGGTGCGCCACCACCCGGCGATCAGGGAGGTGGCGATGACGGCCGTCGCCCAGCCACTCAAGATGCACGCGGTGGCGGTGGCGCAGGCGGCGAATGGGCCGGGCGGCGGCTTCGGTGCCGGCGTCGGAGCGGACTCGGGAGCGGGAGCCGCTGCCGGAGCGGGGCCCGAGGCCGGGATGAACGTGGTCGCAGGTGCATCCTCGGCCCGGATCAGGCCGGTCGCGGGCTCGATGACACTCGTCGGAGGTGCATCGGCGATGGGAATGGCGCCGGTTGGTGTGCGGCGGATGATGCTGGTCGCCGGTGCGTCGGCGACGGGAATGGCACCCGTCGGCGCACGCCGGATCAACCCCGTTCTGGGTTCGTCGTCAGACTGGCGTCCGAAAGATTGGGTGGGGTCGGACGAATGCGTCTGGGCTGGCCCGTCGGCGTTGTTGTCGTCCGTCACGAATCAGCCGACGTAGTTACCCGGGCTCAGGCCACGCTGTGCCAGCCACGGCACGGGGTCGATGCGCTGGCTGCCGCCGAGGAGCACCTCGAAGTGGCAGTGCGGGCCGGTCGAGTTGCCGCGGTTGCCGATGGTGGCGATCTGGTCGCCGGCGAAAACGCGCTGGCCGACCGAGACGACCCAGGTGTTGACGTGGCCGTACAGCGTGACGGTCCCGTCCGAGTGGCGGACCTTGACCCAGGCGCCGTAACCGGCGGTCGGGCCCGCGGCGACGACGACGCCGTCGGATACGGCGACGATCGGCGTGCCGATCGGGCCGGCGATGTCGATGCCGCCGTGCAGTGCGCCCCAGCGGTAACCGAAGCCGGAGGTGAAAACGCCCTTGGTCGGCATCACGAACAGCGGGCGGGCCAGCCGGGCTTCGCGCTCGGCGCGCTCCTGTGCGAACGCTGCGCCATTGGCGAGCTCCTGGGCGTGCACCGCGCCGGAGGAAGCGGCGGGTTCGACGTTGACGATCTGGAGGCCATCTGAGGATCC
This sequence comes from Mycobacterium sp. UNC410CL29Cvi84, assembly GCF_000686745.1. Classification (NCBI taxonomy): domain Bacteria; kingdom Bacillati; phylum Actinomycetota; class Actinomycetes; order Mycobacteriales; family Mycobacteriaceae; genus Mycobacterium; species Mycobacterium sp. UNC410CL29Cvi84. Next base: position 104,838 of record NZ_KK366011.1, read on the forward strand.
GGTCGATCCGTCCGCGCGGATGACCTGGTCAGCGGCCAGCTTTGTGCTGGTCGGCTGGTCGGCGCTGGTCATCATCGAGTACCCGGCGGCGGCGGTGGCGCCGACGGCCATCGCGGCGGCGACCAGGCGGCCCTTCACGCCATTGGCGGGCTCAGGCTTGCGGTGAGTGCCACGGCTCGCGCGCAGATCGATGACGTCCGTGTCGTCGAGACCGTTGCTGGTGTCGGTGTGGCTGTCGCGGTAGGCGCTCGCGGAGAGGCGCTGAGCGCCCTCGGGCTGCCGGAATTCGGCCGGAACTGTCAGGGTCAGGGGAGTTTCGTCGTCGGTGTCGTTCAGATCGTCGAGCTCGGGGGCGGCGTTGACGCGGGAATCGCGGTCGAAAGCGCTCTCAGAAAGGTCCAGATCGTGCAGGTCGCCGAACTCGTTGAACGGGATGATGTCGGTCACTTCGGCAGGGCTCACAGCGCGGGAGAGCTTGATGGTGGTGCGGGCAGCGTTCTCAGTGTTGCCGGCGTTCGTCGCCTCTCCGAGGGGAGTACCAGACGAATCGTGCTCAGCCAACCGAAAATTCCTTTGCTCCGTGACCGTACCGTTACCGAGACCGCCCATGACGGTACTGAAAATCAGAACCGATTGGCAACCTATAGGTGTCATTGGCCGGGAACTGTGATTTGCCTCACTGGTTGCTCTCAGGTGAGATGTACCACATGGGTAGTAGGCGGTGCTGGCTACTCATTAGTACGTGGCTAAAGTGCCGAGCGAGCCAGTGCGGCCCAATGCTGAAGTGAATTCAACCGTCAACGCAGACAGAACGGGATTTCTCAGAGCTCATGGATCTCTTCGAGTACCAGGCGAAAGAGCTGTTCGCCAAGCACAACGTCCCTACTACACCGGGCCGGGTCACCGAGTCCGCCGATGACGCCAAGGCGATCGCCGAGGAGATCGGCAAGCCCGTCATGATCAAGGCTCAGGTCAAGGTCGGTGGCCGTGGTAAGGCCGGTGGCGTGAAGTACGCCGCCACCCCGGAGGACGCCCTCACGCACGCGCAGAACATCCTCGGTCTGGACATCAAGGGCCACATCGTCAAGAAGCTGCTCGTCGCCGAGGCCAGCGACATCGCGGAGGAGTACTACATCTCCTTCCTGCTCGATCGCGCCAACCGCACCTACCTGGCCATGTGCTCGGTCGAGGGTGGCATGGAGATCGAAGAGGTCGCCGCCACCAAGCCGGAGCGTCTCGCCAAGGTTCCCGTCAATGCTGTCAAGGGCGTTGACCTGGCCTTCGCTCGTGAGATCGCCGAGAAGGGCCACCTGCCCGCCGAGGTGCTCGACGCCGCGGCCGTGACCATCCAGAAGCTGTGGGAGGTCTTCGTCGCCGAGGACGCCACCCTGGTCGAGGTCAACCCGCTGGTTCGCACCCCGGACGACCAGATCCTCGCCCTCGACGGCAAGGTCACCCTGGACGCCAACGCCGACTTCCGTCAGCCCGGCCACGCCGAGTTCGAGGACAAGGAAGCCACCGACCCGCTCGAGCTCAAGGCCAAGGAGCACGACCTCAACTACGTCAAGCTCGACGGCGCCGTCGGCATCATCGGTAACGGTGCCGGTCTGGTCATGTCGACGCTGGACGTCGTCGCGTACGCCGGCGAGAACTACGGCGGCGTGAAGCCCGCCAACTTCCTCGACATCGGTGGTGGCGCCTCGGCCGAGGTCATGGCCGCCGGTCTGGACGTCATCCTGAACGACAGCCAGGTCAAGAGCGTCTTCGTCAACGTCTTCGGTGGCATCACCGCGTGTGACGCGGTTGCCAACGGCATCGTCAAGGCTCTGGAAATGCTGGGCGACGAGGCCAACAAGCCGCTGGTCGTCCGTCTCGACGGCAACAACGTCGAAGAGGGCCGGCGCATCCTGGCCGAGGCCAACCACCCGCTGGTGATCCAGGCCGAGACCATGGATTCCGGTGCCGACAAAGCCGCCGAGCTGGCGAACAAGTAAGGGAGCCAACAACTTATGTCTATCTTCCTGAACAAGGATTCGAAGGTCATCGTCCAGGGCATCACCGGCGGCGAGGGCACCAAGCACACCAAGCTGATGCTGAAGGCCGGCACCCAGGTCGTCGGTGGCGTGAACGCCCGCAAGGCCGGCACCAAGGTCTCGCACGTCGACAAGGACGGCAACGACATCGAGCTGCCCGTGTTCGCCACGGTGGCCGAGGCCATGAAGGAGACCGGCGCCGACGTGTCGATCGCCTTCGTCCCGCCGGCGTTCTCGAAGGACGCCATCATCGAGGCCATCGACGCCGAGATCCCGCTGCTGGTTGTCATCACCGAGGGCATCCCGGTGCAGGACAGCGCGTACGCGTGGGCCTACAACGTCGAGAAGGGTCAGAAGACCCGCATCATCGGCCCCAACTGCCCGGGCATCATCACCCCCGGTGAGGCGCTGGTCGGCATCACGCCGAACAACATCACCGGCAAGGGCCCGATCGGTCTGGTCTCCAAGTCCGGCACCCTGACCTACCAGATGATGTACGAGCTGCGTGACTTCGGCTTCTCGACCGCCATCGGCATCGGCGGCGACCCGGTCATCGGCACCACCCACATCGACGCCATCGAGGCGTTCGAGAAGGACCCCGAGACCAAGGTCATCGTGATGATCGGCGAGATCGGTGGCGACGCCGAAGAGCGTGCCGCCGACTACATCAAGGCCAACGTCACCAAGCCGGTCGTCGGCTACGTCGCGGGCTTCACCGCTCCGGAGGGCAAGACCATGGGCCACGCCGGCGCCATCGTCTCGGGCTCGTCGGGCACCGCCGCCGCCAAGCAGGAAGCCCTCGAGGCTGCCGGCGTGAAGGTCGGCAAGACCCCGTCGGCCACCGCTGCACTGGCTCGCGAGATCCTGCAGTCGCTGTAATTCCTTTCTGCACAACAGGCCCCCACCTTCTGGTGGGGGCCTGTTGTGTTTCGCGGCGAATGTGCGGTCAGACGCGACCGCCCAAGTGCTTGGCGAGGAAGCGCTCGACGGCGTGGTTCATGTCGATCTGGTTGTCGGGGTTGAGGAATCCGTGTCCCTCGTCGGCCTTGACCATGTACTCGACCTCGACTCCGCGGGCGCGCAATGCTTCGACGAGGTTGTCGGATTCTGCTTGCACGACGCGAGAGTCGTTGGCGCCCTGGACAACCATCAGTGGTGTGCGGATCTGATCCACCTTGGTGATGGGGGAGCGGGCCAGCATGTCGGCCTCCTGCGCAGGGTCATTGGGGTCGCCCACGTACGTGTGCCAGTTGGTGGCAAGAAAGGGCCGGGCCACGTTGGGCAGGGTGCGCATGAAGTTCGCGAGACTGGAGATCCCGACGTAGTCGATGGCCGCCGCGAACACGTCCGGGGTGAACGTCACGCCCACCAGCGCGGCGTAGCCACCGTACGAGCCGCCGTAGATCGCCACCTTGTCCCGATCGGCGTAGCCCTGCTTGACGGCCCAGTCCACGGCGTCGATCAGGTCGTCGTGCATCTTGCCCGCGAATTCCCCGATCGCGGCCTTGGTGAAGGCCTTGCCGTAGCCCGTCGAGCCGCGAAAGTTCACCTGCAGCACCGCATATCCGCGATTGGCCAGCAGTTGGACATCGGGTTGGAAGCCCCAGCAGTCGCGCGCCCACGGACCGCCGTGGACCAGCAGGATCAACGGCAGCCCAACGGGTTCGATCCCGACCGGCAGCGTCAGATACCCATGCAGGTCCAGCCCGTCGCGCGACGTGATGGTCACGGGTGTCATAGGGGCGAGCGCATCGGGATCCAGACGTGCGTAAGGCCGGAACAGCAGCCGGCTTTCGCCAGTCGAGTGGTCGTAGAGGTAGGTGGCCCACGGATCACGGTCATGGGTGAAGCTGACCACCCACCGCTGACCGCTGTCGTCGGACGACATGCCGGCGAGGTCGCCGTCCGAGAGTTTGACCAAATTCTCCAGCACCGCAGCGAAATTCGGGTCCAGCGGGTGGATGACCTGACGTTCGCCGTAGTAGCGGACGCCGATCAGATCACCGGTCCGTTGGCTGAGGATGAACGGTGAGGGCAGGACCATCTGGTTACCCAGATCGAATGTCGGGTGGCTGTCGATCTCGGTCTCGGTGCCGTCAGCGACGTCGACCACGACCAGTCGAGACCGGTCACTGTTCTCGTAGGAGGGGAGCCAGATGCCCGTGCCGTCCGGCGTGACGGTGACCGGGAAGATGCCCACCGGGTAGTCGCTGCCGTCGTAGACCTTGACCGGACGTAGCGTGCTCGTTGCCGGGTCCCAATGCGAGATCTCGACGTCGCCTTCGGCGGTCAGCGTATTGGTGAACAGATCGCCGCTCGGCCCGCTCAGCCAGTTGACGACGTTGCCGGGATTCTCCGCGCGCAGCGTGAGTTCGCCTGTGGCAATGTCGAGTTCGTAGACATCGAACAGTTCGGGATTGCGCTTGTTGAGCTGCACGATGGCCTTCCCCGGCAACCTCTTCGGCAGTTCGAAACTCGCTCGCGTGCCGGGAAACGGGGTCAGGTCCACCGCGGGCGTATCGGGGTTCTCCAGGTCGATGCGGTACACATGCCAGTTCTCGTCACCTCCGGTGTCCTGCATGTAGAGCATCCATCGTGGGTTGTCGGTCCACCGGTAGATGTACACACTGCGCGTTTCGTCGGCCGTGACGCACCGCGCTGTCGCGTCGTCTTCGACGTCCTGCACCCAGACGTTCAGACGGTTCTTCCACGGTGCCAGGTACGCGATCCTGGTTCCGTCGGGCGAGATCGTCGCCGCTGTGCGCTCGGGTGCGCCGAAAAGGTCTTCGACCGAGATGAGTTCGGGTAATGCCATGGGAATTCCTCTCTTGGACAAGCTTGTTCGACGGGCCGGCATCGCCGGCTCGTGATAAATGCGGGATATTCAGCGCTTGACTGGGCCGCCCAGCCTGCCGTTGGTGGCTTCGCGGATCGCCCGGTCCATGAGCGTCAGCGCCTCCTCCTGGCTGACTTTCTTGCCGTCGACCACGATTGCCCTGCTCACGTCTTCGTCGACGACCCGGAAGGCGCCCGTGACGGCCGCCGCGCACAGGCGGACGGTGAGATCGTCGTCGGGTAAGCCCAATCGGTCGGCGATGACCGGGATGAGTCCCTGCTCCATGCGGTCATGGACCATCAGGTACGCAGTGCGCAGCGCGGGGTCGGATGCTGTCATGGTCGCCAGCCGGATCGCGCTGAGCTCGTCCTCGATGTCCTGCGGTGACAGCGGATGCGTAATGGCATCTGCCGCAAGGTGTTCCGACAACGACAGCTCATGCGGCCAGCGCCGGGCGCTCGCCACGAACCGGTCGGCTGACTTGGCGAGCAGGGGTTCGACGCAACTCTCCTTGCTGCGGAAATAGCGCCAGATGGTGCGGGTGGAGAGTCCGGCGGCCGCGGCGATGTCGTCACCGCTGGTTCCGGCGACGCCCCGTTCCCAGAACAGGGCACAGGCAATGCGCGACACCGCAAGCCGCGCCTGGTCCTGCTTGTCGCTCATAGCCCTCCCTTCTGTCACTTAGTGACAGTCCAACTGTGTCACTAAGTGACAGGTTCGTCAAGGAGTCGGGTCGCCGCCGCTGATCGCACCTCTGCCATGTGTGTGCTCTGGCGGCCCGCTCACGGCGTCAGTGTTGGCGTCGCTCGCGGTAGTGCAAGTAGTTCCGCAGCAGCGGATCACTGAGGTCGTACCAGGTGGCGCGGCGATCGCCGGAGTCTGCTTTTGCAGCGTGGACCCAGCCGCCGGTGGTGAGGCGGCCCAGCGCCGCGGACGCCGACTGATTCGAAATGCCCACGGCGGCAGCGAGATCGGTGACAGTCCGGGCGCCGTCGGCGCGCGCCAGTTCGACGATCAGGCGTTGTTCGCCGGCCGGAAGCTGCCAGAGGAGTTGTTGGTAGTGCGGCGTCAGCTGTTCCAATACCGCGCGGGCAGCGGGAGTGACGCTTTCCAGTGCGGCGCGGTCGACGGTCTCGGCGATGATCTGCCAGCTACGCGGTGACCAGCCGATGATCTGGGCCACCTCGTCGATCTTGGCCCGGCCCTCGGAAGTCTCGACATACGAGGCCAATTCGCGCGCGCGGGCGTGCTGTGTGAGGAGCTCGGCGACGTCAGCGTTAGCGAGGTCAGGTAGTTCCTCGATGATGAACGAGCCATACCACGGGTGGGTGCGGGACGAGACTGCCGGGAACAACGCCGGTGCCGTCGCGAAAACCAGGACGGCGGTGGATGTTTCGACCCAGGCGCGAAAGCTGCCCTGACCTGCCTCGCCGATGGCATCGAAGATGCGGTCGGCATTCTCGATCGCGACCAGCACCATGCGGCCCGCGGCCAGGTCGAGGATTTCCCGTTCCAGCTCCAGTGCGTCGCCGCGAAGCTCCTGCGCTCGTTCGTATGTGTCCGGTCCCTGCGTGCGCAGCAGTTCGACGAGCAGGTCCGGATAGCTGCCGATGGCCAGGGCGTCCTCTGGAAGTGCCAGCAGCAGAGTGGCTTTGGCGGCCTTACGCTGCTTCAGCGCGCGATGGATCGCGACCCGAAGCGTGTGGGTCTTACCGGCACCGCGAGGGGCGATGAGCAAGGTGTGCGGCCGGGAGCCGTCCTGCGCGGAGCTGACGATGCGATCCGTCAGTCGCTTCAGCAGGGGCCCGCGCCCGACGGTGCGGGCGTCGAGTTCGTCGGGGTCGACGGTGCCCGGGGAGAAGGCGGGATGAGTCATCACCTACCGCCTCATGGCTCGCCAAGCCGACTGCACCAGTCCGGAGGCGAAGCAGTCGTCGTCGCCGACGCGGCGCAGGTAGTGGTCCTGCTCGAGGCGCTCGATGAAGGACACCAGCTGGTCGCGGTCGGTGATGGGTGAGCCCTCGGTCTTCAGGAACTGCAGTGTTGCGTTGACACTCAACGGGGTTGGGGCGTGGGCGTAGATGTCGAGCAGTCCGGCGATGGCGGGGGCGTCGTCGCCGTAGTAGTTGCGCAGGCGGTCGCGGTAGTGCCGCAGGTCCCAGGGGTCGTGCGGATCGGTGATGGCGGCGGAAAGCAGCTCCGCGATGCGGTCTGGCTTGACGGACCCTTCTCGTGCCGCGCCCGCGACCAGGTGCTGGATGTAGTACGGCACGTTCTCTGCCGCTGCTGCAATGGATTCCGCGACCTGATGTCGGTCGGTGGTCGGGACGTTCACACCGAGCAGCAGGCACTCGGCGAGGTATGTGGCGTGGTCGTGGCGGATGGGCCCGACCGTGACCTTGCGGATGTCGTTGACCGAACTGAGCGCGTCTTCCGAGACATGGTGGAAGCCAATGGAACCGGAGAGGACGGTGGCCAGGCGTCCGGAGTGTTCCTGGCGGAAGCGGCGCAGCAGGTGCAGGAACGCGTCTCCGCCGCCGGGCTTTTCGCGTTCGAGGTTGCGTGCGAGCACGGTGACCTCGTCGATGAACAGCACCAATGGGCCGTCCTTGGTGCGGGCGACGGCACGCTGCAGCAGATCATCGAGAGCGGCGTCGGCGCGGACCCGCTCGAACTTGAACGGCCCGGTGCCCACCGCGACCTTCCAGCGGTCGACCTCCTGGCGCAGGGCGTTGTCGACGCGGCCGAGCTCGGCGGCGAGCGCCGTGACGAACTCGGCGTAGGTCTGCCGCTCGGCGCTGACCGAGACGACGTTCAAGCCCTGCAGCCGCGCGGTGTGCGCGACGAGTCGGGCCAGGGACGTCTTGCCGTGCCGGCGGTCGCCAACGAGGGCGGCACCACCGTCGGGCAGGCTGGCCAGGATTTCCTGCTGTTCGCGGACGCGGCCCACCACGTTCTCGGGCGGGACGACGCCGCCGACCACGAGGGACATGGGTCTGATGGGCCAGGTCATCTGGCAATTGTACGTCGAATTAGATGTACGTCTAGATAGTTGTACGTTGGAATCGTCGTGGATTAGAAGGTCCAGCTGTCGGTGGGTGAAATGACGAAACCGTGGTGTTGGCTGGTTACGCAGGCAATGTAGTGGTCGTCACCGACAGCGCAGCCCGTCTCGCCGACCGTGAGCTTCATGCCCGCGGGGAGAAGGCGGTAGCCCTTCTCGTCTGTGTACGTGCCCAGCGAGGACGTGAACTTGAATGCGCCGTCAGATGATTCTGCGACGGTGAACACCGTCGGTCGATCCTTGAGCTTGGGGTTGAGAGCATCAGCGGGAAATCCTGGCATCGATCGTCCGTGACACTCGATCAGTCCCATGACGCCGCTGTAGATGTAGGCAAAGCAGCCGATTTCACCTGGCGTCTGAAAGAGGACGTAGGTGTCCTCATGCCAGTTCTTGGCGGAGTACAACGCGAGATCGGCTGGCGCGAAAGTGGCGAAGTCTGGAAAGACTCCTCTTGGTGGCGGCGGATGCGGGGGACCGCCGGGCGGTGCGGTGGGTGGAGCCTCGGGAACCGGTTGACCTGGCGACGAGACGTCACATGCGCTGACGATTGACGCCGCCAACGCCAGCGCTGCCAGCCGGCGCATCAGAACGTCCAGCTGCCTGAGGGCTGGAGGACGAAGCCGTGGTTGGTTGCGGTGTTGATGCAGGCCGTGAGGTCGCTCTCGCCGACGACGCACGTCATCTGGTACTTGACGAGTTTCTGGCCGGCGCTGAGTGTTTTGGCCTCGGCGAACGGCGGACACCCACCGCCGTTCTTCCGGAACGAGTATGCGGGCTGCTGTGCATCAGAGATATCGAACAGGACGCCGGGGCAACTGCCGCTGTCGTTGCCGCCGAAGGTGTCTCGATCTCGGGAGTAATCCGGGGCAGAGTTCGGCATCCCGACGATGTTGCCCACGCATGATGCCGAAAGGCTGTTCAGGATGCTGCAGCGTGTCGACCCGTCGGGCGTGCTGAACCGGACGAGATACCCCTTGCCTGGACTGCCGTCGGCGTCGAACTGTTGCCAATCGACGGAGGTGTATTTCGAGAAGTCAGGGATGTCGTGGGGCGATTCAGAAGCGGACCGGCCGGGCGACGATATGTGGCATGCGCTCGCCATCAAGACAATGAGGCCTGCCGCCGCCAGTTGGCATAGACCGCCCAGTCGTGGGCTTGCGATCGTCTTGGTGGTCACGGCTCAACGCCGTCGACGTGCGACTTCGCCACTGCCATCACCCAACCGTACTTCGCTCCGCGGGTACCTCCTGACGCAAATGTGCAGCTACCCGTAATGCGTGTTCGCATCCCAATCGGTTAGCCTGTCGAATTAACAGTTGTCTGGAGGTTTGTAATGGGTGTCGATCCGCGTACGCCGGTGATCGTGGGTGTCGGCCAGTTCACCGAACGCCTTGAGGACCCCGAGTACCGCGGCATGTCGTCCGTCGACCTCGCGGCGGCAGCGGCGCAGGCGGCGCTGCAGGACACCGGAGCCGACGTCACGGCAGTTGCCGCTGCGATCGACACCGTCGCGGGCACCCGGCAGTTCGAGATCTCCGGCCACGTGCCGGCACCGCTCGGCAAGTCGAACAATTACCCACGCTCCGTGGCGCAACGCATCGGCGCTGACCCGGCCCGCGCCGTGCTTGAAGTCATCGGCGGGCAGAGCCCTCAGCACCTGATCACCGAATTCGCCGGCGAGATCGTGGCCGGCCGCGCCGACGTCGTGATGATCATGGGGTCGGAAAACACGTCCAGCATCCGGTACTTCAAGGGTCGGGACGATAAGCCCGATCACTCGGAGACCATCGACGGCCAGCTCGAGGACCGCGGCTACGGCTATGACGGCATCTTCGACGAGTACACCGTTCGGCACGGGCTGATCGGTGCGCCCGTGCAGTACGGCCTGCTGGACAACGCTCGGCGGGCGCGGCTCGGCCTGTCCGTGCAGGACTACCGGCAGGCGATGGGGGAGCTGTTCGCCCCGATGTCGAAAGTCGCTGCCAAGAACCCGTATTCGTCGGCGCCGGTGGAGCGCACCGTCGACGAGCTGGTGACCGTCACCGACAAGAACCGGATGATCTGTGACCCGTATCCGCGGCTGATGGTGGCTCGCGACCAGGTGAACATGGGCGCGGCAGCGGTGCTGATGTCCGTGGAGTCGGCGCGCAAACTCGGTGTGCCGGAATCAAAGTGGGTTTATCTGCGCGGTCATGCGGACTTGAAGGAGCAGAAGCTGCTTGACCGTCCCGATGTCGGTGCCAGCCCGGCATCGGTACTGGCCGTGCGGGAAGCGTTGCGGGTGGCCGAAATTGGGATTGACGATGTCTCGGCATTCGACCTGTACAGCTGCTTCCCGTTCCCGGTATTCAACATCTGTGACGGCGTCGGCCTGGTGGCTGACGATCCGCGGGGTCTGACACTGACCGGTGGACTGCCGTACTTCGGTGGCCCGGGAAACAACTACTCGTTGCACGGCATCGCTGAAGCTGTCACCCGAATGCGGGAAACCCCAGGCGAATTCGCATTGATCGGAGCTAACGGCGGCATCGCCAGCAAGTTCTCGGTCGGCATCTATTCGACCGAGCCGGCCGACTGGGCGCCGGACAACAGTGCCGAATTGTGCGCCGAGGTCGCGTCGTGGCCGACGGTCGCCGTCACTGAGCATGCAAACGGGTCCGCAACCATTGAGACCTACACGGTCCGGTACGACTGGACTCCCAACGTCGGCATCATCATCGGGCGCCTCGACGCGGACGGCAGCCGGTTCTTGGCCACGACTACCGATGCCGAGTTGATGGTGCTGTTGTGCGACGGCGAGCCGCTGGGTGCGCAGATCATCGTCACCGCAACCGACGAGGGCAATCGGGCTGTCCCGGCTTGATCTGAGTCGTCGAGATCGACGTAATGGTCGTTCTTGCAACATGTTCTACGACCATTACGTCAATCTCGGGCGTCAGAACAACAAGGGTTCGTCGGTTGCGAGTGCGAAACCGTGGTTGCCAATTCGGCATGCGGGTGTTCCGTTGTCGACGATGCCGCAAGCGAGATCATCCGCAGCAAGCTTGAGCACATGATGGGTGGGTAGGAGGAGTGCTGTTGGCTCGGACGTTCCAACGGGCGCCCGTGCGGTGATGTCCTTCATCGTGGCGGCGCTCCGCAGCTCCGCGACTACCTGCCATTGGCCGGGCTTGCCGGGTAGTGGGCCCGAGCAGTCGATTCGCGCATATTGTCGCTCGGGGTAATCGTTTGAGGCGCAGATCATTCCGCTCGGTGTTTGAAACACGATCCCTGAATAACGCTGACCGCTGCCGAAGTACGCGTACTGGTCGGTTTCGGCGAATTTTGACAGATCTGGAAATCCGGCGACTGGAGGAGGAGGCGTCGTCGTAGTGGAGGCACTATTCGTCGGCTTATCGGACCCGGCGGGTGCGCACCCGACCGTAGCCATGAGAGCGATTGTCGCGATGGAGAGCTGGAGTCTTGTCGCATGCTGCAGCAGATTCGTCGATTTGGCCATTCCTGCAAGAGGTTCAGTTGGTGAGGATCTGCCCTGAGCCCGTGTGCGTTGTGCGACCGCCGGCCGGCCGCCGGCGGCAGGAGTATGCGGACTGTTTTTGAACTGTGGGTACGCCATGTGCTGATGCGATAGTGCTACCAGCGTTGTGGCGAACCGCGGTATGAGCATGTCAGTACGCCCCTAGATTCTTGGTGTCCTCGTTCTGGATTTGGTAGAGCGCCGTTCCGTATCTATTCCACAACGACAGCGTGGAATCGATGGAGTCGCCGCCCGAGAAAGGTGACTGGAATGCGCCGTAGGCACCGCTTTGCTCGACGACCTTCGTAGTCGGCGACCAGCCGATACTGCCGTCCGCTGCCGAAGTCGAACTGGTATAGACGCCACCGGATTCATCATTGAACGTGAGTAGGACCTTGTTCTCGTAGAAGTGGACGCTGGGCTCTCCGATACCGCTCATTCCCGGCGGGGTTTTGATAATGGGTGGACTGGCATTTGAGTCATGGCCAGCGAACGAAGTCCCGTTCCAATACTCGTATGCGTTTGGGTCACCGATCGACCCCGCGAGTACGCGTGCGGCATGCAGCCCGTCATTGGTGCGGCCATCTTGCGTGCCGTACATGTAGACATATTTCCCGTCTTGAGACGGGGCGAAGCTCTGTACCTGAAATGGATTGTTCAACTTGTCGTTGTTGGGCCAGTCGATCTTTACTCTTTCCCAGGTCTTCCCGCCGTTCGTTGAACTCCACAGCTCGGAACTTCTGGTTACCCAGCCACTTTCGCCACGGGGGCGCGTTTCTGGTGCGCCGTTCCAATGGTCGACATTCATGACGGAGGCATACATCGTGTCGCCGACGTTGAAGGTCGACGTTGGGATCGTCGAGATATCGTTAGCGCCGTCAGGCTTCTTGAAGGGGCCCTTAACAACTTCGTCCACGACCCATTTCCCGTGCTCATCCATCTTCCAATAGATGATGCTGTTGCGGTCGCTAGCGTCGTCGGAGCGACCGCCCGGTCCTCCGCTGCTTGGCGGTTCTTTTTCTTTAGGTTTCTTCATGCCGGTACCGGTATCACCCTGGATCGTGAACAGTCGGCCATCTGGTGTCATGCCCATGATCGACAGGTCGGTATTCGGAACACCCACGCCCCCGTCGCCGGTGTTCGGGTCACCGAATCCGGCCATCGTCTGCTCAAACCCGATCTGGCCGTTGTTGAAACTGTCTGGATCGATGCCAGGAGTGAAGCCCGGCACCGGCTTAGGGTTGTTGCCCGGAGTGTTGCCGTCCGCAATGGCTTTCAGGCTGTTGGCCAGGTTCTGGTCCTGATCCATGAACGCCTTGATCATGTTCTGGGTGCATTTGGTGAAGGCAGCTGCGATGTTCTCCCAGGCCCCGCCGGTACGCGGCGGACGAGTGGTGACCACACCGTCGTCGGCGACGTTGAACATCTGCGACACGGTGCTGACCCAGTTGAGGAGTACGTCGCGCAAGGTCGCGAGGATCTGGCCGCCAGCAATCATGGCCGTCGCGATGGCATCGGTGATCTCGTGGAAGCGGTGCTGGTGTTCGATGTTCCGGTAGGCCTGCCCGCGGGCGGCGTTGGCCGCCTTGCCTTTCCAATCCTGCTCAAGTTCCTGGACGGCATGCACCTGCTTGCCGATCAACTCGTCGAGTGCTTCGGCCTTGCGCTTGAGGTCGCGACCGCCATCGACGAGAGTCAGTGGATTGGTGCCGCGAATCTTCAGGATCGACAACGGCCCCACCCGTCAAAGAGCCACCCCATGACAGTCAGTCTATGGCGGTCAACGCGCACGCCCTGACGGAAATCCGGCACAAGAAACTGCGGCGGCCAAGGAACCTTGACCGCCGCAGATCGAGTGTGACTAGGAGCCCCGACGCCAAAGCGCCGGCGAAACCTCAGATCCCGAAGTCGCTCAGCTTCTTCGCCAGCTTCTCGACGTACGCCGACACGGTCGCGTCGTCGCTGTCCGGCAACCCGAACAGCACCTCGGTCACGCCGAGCTTCTTCCAGTGCGCCAACTTGTCGGCGTCGGGCTTGAAGTCCAGCGCGACTATGGTCGGCGCACCCGAACGCCCGGCCGCGGCCCAGGTGTCCTGCAGCAGCTTGACTGGCTCGTCGATGTCGAAGTCGCGCGGCGTCGTGATCCAGCCGTCGGCCGACTTGGCGATCCACTTGAAGTTCTTCTCGGTGCCGGCCGCTCCGACCAGGATCGGCACGTGCGACTGCACGGGCTTCGGCCAGGCCCACGACGGACCGAACTTCACGAATTCACCGTCGTACTCGGCTTCTTCCTGGGTCCACAGCGCGCGCATCGCTTCCAGGTACTCGCGGAGCATGGTGCGCCGCCGGGCCGGCGGGACGTTGTGGTCCTGGAGTTCGTCTGTGTTCCAACCGAATCCGACGCCCACCGATACCCGGCCGCCAGACAGGTGATCCAGCGTCGCAATCGACTTCGCGAGCGTGATGGGGTCGTGCTCAACGGGCAGCGCCACCGCAGTCGACAGCCGCACCCGCGACGTCACCGACGCGGCCGAGCCGAGCGCGACCCACGGATCCAGCGTCCGCATGTAGCGGTCGTCGGGCAGCGTCTCGTCACCGGTGGTCGGGTGGGCCGCCTGGCGCTTGATCGGGATGTGCGTGTGTTCGGGCACATAGAAGGTGGCGAAGCCGTGGTCGTCGGCCAGTTTGGCGGCGGCGGCGGGCTTGATGCCGCGGTCGCTGGTGAAAAGTACGAGCCCGTAGTCCATACGGTGAATTAGAACGTGTTTCAGTATGGGGCGCAAGAGTGGGTGGCAAGAATGCCAAAGTAGGCCCATTACCTGGGAATTTTCGCCGCAATGCAGCCGCTAGACGCCTGTGAACCGATCCGGAGATAACTTCATCGCGAACGTTACCCACGACGGTGGCGTACCTCGCTTGTTCACATGGGCCCATGACGACCGAACGCATCGCCGACCACGTCAAGTTCGCCTACTGGGTGCCCAACGTCAGCGGCGGCCTGGTGACCAGTGATATCGAGCAGCGGACCGACTGGAACTACGAATACAACAAGAAGCTCGCGCAGACCGCGGAGAACAACGGCTTCGAGTACGCCCTGAGCCAGGTCCGGTATGAGGCCAGCTACGGCGCCGAATATCAGCACGAATCAACGAGTTTCAGCCTCGCGCTGCTCCTGGCGACCGAACGCCTGAAGGTGATTGCAGCCGTTCACCCGGGCCTCTGGCAGCCGGCGGTGCTCGCGAAACTGGGAGCGACGGCCGACCACCTCTCGAACGGCCGCTTCGCGGTCAACGTCGTCTCCGGTTGGTTCAAGGACGAGTTCACGCACCTGGGCGAGCCCTGGCTGGAACACGACGAGCGCTACCGCCGCAGCGCCGAGTTCCTCCAGGTCCTGCGCAAGATCTGGACCGAGGACGACGTCGACTTCCGCGGCGACTTCTACCGAATCCACGACTTCACGCTGAAGCCCAAGCCGCTCAACACGGCCGAGCGCCCCAACCCGGAACTGTTCCAGGGCGGCAACTCGAGCGCGGCGCGCCGCAACGGCGGCTATTACGCCGACTGGTACTTCTCCAATGGCAAGGACTTCGACGGCGTGACCGAGCAAATCGTCGACGTCCGCGACCACGCCCGCCAGGTTGCCCGGGAGGTCCGGTTCGGGCTGAACGGCTTCATCATCGCGCGCGACACCGAGAAAGAGGCGAAAGAAGTCCTCAAGGAGATCGTCGCGAAGGCCAACCGGCCGGCAGTCGAAGGGTTCCGCCAGGCCGTGCAGCAGGCCGGCAACTCCACCGGCGACAAGAAGGGCATGTGGGCGGATTCCAGCTTCGAAGACCTGGTGCAGTACAACGACGGTTTTCGTACCAAGTTGATCGGAACCCCGGAACAGATCGCCGAACGGATTGCTGCCTACCGCAAACGGGGCGTCGATCTGATCCTCGGTGGCTTCCTGCATTTCCAGGAGGAAATCGAGTACTTCGGAGCCAAGGTGCTGCCGTTGGTGCGGGAAATCGAGGAGGCGGAACAGGACGCCGCGGAGGCGCCGATTCGCGTCCCGGCCTGACGCGTCGGCAAGTTTGCTCAGGGCTGTCGCGGCAGCTCAGGCCGGTGCTCGGCGTCTTCAACTGGTGCGAGGCACCCTCAGTGAAGTGCGCTAGCGTGGTTGGTCGAGTCGACAGGTACAGGAGAGGTCATGACGTACCAGCCCGGTAACCCCGGCTACCCGCCCGCCCAACAGCCCGGCCAGTACGGCAACCAGTACGGCGGGCCGACCCAGCAGTTCAACCGTCTGCCCGAGCAGATCCCGGCTGCGCCTGCGGCGCCGGCCGGCCCGAGCAAACTGCCGGAGTACCTGACCATTGCGGTCGCGGCGCTCGGCCTGCTCATCTTCGGCTTCAACTTCGCGCCCCAGTTGGGTGCGGGAGGCCTGGATGCGGGCACCGGCAGCATCCTGACCCAGGCGCCGATCGTCGTCGCCGTGTTGGCTGCGCTGCTCGCCGGCGTCAGCCTGCTGCCCAAGCAGAAGAGCTTCAAGTCGTGGGTCGCCATCCTCGCGGTGCTGGCTCTGCTGCTGGTGATCAACGAGATCGTGCAGGCGCCCAAGGGCATCGAGGTCGAGTGGGGCCTCTATGTCGTGCTCGCGCTGTCGGTGCTGCAGGCCGGTAGCGCTGTCGGGGCACTGCTGCTGGACGCCGGCGTCATCCAGCCGCCCGCACCGCGTCCGCAGGCCGATCCGTACAACTACGGCGGACCGGCGCAGGGCTACAACCCGCAGGCGCAGTACTACGGCCAGCAGCCGCAGCAGCAGTACGGCCAGCAGACCGGCCAGCACTTCGGTCAGCAGGGTGGCTACCAGCCGCAGTCCCAGAACGGTCCCATCGGCGGCTACACCGGTGCGCAGAGCGCGTCGCAGCACGGCGCCGACTCGGGTCCGCCGACCCCGCCGACCGGGTTCCCGGCGTTCGGTCAGCCGCAGCAGTCGGCCGGCCAGTCGTCGGCCCCGCAGCAGTCGTCGGGCCAGGGTCCGTCGGCGTCCGAGGCCGTGGTCGGATCGTCGTCGTTCACCCCGGCACCCAGCGTTCCGGGCGCGACGGGATCCGGCTCGGAGCCGACGACGACCTTCCAGCAACCCCCGGCTCCGCAGTAATCGGGTCCGGCTTCGTCATAATCGCTAGGGCGCTCGCGGCACGCGAGTGACGACCTCGCGAGGAGTGACCCAGCTAGTGGATAACCGACCAGTCGGTACGCGCCAGGCGCGTGACCTGCTTCGGGTTGCGTTCGGCCCGTCGGGCATCGCCCTGGCGATCATCGCCGCGCTGGTGCTGATCCAGTTGGTCATCGCCAACAGCGATCTGACCGGTGCGTTCGGCGCGATGGCCAGCATGTGGCTGGGCGTGCACGGCGTGCCGGTGTCGATCGGCGGCGCCGAGCTCGGCGTGATGCCCCTGGCCCCGTTGCTGGCCATGGTCTGGGGCACGGCCCGCACCACGGCCGCGGCGACGCGGCCGGGGGCGTCCTGGTTCGTGGTCCGGTGGATCGTCGCGTCGGCGCTCGGTGGACCACTGCTGATCGCGGCGATCGCGCTCGCGGTGATCCACGATGCGTCGTCGGTGCTCACCGAGCTGCAGACCCCGAGTGCACTCCAGGCGTTCGGCTGTGTCCTGGCGGTGCACGCGGTCGGCGCGGCCATCGGTGTCGGCTCGCGCCTGCAGGGGCGGCTGCTGACCGACGCGCACCTGCCGTACTGGCTGCCCGAGGCGTTGCGCGGGGCCGTCGCCGGCGTGTTGGCGCTGCTCGGCCTGTCGGGATTGGTCGCGGTCGGCTCGATGGTCGTGCACTGGTCGACGATGCACGACCTGTTCGGCATCACCGATTCGGTGTTCGGCCAGCTCAGCCTGACCGTGCTGTCGGCGCTGTACATCCCGAACGTGATGGTCGGCGCCGCCGCGGTGGCCGTCGGCTCGAGTGTGCACGTCGGGTTGGCCACGTTCAGTTCTTTCACGGTGCTCGGCGGCGATGTGCCTGCCGTGCCGGTGCTGGCAGCCGTGCCGTCGCCCCCGCTGGGGCCGGTATGGGTGGCGCTGCTGATCATCGCGGCGGCCTCGGCGGTGGCGGTGGGCCAGCAGTGTTCCCGGCGCCCGGCCCCGTGGCCGATTGCTTTCGCCAAGTTGGCGGTCGCATCGCTCCTGGCCGCGGTGATGATGGTCCTGCTCGCGATCGCCGGCAGCGGTCGCCTGGGCAATTTCGGTGAGCTCGGGGTCGATCAGACGACGTTCGGGCCTGCGGTTTTCCTGTGGTTCGTCTCGATCGGCGGCCTCACGGTCGCCATGGCCGGCGGCCTCACCCGCCGTCCGGCCCGGCCGGCACCCGTCGCGCCGGCTGCGCCCGTCGACGAGGAACCGTATGACGATGACGTGGCAGACGTCGTCGAGGATGACGAACCCGTGACCGAGAAGCTGATCGGTGACGTATCGGCTGCCGCGGCCGACTCGGACGACGACTCGCATTTCGCGGGTGGCCCGGCGTTCGAGCAGACCACCGAGCCGGAGCGCGAACCCGACCCGGAGTCCGCGGCCAAACCCGCCGAACCGCGCCGGCCGGCACGTCCGGAACCGGACATGACCCCGGCGCCGGCGGAGGCCTACCAATCCGGCACCACCGATCGCATCGGTGAGCACGTCGCCTTCGACCCCGACGAGGACCCTGAGGCGCATTTCGTCGTCGACGACGACGGCCACTAGGCTGCTCCCGTGCAGCAACCGGTTCACGTGCCCCCGACTGCGCCGGCGCGGCTCGTCGTCCTGGCGTCCGGGACCGGCTCGCTGCTGGAATCGGTGCTGGCCGCAGCGGTCGGTGACTACCCGGCGCGCGTCGTGGCCGTCGGTGCGGACCGTGACTGCCCGGCGCTGCAGATCGGGGCGGCCGCCGGTGCAGCGACGTTCACCACTCGGCTACGGGACCACCTCGACCGCGCCGCCTGGGACGCCGCACTGACCGAAGCCGTCGCAGCCCATCAGCCGGATCTGGTGGTGTCGGCGGGGTTCATGAAGATCCTCGGCCCGACCTTTCTCGCGCGCTTCCAGGGGCGGGTGCTGAACACCCACCCCGCATTGCTGCCGTCGTTTCCAGGGGCGCATGCGGTGGCCGAAGCCCTGGCCTATGGAGTACGGGTTACCGGCAGCACGGTGCACCTGGTGGATGCCGGCACCGACACCGGGCCCATCCTGGCGCAGGAGCCGGTGGCGGTACTCGACAGCGATGACGAATCGTCGCTGCATGAACGGATCAAGGTCGTCGAACGACGACTGTTGGTAGATGTGATCGCCGCGGTGGCCCTCCGCGGCGTGACGTGGAGTGGACGAAAGGCGGCCCTAGGATGACGCGACGACCGATTCGGCGCGCGCTGATCAGCGTGTACGACAAGACCGGCCTGGCTGAGCTGGCCCGCGGGCTGCACGAGGCCGGCGTGACCCTGGTCTCGACCGGTTCGACGGCGAAAACCATTGCTGCCGAGGGTATCCCGGTGACTCCCGTCGAAGAGGTCACCGGCTTCCCGGAGGTGCTCGACGGCCGCGTCAAGACGCTGCACCCGCGCGTGCACGCCGGCCTGCTGGCCGACACCCGCAAGGCCGAGCACCTCGCCGCGCTCGATGAGCTCGGGGTCGAGGCGTTCGAACTCGTTGTGGTGAACCTGTATCCGTTCACCCAGACCGTGGCGTCGGGCGCTTCCGAGGACGAGTGCGTCGAGCAGATCGACATCGGCGGCCCGTCGATGGTCCGCGCTGCGGCGAAGAACCACCCGAGCGTCGCCGTCGTCGTCGACCCGCTGGGGTACGACGGTGTGCTGGCGGCCGTTCGGGACGGTGGCTTCACGCTCGAAGAGCGGAAGAAGCTGGCGTCGTTGGCTTTCCGCCACACCGCCGAGTACGACGTGGCCGTCGCGTCCTGGATGGGTTCGGTGCTGGTGCCCGGCGACGACGAGGCATCCGCTGCCGGTATGCCCGCGTGGCTCGGTTCGACGTGGCGCCGCACCGACGTGCTGCGCTACGGCGAGAACCCGCACCAGAAGGCCGCGCTCTACAGCGACGACGCCGGCTGGCCGGGACTGGCCCAGGCCGAGCAGCTGCACGGAAAAGAGATGTCCTACAACAACTACACCGACGCCGATGCGGCATGGCGGGCGGCGTTCGACCACGAGGACATCTGCGTGGCGATCATCAAGCATGCCAACCCGTGTGGCATTGCGGTGTCGTCGATCTCGGTTGCCGATGCGCACCGCAAGGCGCACGAGTGCGACCCGCTGAGCGCGTTCGGTGGCGTCATCGCGGCCAACACCGCGGTGACCGAGGAGATGGCCGAGACCGTCGCCGACATCTTCACCGAGGTGATCGTCGCTCCTGCCTTCGAACCGGGCGCCGTTGAAATCCTGAGCCGCAAGAAGAACATTCGCATCCTGGTGGCCAGCGAACCTGAGGGCGCCGCAGTCGAATACCGTCAGGTCAGCGGTGGCCTGCTGGTGCAGCAGCGCGACGCGCTCGACGCCGCGGGCGACGACCCGCTGAACTGGACACTGGCGACCGGCAGCCCGGCCGATCCGGAGACGTTGGCCGACTTGGCGTTTGCGTGGCGCGCGTGCCGCGCGGTGAAGTCGAACGCCATCGTGGTCGCCGCCAACGGCGCCACCGTCGGTGTCGGCATGGGCCAGGTGAACCGCGTCGACGCGGCCCGGCTGGCGGTCGAGCGGGGTGGTGACCGAGTCAAGGGCGCCGTCGCTGCCTCCGATGCCTTCTTCCCGTTCCCGGACGGTCTGGAGACCTTGACCAACGCCGGCGTGAAAGCCATTGTGCACCCGGGTGGTTCGGTCCGCGACGACGAAGTGACCGCGGCCGCCGCCGCTGCGGGCATCACGCTGTACCTGACCGGGGCGCGGCACTTCGCCCACTAGGTCCTACCGGCTGAATGGCCAGGTTTGCACGGAGATGATCCGTGCAAACCTGGCCATTTGCCGTTCAGAGGCTCAGGAGCGCAGCAGTGTCGCGAGCGGTCAGGGCGTCGTCCATGCGCGCCTGCCAGGAGGCGGCCCATCGTTCAGGAAAGCACCGCTGCAGGAGCTCGAGCATGATCGGCACGGCGGTCGAGGCGCCCGGCGACGCGCCCAGAAGCCCTGCGATGGTGCCGTCGGCCGACGCGACCAGTTCGGTGCCCGAGCGCAACGCGCCGATGCGCTCCGGGTCCGGAGTGACGAGCTGAGCCCGCTGTCCCGCCGGTACCAACTCCCAGTCGCCGGGGTCGGCCTCCGGGTAAAACCGTTGCAGCTGTTTGATCTTGCCGCTGAACGGCGTGAGCAACTCGCCGATCAGATAACGCACCAGTGTCAGGCTCTGTAGGGCCGCGGCAGCCAGCACGTGCAGGTTGTGCCACCGCAGCGTGGTGAAGAAGTCGGTGAGCTTGCCGCCTTTGAGCAGCTTGGTGCTGAATGTCGCATACGGACCGAACATGAGGTACTCCTCGCCGTCGACGACGCGTTTGTCCAAGTGCGGCACCGACATCGGCGGGGCTCCTATCGCGGCCTGGCCGTACACCTTGGCGTCGTGCCGTGCGACGACATCGGGTTTCGCGCACCGTAGGAACGCTGCGCCGACGGGCAGCACGCCGTAGCCCCGGACTTCGGGGATGTGCGCGCGCTGCAGCAGGCGCAGGGCGAATCCGCCGGCTCCGACGAACACATGACGTGCCCGCAGTTGAAACCTGTTGTGCGAGTCCGTACACCGGCCGCTGATCAACCAGGTGCCGTCCGGGTCCTGGTGCAGTCGGCGCACGTCGTGGCCGAGCCGGACCTCGCCGCCGTTCGAGGTGATGATGCGGGTCAGTCCGCGGGTGAGCGCACCGAAGTCGACGTCGGTACCTCCCGGATGCCGGGTCGCCGCAATCGGTTGCGCCGGAGCGCGGCCCTCCATCACCAACGGTGCCCATGCCGCGATGGTCGCGGGGTCGTCGCTGAACTCGAGGCCGGCGAAAAGTGGATCGGCGCTGAGGGTTTCGAACCGCCGTCGGAGGTAGGCCACGTCGTGGTCGCCGAACACGACATCCATGTGCGGAGTGCCGTGGACGAAAGTCGCCGGGTCCAGCAGGCCCCGCTCGACGAGATGTGCCCACCAGCGGCGGGACAATTGGAACTGTTCGGCGATCTGCGCGGGCGCGGTGCCGTCTTCGGGATCGGGCATGTAGTTGAGCTCGCAGTAGCCGGAGTGGCCCGTGCCGGCGTTGTTCCACGGTCCGCTGCTCTCTGTGGCGATGTCGGATGCGCGCTCCACCAACACAATGCGCCACTGCGGTTCCAATGTGCTGAGCATGGCGCCCAGGGTGGCAGACATGATGCCGCCACCGATGAGGACGACGTCGGCGACTTCCGGTTCAACGGTGTTCATGGTTGCTCCTTGTCTCGTTACTCCAGCATCACCCCCGCGAATTCGATCCGTCCAATGAATGTTCTGGCGATTATCATCCGAATATGGATCAATGGATGAGTCTGCTCGCGCCGCAGCTCCGGGCGCTCGAAGAGCTCGACTCCCAGGGCGGGCACATGACCCGTGCGGCCGACAGCCTGGGCATTCCGCAGTCATCGATGAGTCGACGCATTCACACGCTGGAGAAGATGCTCGGCGTCCGCCTGCTCACCCAGGAGGGACGGACGGTGCGCCTGACGCCGGTCGCAGTGCAGCTCGCCGAGCAGGCCCGGCGTCCGTTGCGCGAACTCGAAGCCACGGTCGAGACGATCGCCGGCGAAGCCGACCCCGAGCACGGCACCATCCGGTTCGGCTTCCCCTTGACGATGGGGGCCGGCGTCGTGCCGAACCTCGTCACCGAATTCCACCGGCGCGCACCGGGAATCCGGCTACAGATCAAACAGGCGCACGGCAGTGAACTCGCCGCGGATCTGAAGGCCGGGGTGCTCGACGTCGCCGTGGTGATCCCGCCGCCCGACGGCGTCGAACATGTGGTGATCGGCGGACAACAAATCCGGGCCGTGTTACCGGCGGCTCATCCGCTCGCGGCCCGTCGTCGTCTTCGGCTGGACGAACTGCGCGACGAGACGTTCATCGCCAACCCGGGCAGCTATCACTTGCGCCAGGCGACGGAAAACTGGTGCCGCGATTCGGGATTCGTTCCGCACGTGCCCGTGGAGATCACGGAGTTCACCACCATCCGCGAGCTGGTCGGCCGGGGGATGGGTATCGCGCTGCTGCCGCACGACGAGCACACCTCGCGCAAGGTCCGGGAAATCCCGTTGACGCCCAACGTATATCAGCGACAGATCGCACTGGCGTGGGCGCCGACCGCCGGCACCCCCGCGGCCCGCAGGCTGCTGACCTTCCTGCGCACGGAGTGGTCGGTCAAGACCGCCCACACCCGCTGACGCAGGGACAACGGAGGAGACTAGGACGCGACCTCGCCGGGCTGCTGCGTGGTGGCGAATTCGAAGAAGTCCACGATCTCGTCGACGGCCTTGCGGGCGTCCGGATTGATGTCGAAGCTCAGCTGGAACATGTGCATCGCCTTGTCCCACACCTGAACCCACGCCTGCGCACCCGCGGCGCGCAACGCGTCGGCGAGCGCGAACGAGTCGTTGCGCAGCATCTCGTTGTTGCCGACCTGCAGGAGCGTCGGTCCCAGGCCGTGCAGGTCGGATTCGGTCGGCATCTCGGGCACCGGATGGGTGCCGTTCTTCGTCGCGAAGACGTCGTAGAGGTACTTCACCGCCATGAACGGGAACAGCACGTCGCGGTGTTCGAGCATCGCGTTGTACTTCAGATTCATGTCGGACGACGTCAGCGGCGACAGCAGGATCTGACCGGCGGGCACCGGCAGGCCGGCGTCACGCACGGCGAGCGCGGTGCCGGTCGCGATCAGGCCGCCGGCGGAGTCGCCCGCGAACACGATCTTCTTCGCGTCGACGCCGGCGGCGAGCACCATGCGGTAGGCGCACGCGCCGTCGGCGATGGCGTCCTCGATCAGGGCCTGCGGCGCCAGTCGATAGCCCACGTTCAGGACCCGGGCGCCGGTCGCGGCGGAGAGCTTACTGGCCCAGCGCCGGTGCGAGTTCAGCCCGAGGGTGATCAGCGCCGAGCCGTGGAAGTAGATGATCACGCGATCGGAACCCTGCGCGCGCGGCGCGACGATCCATTCGGCGTCGCAGTCGTCGAGCTTGATCGGTGTCACCGCGGTGCCGGGCAGCGCGCGGAACGCACGGAAGGGCCCGTCGATGATGTCGTAGCGGCCGCGCTGGACCAGTTCCGGATGGAACCGGTTGACGACGAGGCCGATGAGCGTGAGCAGGGCAATTACCGGTCGGACGAACACCGCGGTCAGCCCGCCGAGCAGTCGGCTCTGCCACGCGGCGGGGCCGAACTGGAGGTCGGTGGGGCGGTGAGTCCAGTCGAGCGAGTTCACGATACCGAGGGTACTGGGTAAAGCTCCGGAGCCCAAGGGGCTGCCGCTCACCGTGCACCGTCGTAGCGTGGAGGTCGTGACATCACCTAACGACCTTCCAGCCGACCTGCCGCGGACCGTCGGCGAGCTCAAGGCCGCGGGCCACCGTGAGCGGGGCATCAAGACCGAAATTCGCGAGAACCTGCTGGCAGCGCTGGCTGACGGGAAGGACGTCTGGCCCGGCATCTTCGGCTTCGAGGACACCGTTCTGCCGCAGCTGGAGCGCGCGCTGATCGCCGGGCACGACGTCGTGCTCCTCGGCGAGCGCGGCCAGGGCAAGACCCGTCTGCTGCGCGGCCTGGTTGGTCTGCTGGACGAATGGACGCCTGTCATCGCGGGCTCGGAGCTGGGCGAGCACCCGTATTCGCCGATCACGCCCGAGTCGATCCGCCGGGCCGCGGATTCCGGCGACGACCTGCCGATCACCTGGCAACACCGCAGCGAGCGCTACTTCGAGAAGCTGGCGACGCCCGACACCAGCGTCGCCGACCTCGTCGGCGACATCGACCCCATCAAGGTGGCCGAGGGCCGGAGTCTGGGTGATCCGGAAACCATCGCCTACGGACTCATCCCGCGGGCCCACCGCGGCATCGTCGCCATCAACGAGCTGCCCGACCTCGCCGAGCGCATCCAGGTCGCCATGCTCAACGTGATGGAGGAACGCGACATCCAGGTGCGCGGCTACACGTTGCGCCTGCCGCTGGACGTGCTCGTGGTGGCCAGCGCCAACCCTGAGGACTACACCAACCGTGGCCGCATCATCACGCCGCTGAAGGACCGCTTCGGCGCCGAGATCCGCACCCACTACCCGCTGGAGCTCGACGCGGAGGTCGGCGTCATCAGGCAGGAAGCGCACCTGGCTGCCGAGGTCCCCGAGTACCTGCTGCAGATCCTGGCCCGGTTCGCCCGGTACCTGCGCGAGTCGCAGTCGATCGATCAGCGGTCGGGCGTCTCGGCCCGCTTCGCCATCGCGGCGGCGGAGACGGTCGGCGCCGCGGCCCAGCACCGCTCCGCGATTCTGGGCGAACAGGATCCGGTCGCGCGTGTGGTCGATCTGCAGACCATCATCGGCGTGCTGCGCGGCAAGCTGGAATTCGAGTCCGGTGAGGAAGGCCGCGAACAGGCCGTCCTGGAGCACCTGCTGCGGCGGGCGACCGCGGACACCGCACAGCGGCTGCTCGGCGGCATCGACGTCGGTTCGTTGGTCGCCGCGGTGGAAGGGGATTCACCGGTCACGACGGGCGAGCGGGTGTCGGCCAAGGACGTCCTGGCCGCGCTGCCGGACCTGCCGGTGATCGACGCCATCGCCGACCGGCTGGGCGCGCAGTCCGACGGCGAGCGGGCGGCGGCCGTCGAACTGGCGCTGGAAGCGCTGTACCTGGCCAAGCGCATCGACAAGACCTCCGACGACGGCGAAACGGTATATGGCTAACCACCTCTCGCGGTATTCGCGCTACACCGGCGGGCCCGACCCGCTGGCGCCTCCCGTCGACCTGAGGGAGGCGCTGGAGCAGATCGGGCAGGACGTCATGGAGGGCGCGTCGCCCCGGCGGGCGCTGTCCGAGCTGCTGCGTCGCGGTACCCAGAACATGCGCGGCGCCGACCGGCTGGCCGCCGAGGCCAACCGGCGTCGTCGGGAGTTGCTGTCGCGCAACAACCTTGACGGCACCCTGCAGGAGATCAAGAAGCTGCTCGACGAGGCGGTGCTCGCCGAGCGCAAGGAACTGGCCCGGGCGCTCGACGACGACGCGCGGTTCGGTGAACTGCAGTTGGAGTCGTTGTCGCCGTCACCGGCCAAGGCGGTGCAGGAGCTCTCCGAATACGACTGGCGATCGGCGGAAGCCCGGCAGAAGTATGAGCAGATCAAGGATCTGCTGGGCCGGGAGATGCTGGACCAACGATTCGCCGGCATGAAGGACGCCCTGCAGAACGCCACCGACGAGGATCGTCAGGCCGTCAACGACATGCTCGACGACCTGAACAACCTGCTGGAGAAGCACGCCAACGGCGAAGACACCCAACAGGATTTCCAGGACTTCATGGCCAAGCACGGCCAGTTCTTTCCCGAGAATCCGCAGAACGTCGACGAGCTGCTGGACTCCCTGGCCAAGCGGGCCGCCGCCGCGCAGCGGTTCCGCAACAGCCTGTCGCCAGATCAACGCGCCGAATTGGATGCGTTGGCGCAGCAGGCATTCGGGTCACCGTCGTTGATGAACGCGCTCGACCGCCTCGACGCCAACCTGCAGGCTGCCCGCCCGGGCGAGGATTGGACCGGCGAGCGAAATTTCACCGGAAACAACCCGCTGGGCATGGGGGAGGCCGCGCAGGCGATGGAAGACATCGCCGAGTTGGAGCAACTGGCAGAACAACTTTCGCAGAGCTACGCCGGTGCCCAGATGGACGACGTCGACCTGGACATGCTCGCCCGGCAATTGGGCGACGAGGCCGCCGTCGACGCCCGTGCCCTGGCGGAACTGGAACGCACCCTGATGAACCAGGGCTTCCTGGACCGCGGTTCCGACGGGCAGTGGCGGCTGTCGCCAAAGGCCATGCGGCAGTTGGGTCAGGCAGCGCTCCGCGATGTGGCGCAACAACTTTCCGGCCGCCACGGCGAGCGGGACACCCGCCGCGCCGGTGCCGCCGGCGAACTCACCGGCGCCACCCGGCCGTGGCAGTTCGGAGACACCGAACCCTGGAACGTCACCCGCACCTTGACCAACGCGGTACTGCGACAGGCAGGTACGGGTCAGGACGGGCCGTTGCGCATCACGGTCGACGACGTCGAGATCTCGGAGACCGAGACGCGCACCCAGGCCGTGGTGGCGCTGTTGGTCGACACCTCGTTCTCGATGGTCATGGAGAACCGGTGGCTGCCGATGAAGCGCACCGCGCTGGCGCTCAATCATCTGGTGAGCACCCGGTTCCGATCGGATGCGTTGCAGATCATCGCCTTTGGCCGACATGCCCGCACCGTCTCGGCGGCCGAGCTGACGGGGCTGGAAGGCGTCTACGAACAGGGCACCAACCTGCACCACGCGCTGCTGCTCGCCGGCCGGCATCTGCGGCGTCATCCCAACGCACAGCCGGTCGTCCTCGTCGTCACCGACGGCGAGCCGACGGCCCACCTCGAGCAGTACCGCAACGGCACCGAGACGTTCTTCGACTACCCGCCGCACCCGCGCACCATCGCGTTCACGGTGCGCAGCTTCGACGAGGTGGCCCGGCTGGGCGCGCAGATCACCATCTTCCGGCTGGGCAGCGATCCCGGCCTGGCGCGGTTCATCGACCAGGTGGCCCGGCGCGTCGAAGGCCGCGTCGTGGTGCCCGAACTCGACGGACTGGGCGCCGCGGTGGTCGGTGACTACCTGCGCTCGCGGCGTCGCCGGCGGTAACCACTCCATGGCGAGCGGCCGTGTTTGTACCGCGACACGCCACCGAACCTGTGCAGGATGCGGCCGTTCGTCGTCGGCGAGCGGCCCGAAAGTACACGCCAATTGCGGCGTGTTGCGTACAGACACGGCCGCTCGCGGGAGCGGTAGAGCTGCCCCTAGGCGCGCGGAAGCCCCATGGGAGCGGGAAAGCTAAGTGGGCGGCGGCTTGCGCTTCTTGGACTTGATGCCGACGCGGCCCCACAGCGAGAAACCGCGGATGGTGACGCGCGGGGCGCCGGGGGTGCCCTGCTGACCGAGGTGGTCGAACGCGCCCATGACACCGACGCCATGCACGTCGACGTTGACCTCCGGCGGCAGCAGGATGGTCTGCCCGCCGAAGATCGAGTAGGAGTGGATCTCGACGTCCGGTGACGTGAAATCGGCGTAGCGCAGATCGATGACGCCGCCACCGAACAAAGAGAACGACGTCAGCCGCTGCGGCACGTTCCAGCGGCCTCTGCGCTCGAATCCGCTCATGATCGCCAGCAGCAGCGTCGACGGCGCGGGATGGCATTCGCCGCCCGCTTCCCACGGCGCAGTGGTGATGTACGGCAGGTCGTCGCTCAACTTCGACAGCTCGGCGTACGTCTGCGCCGAGTAGGCGCGGTTGAGCCGGTCCTCGTATTCGGACATGGGCAGGCGTCCCTGCGCGGCCGCGTCGCTGAGGAGGTGAGCGACCTGTATCCGGTCGGTATCGACGACGCGCATCTGTGCGCGCGAACCTGGGGTGCTCATCAACTCGAGCCTACGACGATCACAGGGACTTGCAAGGCTGATGTTGCAAACTGTGGCCGCATCGATGTCGGATCCGTTACGGGATGTGGATCACTTATTCCAGTTCGGCTGTCGCTTCTGGAGGAAGGCCAGCATGCCTTCCCTGGCCTCGTCGGAGACGAACAGCTCCGCCGACTGCTTGGCCAGCTTCTCGGCGTCACGGTCGAAATCGGCCAGGATCGACGCCGTGGTCAGGGCCTTCGACGTGGCCAGACCCTGCGGTGAACCCTTGGTGATCTCGTCCGCCAGCTTCGCCACGGTCGCCGGCACGTCGTCGGTCGCGACGGTCACCAGGCCGATCCGCTCGGCCTCCTCGGCGCCGAACTTCTCGCCCGTCACGAAGTAGCGACCGGCCGCGCGGGCCGTCATCTTCGGCAGCAGCGTCAGCGAGATGATCGACGGCGCCACCCCGATCCGGGCCTCGGTGAGCGCGAAAGTACTGGCGGTGCCGGCGACCACCAGGTCGCAGGCACCGATCAGCCCCATGCCGCCGGCCCGGACATGGCCGTCGATCGCGGCGATCACCGGAATGGGCAACTCCAGGATCGATCGCAATAGGTGCGCCGCCTCCAGCGCACGGGCGGTCGCGAGGTCGCCGGGGCTGCGTCCGGCCGCTTCACTCAGGTCGGCCCCGGCACAGAAGGTCCCGCCGGTGTGGCCGAGCACCACGACCCGGACGCCGGGCTCGGCGGCGGCATCGGTGAGGCCCTGCCGCAACTGGTCCACCAGCGCGGTCGACATCGCATTGCGGTTGTGCGGTGAGTCCAGCGTCAACCGGGCGACACCGTTTTCGACGGAGTAGTGGACCAGTGCGGTCATGAGACTTCCCTGTCAGTACGAGCGAGGCAGACCGAGCGAGGTCTGCGCCACGAAGTTAAGCACCATCTCACGGCTGACCGGAGCGATGCGTGCCAGTCGCGACGCAGTGACCGCGGCGGCGATGCCGTACTCCTTGGTCAGGCCGTTGCCACCGAGCGACTGCACGGCCTGATCGACGGCGCGCACCGAGGCCTCACCGGCGGCGTACTTGGCCATGTTGGCGGCTTCGGCGGCACCGAAGTCGTCACCCGCGTCGTACAGCGTGGCGGCCTTCTGCATCATCAGCTTGGCCAGCTCGAGTTCGATGTGGATCTGCGCCAGCGGGTGCGAGATGCCCTGGTGCGAACCGATCGGCACCTTCCAGACCTGACGGGTCTTGACGTACTCGGTCGCGGTGCGGATCGCCAGCCGGCCGGTGCCGACGGCCATGGCCGCACCGATGATCCGCTCCGGGTTCAGGCCCGCGAACAGCTGCGCGATCGCGGCGTCCTCGGAGCCGACGAGTGCATCGGCGGGCAGCCGCACCTCGTCCAGGAACACCTGGAACTGGCTCTCGGGACTGATGATCTCCATCTCGATCTTGGTCCAGCTCAGGCCCGGCGCATCGGTCGGGACCACGAACAGTGCCGGCTTGAGGTTGCCGGTCTTGTGGTCCTCGGTGCGGCCGACGACGAGCACGGCGTCAGCCTGGTCGATGCCCGAGATGAACACCTTCTGGCCGGACAGGATCCAGTCGCCGCCATCGCGGCGCGCCGTCGTGGTGATGCGGTGGCTGTTGGAGCCGGCGTCGGGTTCGGTGATCGCGAAGGCCATGGTGAGCGAGCCGTCCGCCAGCCCCGGGACCCAGCGCTTCTTCTGCTCTTCGGTGCCGTACTTCGAGATGATGGTGCCGTTGATGGCCGACGAGACCACCATCATCAGCAGCGGACAGCCATTGGCGGCCATCTCTTCCATGACCAGGCTCAGCTCGTACATGCCGGCGCCACCGCCGCCGTACTCCTCGGGCATGTTCACGCCCAGGAACCCGTGTTTGCCTGCCTCGGACCATAATTCGTCGGTGTGCTGGCCGGCGCGGGCCTTCTCCAGGAAGTAGTCCTGGCCGAACTTCGAGGCCATCGCGACTACGGCCTCGCGGAGCGCCTTGCGCTCGTCGGATTCGATGAAGCTCATTGTCATTCTCCTTCGGGGGTTTCTACACGGGCGAGCACGGCACCGACATCGACCTGCTGGCCGGGTTGCACGTTGAGTTCGGCGAGCACACCGGAATCCGGTGCGGCGATGGTGTGTTCCATCTTCATGGCTTCCAGCCAGATGAGGGGCTGGCCGGCGGTGACGGCATCGCCGACGGCAGCGCCGACTCGGACCACCAGTCCGGGCATCGGCGCCAGCAGCGAACCTTGAGCGACGGCCGCGTCCGGGTCGGGGAAGCGCGGCTGGGCCACGAGGTGCACGGCCCCGGCGGGGGAGTCGACGAACACATCGGCGTCGTAACGCGCGACGTCGAACGACCGCTCAACTCCGTTGACCGACAACACCACTCGGGCGGGTTCGGCGGTCACGACGGTGACGTCGTCGCGGTCGGGCAGTTCGACGCCGTCGCGGGTGTACCGGTACCGCACCTGGTGCTCGGCGCCGGCCGCGTCACTGTACGAACGGCTCTGGTAGCCCGACGCGAGGTTGCGCCAACCGCTCGGTGCGGCGGCGAAAACCGTTGCCGTGGCGCGGTTGTGTGCCGCATCGGCCAGGGCAGCGGCGACGGCGGCCAGCGTGACGTCGGTGTCCGCCGGTGCCGCGAGTTCGGCCAGGCCGTGGGTGTCGAAGAACGCGGTGTCGGTGTCGCCGGCCAGGAAAGCGGGGTGCCGCAACACATTCACCAACAGGTCGCGGTTGGTGCGCAGGCCGTGGATGCGCGCGCGGGACAGCGCGTCGGCGAGGATCGCCGCGGCCCGGTCCCGGGTCGGCGCGAACGAGATGACCTTGGCCAGCATCGGGTCGTAGAACACCGACACCACCGAACCGTCGACGATGCCGGAGTCGACGCGTGTTCCGGCGCGGCCCAGCAGGCTGAACTCGGTGCGGACGCCCGGCACGTCGAATCGGTGCACTGTGCCGGCCTGCGGCTGCCAGTCCTTGGCCGGGTCTTCGGCGTAGAGCCGGGCCTCGATCGAATGTCCCTGCGTTGTGGGCGGTTCCGCGGCGAGCGCACCCCCGTCGGCCACATCGAGCTGCAGCTCGACCAGGTCGAGTCCGGTGGTCTCCTCGGTGACCGGGTGCTCGACCTGCAGGCGGGTGTTCATCTCCAGGAAGAAGAAGTCGCCGCCTCCGTCGGACATGAACTCGACGGTGCCGGCGCCGGTGTATCCGATGGCGGTCGCTGCCAGCCGGGCGGCCTCGAACAGCTTGGCGCGCATGCCCGGCGTCCGCTCCACGAGCGGGGACGGCGCTTCCTCGATGACCTTCTGGTGCCGCCGCTGAATGGAGCATTCGCGTTCGCCGACGGCCCACACCGTGCCGTGCGCGTCGGCCATCACCTGGACCTCGATGTGGTGGCCGCTGGCCAGGTAACGCTCGCAGAACACCGTCGGATCACCGAACGCGGACTGGGCCTCGCGTTGTGCGGCCGCGACTTCGGCCGGCAGCGCGGACAATTCGCGAACGACCCGCATGCCGCGGCCGCCGCCGCCGGCGGAGGCCTTGATCAGCACCGGCAGTTGGTCGGCGGTGACGGTGTCGGGGTCCAGCTCGGTGAGCACCGGAACGCCGGCCGCCGACATCAGCTTCTTGGCCTCGATCTTGGAGCCCATGGCCTGCACGGCCGCCACCGGCGGACCGATCCACGTCAGCCCGGCATCTTGCACCGCGGCCGCGAAATCCGGGTTCTCCGAGAGGAATCCGTACCCGGGATGTATCGCGTCGGCGCCGGACGCTTTGGCGGCGGCGATCAGCTGGGCGGCGTCGAGATACCCGGTGCGGCCCTCGAGCCGCACCCGGTCGTCGGCTTCGGCGACGTGCGGGGACGCGGCGTCGGGGTCGGTGTAGACCGCGACGGTGCCGATGCCGAGCCGGCGGCAGGTGGCGAACACCCGGCGGGCGATTTCCCCGCGGTTGGCGACAAGAACTTTCGTGATCATCTGGGTTCTCAACTCACATGCGGAAGACGCCGAAGTTCGACGTCCCCTCGATCGGGGCATTGGCAATGGCGGACAAGCACATTCCCAGCACGGTGCGGGTGTCGCGGGGGTCGATTATGCCGTCGTCGTAGAGCCTGCCGGACAGGAACGCCGGCAGTGATTCGGCGTCGATCTGCGCTTCGACGGCGGCCCGCAGGGCCGCGTCGGCAGCTTCGTCGACCTGGCCGCCCCGGGCTTCGGTGGCGGCGCGGCTGACGATCGAGAGCACACCGGCCAGCTGCGCGCCACCCATCACCGCGGACTTCGCGCTGGGCCAGGCGAACAGGAACCGGGGGTCGTAGGCACGGCCGCACATGCCGTAATGGCCGGCGCCGTAGGAGGCGCCGATCAGCAGCGAGATGTGCGGCACCTTCGAATTGGAGACGGCGTTGATCATCATCGAGCCGTGCTTGATCATCCCGCCTTCCTCGTACGCCTTGCCGACCATGTAGCCGGTCGTGTTGTGCAGGAACAACAATGGCGTGTCGGAGCGGTTGGCCAGCTGGATGAACTGTGTGGCCTTCTGTGATTCCTCGCTGAACAACACGCCGCGCGCGTTGGCCAGGATGCCGACGGGGTAGCCCCACAGCGTGGCCCAGCCGGTCACCAGCGAGGAGCCGTACAGCGGCTTGAACTCGTCGAAGTCCGAGCCGTCGACGATGCGGGCGATGACGTCCCGTGGATCGAACGGGATGCGCAGATCGGCGCCGACGATGCCGAGCAGTTCGTCTTCGGGGTACAGCGGCGGCACGACCGGTGCCGGCGTCGGGCCCTGCTTGCGCCAGTTCAGCCGGGCCACGATGCGCCGGCCGATGCGGATGGCGTCGAGCTCGTCGTGGGCGAAGTAGTCGCCGAGACCCGATGTGCGGGAGTGCATTTCGGCGCCGCCGAGGGATTCGTCATCGGACTCCTCGCCGGTGGCCATCTTGACCAGCGGCGGGCCGGCCAGGAAAACCTTCGAGCGCTCCTTGATCATCACCACGTGGTCGGACATGCCGGGGATGTAGGCGCCGCCGGCGGTCGAGTTGCCGAACACCAGCGCGATGGTCGGGATGCCCTCGGCCGACAGCCGGGTCAGATCCCGGAACATCGCACCGCCGGGGATGAAGATCTCCTTCTGCGTGGGCAGGTCCGCACCGCCCGACTCGACCATGGAGATCACGGGAAGCCGGTTCTCGCGGGCAATCTGGTTGGCGCGCAGGATCTTCTTGAGCGTCCACGGGTTGCTCGTGCCGCCCTTGACGGTCGGATCGTTGGCGACGATCAGGCACTCGACGCCCTCGACCACACCGATGCCGGTGACGAGGCTGGCACCGACGACGAAGTCGCTGCCCCACGCTGCCAACGGGCTCAGCTCCAGGAACGGCGAGTCCGGATCCACGAGCTGCTCGATGCGCTCGCGCGCGGTCAGCTTGCCGCGGGCATGGTGGCGGTCAACATATTTCGCGCCGCCACCGGCCAGGGCCTTGGCGTGCTCGGCGTCCAGCTCGGTGAGCTTGGCCGTCATCGCCGCGGCGGCCTCGGTGTAGCCGGCCGACGCAGAATTGAGTGTGGATTTGAGCTGGGTCATGATGCGCAATCCGCTCCGCTACTTGCTTGTGTCACGACTGGAATCCCAACGTCTTGGCGGCCAGCGAGGTGAGAATCTCGGTGGTGCCGCCGCCGATACCGATGATGCGCATGTCGCGGTACTGCCGTTCGATTTCCGACTCGGCCATGTAGCCCATGCCGCCGAACAACTGGACCCCGGCGTTGGCCACCCACTCGCCGGCTTCGACGGCCGTGTTCTTGGCGAAGCACACTTCGGCGATCAGGTTCGTCTCGCCGGCCAGCTCGCGCTCGACCAGATGGTGCGTGTAGACCCGGGCAACGTCGATGCGCCGGGCCATCTCGGCCAGGGTGTTCTGCACCGACTGGCGCGAGATCAGCGGCCGGCCGAAGGTCTCCCGGTCGCGGCACCACTGCACGGTCAGGTCCAGGCAGCGCTGCGCGCTCGCGTAGGCCTGCGCGGCGAGCCCGACGCGCTCGGAGACGAACGCGCCGGCGATCTGCAGGAAGCCGGAGTTCTCGGGCCCGACCAGGTTGGCGGCCGGGACGCGGACGTCGACGTAGGACAGCTCGGCGGTGTCCGACGAACGCCAGCCCATCTTCTCCAGCTTGCGGCTGACGGTGAAGCCCGGCGTGTCCTTATCCACCACGATCAGCGAAACACCAGCTGCGCCAGGGCCTCCGGTGCGGACCGCGGTCACGACATAGTCGGCGCGCACACCGGAGGTGATGTAGGTCTTGGCGCCGTTGATGATGAAGTCGTCGCCGTCGCGGTCGGCGCGGGTCGTCAGGTGCCCGACGTCGGAGCCGCCGCCGGGTTCGGTGATGGCCAGTGAGCCGATCATCTTGCCCTGCAACGTCGGTCGCACATAGGTGTCGATCAGCCGCTGATCGCCGGAGGCGATCATGTGCGGCGTGGAGATGCCGCAGGTGAACAGCGACGCGAAGACGCCGCCGGGCACGCCGGTGTAATGCAGTTCCTCGCAGACGATCACGGCGTCGGCACCGTCGCCGCCCCCGCCACCGACGGATTCGGGCGCCTGGGCGCCCAGCAGGCCGGCCGCACCGGCTGCCTCGTGCAGCGAACGGGGCAGCTCGCCGCTGCGTTCCCACTCGTCGACGTGGGGCAGGATCTCGCGTTCGGCGAACGCGCGCACGGTCTTTCGCAGTGCGTCACGTTCGGGCGTGGTCCAGATGCTCACGAAATCAGTTCCTCCGGGATGTCGAGATGACGGGTTCGTAGCCATTCCCCGAGGCCCTTGGCCTGGGGATCGAATCGGGCCTGGTACGCGACGCCTTCGCCAAGGATGCCCTCGATGACGAAGTTGATGGCGCGCAGATTGGGCAGCAGATGCCGGGTGACGGGCAGCTCGGCCGCCTCGGGCAGCAGCTCACGCAGTTTCTCGACCGTCAATGTGTGTGCCAGCCAACGCCATTGGGCATCCGTGCGGACCCAGACGCCGACATTGGCCGACCCGCCCTTGTCGCCGCTGCGGGCCCCGGCGATGGTGCCCAGTGGTGCTCGACGCGTCGGTCCGGCAGGCAGCGGATCCGGCAGCGCCGGGTCGGCGACGGGCCCCAACTTCAGCGTCTGCGCGGACGGCGCGATGTCAACCCGGGTGCCGTCCGCCAGTACCGCCACGTGCGGCACCAGGGCGGCGTCGACGTAGCCGGGCTTGAACAGGCCGTACACCTGGCCGTCGCCCGGGGGTGCGGTGGTGGTGAAGCCCGGGTAGCTGGCGAGTGCGAGTTCGACTGCCGCCGCGGAGAACTGGCGGCCGACCTTGGCCGGATCGGGGTCGCGCACCACGCAGTGCAGCAGCGCGCTGGCGCGTTCCTCGGTGTCGGCGTCGGGATGATCGGTGCGGGCCAGGGTCCACTGCAACTCGGCCGGGCGCGCCGTGATGCTGGCTTCCAGCTGGCGCTGCAGCAGGTCCGCCTTCGCCTCGATGTCCAGGCCGGTGAGGATGAACGACGCAGCGTTGCGGAAGCCGCCGATGCTGTTGAGCGACACCTTCAACGTGGGCGGCGGCGCCTCGCCGCGCACGCCCGAGATGCGGACCCGGTCTTCACCGTCGGCGGACAGCTCGAGCGAGTCGACCCGCAGAGTGGCGTCGGGATTGGCATAGCGCGCCCCGGTGATCTCGTACAGCAGCTGCGCGGTGACGGTGTCGACGCTGACGCGGCCCCCGGTGCCCGGGTGCTTGGTGATCACCGACGAGCCGTCCGCCGCGATCTCCGCCAGCGGGAACCCGGGACGGATCAGGTCGGGGATCTCGGTGAAGAAGCTGAAATTGCCACCGGTGGCCTGCGTGCCGCATTCGATGACGTGGCCGGCGGCGATCGCGCCCGCAAGTGCGTCGTAGTCGGTGCGGGTCCAGCCGAAGTGCGCGGCGGCCGGTCCGACGATCACCGAGGCGTCGGTGACCCGGCCGGTGACGACGACGTCGGCGCCGGACTTCAGGCAGTCCACGATGCCCCAGGCACCGAGGTAGGCATTGGCCGACAGCGGGGTGCCGAAGCCGAGCTCGTCGGCGCGCGCCACCAGGTCGTCACCCTCGACGTGTGCGACGTTCACCGACAGCCCGAGCTTGTCGGCCAGGGCGCGTACCGCGGCTGCCAGGCCGGCCGGATTGAGGCCGCCGGCGTTGGCGACGATCTTCACGCCCTGGTCCAGGGCCAGGCCCAGGGACTGCTCCAGTTGGCGCAGGAAGGTCTTGGCGTATCCGAGGTCGGCGTTCTTGGCCCGGTCCCGCGCGAGGATCAGCATGGTCAGCTCGGCGAGGTAGTCGCCGGTGAGGTAGTCCAGCTCGCCGCCGGCGAGCATCTCGTGCATCGCCGCCAGCCGGTCTCCATAGAACCCCGAGCAGTTACCGATCCGGACTGCTGGTGATGTCACACACACTCCCGTCATTCAACCAACCGGTAGGGAGGTTAGTCGGTACTAGCGGTACCGAGTCAAGGGGGCTGGGGGTTGCGTGTTGCCCGGTTGGGGCGACGTTTTGGAGCCTACGCAGGTCGACGGCTATCCTGAGGTGCAATCGCTGCGCACGCGGGAGCAATAGAGAGGCCATTGGCCCTACTTGTTCGCGACGCGGCCGACCGCAAGCAATTCCGTTTAGTTAGAGAGGTGCACATCATGGCTGTGCCCAAGCGCAGGATGTCGCGCTCGAACACCCGTAGCCGTCGCGCGCAGTGGAAGGCCGAGGCCACCGGTCTGGTCAGCGTGAACGTCGCAGGTCAGGCGCACAAGGTGCCGC
This sequence comes from Mycobacterium sp. UNC410CL29Cvi84, assembly GCF_000686745.1. Taxonomy (NCBI): domain Bacteria; kingdom Bacillati; phylum Actinomycetota; class Actinomycetes; order Mycobacteriales; family Mycobacteriaceae; genus Mycobacterium; species Mycobacterium sp. UNC410CL29Cvi84. The sequence continues at coordinate 141,779 of NZ_KK366011.1, forward strand.
GTCGTCTGCTCAAGGCCGCGCGTCTGGGTCTGATCGACCTCGACCGCCGCGCCTGAACCGACTGACGGTTTTTCTCGCGCCCGCGTGGCGCGTCTTCTCAGTCCACTCTCAGATGGTGGGGTGAGACTGTGCCTGTGCGAATCCTTGTAGTCGACGATGACCGCGCTGTACGCGAATCATTGCGTCGGTCACTGACTTTCAACGGGTACTCGGTCGAACTGGCTCAAGACGGTGTCGAGGCGCTGGAGCGCATCTCCAGCGACCGGCCCGACGCCGTCGTGCTCGACGACATGATGCCCCGGCTGGACGGGCGCGGAGTCTGCCGTCAGCTGCGCAGCAGCGGCGACGACCTTCCCGTGCTGATGCTGACGGCCCGTGACTCGATCGATGAGCGGGTCGCCGGCCTCGACGCCGGTGCTGACGACTACCTGCCGAAGCCATTCGCACTCGAGGAACTCCTCGCACGGATGCGGGCCCTGCTCCGCCGGACCGGCCCCGCCGACGGCGCCGAGTCGGCCGCGCTGACGTTCTCGGACCTCAGCCTCGATCCGGTGACGCGTGAGGTCACCCGGGGCTCCCGGTCTATCAGCCTGACCCGCACCGAGTTCTCGCTGCTCGAGATGCTCATCCACAACCCGCGCCGGGTGCTCAGCCGCAGCCGGATCCTCGAAGAGGTGTGGGGCTTCGATTTTCCGACGTCGGGCAATGCCCTTGAGGTCTACGTCGGTTACCTGCGCCGCAAGACCGAGGCCGAGGGAGAACCGCGCCTGATCCACACCGTCCGCGGCGTGGGTTACGTGCTGCGTGAGACCCCGCCCTGATGCTCGACCGGCTTCGCGTCGCGGTGGACCGGAAGATGCGGGAAGTACCGCAGATGCCGGTGACGCCGGACGGCACAGTGCAACACGACGCCAGCTCGGTGTCGCTGAAATGGCGCGTCATGCTGCTCGCGATGTCGATGGTGGCGATGGTCGTCGTCCTCATGTCGGTCGCGGTGTACGTCGTGGTGTCCAAGGCGCTGTACGGCGACATCGACAACCAGCTGCACAGCCGCGCGCAACTGCTCATCGAGAGCGGTTCCCTGGCCGTCGACCCCGGCAAGGCCATCGAGGGCACCGCGTACTCGGACGTCAACGCGATGTACGTGATCCCGGGGCAGTCCATCTACACCGCGAACCAGCAGGGGCAGACGCTGCCACTCGGGACGCCGGAGAAGGACGTCATCGCCGGCAAGCTGCTGATGTCGTTGCGTACCACCAACTATCAGCGCGTGCTGGCGGTCCACCTGCAGTCGGGCAACTCGCTGCTGATCTCCAAGAACCTCTGGCCCACCAGCCAGGTGCTCAAACGTCTCGGCACCATTTTGCTCATCGTGGGTGGAATAGGCATGGCCGTCGCCGCCATCGCCGGTGGCACGGTAGCGCGGACCGGGCTGAGACCCGTGGCCCGGTTGACCGAGGCCACCGAACGCGTGGCCCGCACCGATGATCTGCGTCCCATCCCGGTGTACGGCAATGACGAATTGGCCAGGCTGACAGAGGCTTTCAACATGATGTTGCGCGCGCTCGCCGAGTCGAGAGATCGGCAGGCCCGCTTGGTGTCGGACGCCGGTCATGAATTGCGCACACCGCTGACCTCGCTGCGGACCAATGTCGAGCTGTTGATGGCGGCCATGGCACCCGGCGCGCCGCCGTTCCCCGAAGAGGAGATGGCGGGTCTGCAATCCGACGTCATCGCCCAGATCGAGGAACTGTCGACCCTCGTCGGCGACCTGGTCGACCTGACCCGCGATGATGCCGCGGTGACGGTCCACGAGCCCGTCGAGATGGCCGAGGTCGTCGAGCGCAGCCTGGAACGAGTTCGCCGCCGCCGCAACGACATTGACTTCGACGTCGACATCGCCGGCTGGCAGGTGTACGGCGACGGGGCCGGGCTGTCCCGGGCCGTGCTGAACCTGCTCGACAACGCCGCCAAGTGGAGTCCGGCCGGCTCGGTGGTGCGGGTCCGGCTCGGACGCATCAATCCGACGCACGCGGAGCTGGTGGTCTCCGACTGGGGGCCGGGTATTCCGCCGCAGGAGCGGGGCCTGGTGTTCGAGCGTTTCTACCGGTCGACGACGGCGCGGGCGATGCCCGGCTCCGGTCTGGGACTGGCCATCGTCAAGCAGGTGGTGCTCAAACACGGTGGCGCACTGCGGATTGAGGACACCGTGCCGGGCGGGACGCCGCCGGGCACGTCGATCCATCTCGTGTTGCCGGGACGCCCCTCCGGCGTGACCGCAACACACCGCCCTTCTGCGCTGGACGTAACGGGCCTGACCACGGAAAATGAACCTGCCCGGACGGGGGAGGAAGTCTAGGGTGCGGCCTGTGGTGTCTCAGTGGATTCTCAGCCCGAATGGGCACCGTCAGGTCATGTCGTTCGTTGTCCCGGCAACGGATCGGAAATACAGGAAGAGTGTCGACCAGTAATGACGAATCACCCGAGGTACTCGCAGCAGCCCGAGTCCGGTCGGCGTCCTGATTCCTATCAATCCGCGCCCGGCTATGGCGCGTCGCCGCAGCAGGGGTCGTCATACGACTGGCGCTACGCCACGCACCAGCAGCCGCAGACCACGGGGCAGTACCCCACGGGCAACTACGCCACCGGTCAGTACCAGACGGGGCAGCATCAGACCGGGCAACACGCGACCGGCTCGTACGGCCAGTACTCGACCCAGCAGTACGGGTCGCAGCCGCACGACCCCTACCGCAACGGGTCGCACAATGGCCGGCCGACCATCGCACCACGGCCGCAAAATCGTTCCCGCACAGGACCTTTGATCGCCGGAATGGCAGCGGTTGCCCTGGTGTCGGCGGGCATCGGCGGCGGCATTGTGATGCTGGCCCAGCCCGATTACTCGAGCAGTTCGACCTCGTTGGGCGGTTCGGCCCGCGGACAGCACGCCGGGAACGCGCCGATCGGTTCGGTCGAGCAGGTCGCGGCCAAGGTGGTGCCCAGCGTCGTGAAGCTCGAGACAGATATGGGCCGGGCCTCCGAGGAAGGCTCGGGCATCATCCTGTCCGCGGACGGGCTCATCCTCACCAACAACCACGTGGTGGCCGGCGCCAAAGATGCCCCGCCCCCCGGTGCTCCGCCGGTGCAGACCAAGGTCACGTTCAACACCGGTAACACCACGACGTTCCAGATCGTCGGGACGGATCCGAGCAGTGACATCGCGGTCGTGCGGGCCAAGGGCGTCTCGGGCCTGACGCCCATCTCGCTGGGCTCGTCGTCCAACCTGGTGGTGGGCCAGCAGGTGGTGGCCGTCGGTTCGCCGCTCGGTCTGCAGGGCACCGTGACCGAGGGCATCATCAGCTCGCTGAATCGTCCCGTCGCCGCCGGTGGTGACGCCAAGAACCAGAACACCGTGCTGGACGCCATCCAGACCGATGCCGCGATCAACCCCGGCAACTCCGGTGGCGCGCTCGTCAACATGAGCGGCGAGCTGGTCGGCATCAACTCGGCGATCGCGACGCTCGGCGGGGATTCCGGCCAGTCGCAGAGCGGCTCGATCGGCCTGGGCTTCGCCATTCCGGTGGACCAGGCCAAGCGCATCGCCGACGAGCTGATCAAGAACGGCATCGCGAGCCATGCGTCGCTCGGCGTGCAGGTTGGCAACGACAAGACCATCGACGGCGCCAAGATCGTCGACGTCACCAACGGCGGCGCGGCCCAGTCGGCCGGCCTGCCCAGCGGTGTGGTGGTGACCAAGGTGGACGACCGCGTCATCAGCAGCGCCGATGCGCTGGTGGCCGCGGTGCGCTCGAAGGCGCCCGGAGACAAGGTCACGTTGACCTACCTGGACACCGCGGGCAAACCGCAGACCGTTCAGGTGACCCTGGGTAAGGCGCAGCAGTGATGGGAACGGGGCGGAGTTCGATGTCAGAGGCGGGATATACGGTGACAGGCATGGAACAGGCAGGGGAATTGGCCGGGCGTGCACTCGTCGTGGTCGTGGATGACCGGACCGCGCACGGCGAAGAGGATCACAGCGGCCCGTTGGTCACCGAACTGCTCGGTGAGGCCGGCTTCCTCGTCGACGGCGTCGTCGTGGTCCCGGCCGATGAGATCGAGATTCGCAATGCCCTGAACACCGCGGTGATCGGTGGTGTCGACCTGGTCATCTCCGTCGGCGGCACCGGCGTCAGCCCGCGCGATGTCACGCCGGAAGCCACCCGCACCATGCTGGATCGGGAGTTGCTGGGCATCGCCGAGGCGCTGCGTTCCTCGGGCCTCGCCGCGGGTATTTCGGACGCGGGGCTCTCGCGTGGCCTGGCCGGGGTCTCGGGAAGCACGCTGGTGGTCAACATCGCCGGCTCGCGTGCGTCGGTGCGCGACGGTATGGCGACGCTGGGCCCGTTGGCGGCGTACATCATCGCGCAGCTGTCGAGCCTCGATATCTGATAGCTGAGCTCCGATGGGGCTCGATGGTCGAACGGAGTGGTCATGGGCTCGTCCCACGTGAACCCTTCAATTTGGCAAAGGTGTGATCTTGATCACACTCGGGATGGCTTGTGATGAGTGATACACAGCCCTCGCGCGACCTAGTTAACAAGGTGTTCGGCGACGTTTTGCCCGACGTTACCCGCGACGAATGTAACGATCAGCGAGATTCGGGGGATGGTGACCGGGATCGCTGGCTACGCGACAACGTTCCGCCGCACCACCGCTGAGCACGCTGTTCTCACAATGGCTGGCCGCGAATCAGGTTAACTCCTGATTGCGCCGGTCAGCGGCCTCGTTGAGGGTATGTTTCCGTCTTGTTTCGGCCCAACCGGTCGGTGGGGTCGACGTCAGCCTGCAGCTAGTTCCCAGCAAACTTTTCCGGACCGGGAATATCTTCGCGGTCTTTACGCCGTTCGCATTGCCGGACGGTGAGTACGCCGATATCTTCCTCGTGTCAACGATGAGCAAAAGGTAAGAACGACATTTGAACTTCGCCTGCGGGCGTAGATGGAGTTCTTGCAACGGTCGCGCGGTCAGCTTGCTGGCACCGCCTACTGAGCTAGGGAGAATATGAAGGCATTCAGTCGGGTGCTGGTAGCACTGGTGGCGGCGCTGGCGTCGCTGTTTTTCGGGGCGGGTACGTCCCATGCGGGTCTGGACAATGA
>NZ_KK366011.1:148486-463574 GCF_000686745.1 Mycobacterium sp. UNC410CL29Cvi84
TGGGTTACCAGATCGGTTTCCCCTGGTCGCTGGGTGTGGGCATCAACTTCAGCTACACCACGCCGAACATCCTGCTCGATGACGTGAACCCGTTCACGTTCCCGAACGTCGGTGGCGGCATCATCACGCCGAACCTGTTCCCGGGTGTGTCGATCTCGGCTGACCTGGGCAACGGTCCGGGTATCCAGGAAGTCGCGACGTTCTCGGTGGACGTGTCCGGCCCCGCCGGCGGTGTGGCGGTCTCGAACGCCCATGGCACCGTGACCGGCGCGGCCGGCGGCGTGCTGCTGCGGCCCTTCGCACGCCTGATCGCCAAGACGGGTGACTCGGTGACCACCTACGGCGAACCCTGGAACATGAATTAGGCCTGAAAAGGGTATGAGTAGGAGCGCGCAGCCCGTCTGCTGAGCGCCAACGACGTACTTTGGGGCGGCGTTGACAGACCGAATCGGTCAGTCAACGCCGCCCCGTCGTATTGCCGGGCATTGACAGTGAAGAGCAAGCCCGGGAGTGGGGAAATTGACGGCGTTCGGTCGTGTGTCGATGGCAGTGCTGGTCGTGGTCTCGTCGTTGTTCCTGGCAACGGGCACAGCGAGGGCCGGTGTGGACAATGAGCTGAGCCTGGTCGACGGCCAGGACCGCACGTTGACGGTGCAGCAGTGCGACACCTTTCTCAACGGGGTGTTTCCACTCGACCGTAACCGGCTGACGCGCGAGTGGTTCCACTCGGGCAAGGCCAGGTACAACTGCGCCGGCAAGGGTTGCGATGAGTTCGCCGGGGCGTTGGAGCTGGGCTACCAGATCGGGTTCCCGTGGTCGCTCGGTGTGGGTATCAACTTCAGCTACCAGACGCCGAACATCTTGCTGGACAACGTATCTCCGGCGACCCTGGCCGGTGTCGGGTGGGGCGGGATCATCACGCCGAACCTGTTCCCGGGCGTGACGATCTCCGCAGATCTGGGCAACGGTCCGGGGATTCAGGAAGTCGCGACCTTCTCGGTGAATGTGGCGGGTCCCTCGGGTGCCGTCGCGGTGTCGAACGCGCACGGCACCGTCACCGGTGCGGCCGGCGGCGTGCTGCTGCGGCCCTTCGCGCGGCTGGTCTCCGAGACCGGTGACTCGGTGACGACATACGGCGAACCCTGGAACATGAACTGACCCAAGCGAGTTCACACTGGCGCGTCGTAGCCCCCGGCCACCGGCCGGGGAGCAGCGTCGGAGCCGCTACTTCTTGTCGAGCAGATCGCGGATCTGCTTCAGCAGTTCCACTTCCTCCTTGATCGCCTCCTCCTTGGCGGCCCGGAACTTGCTGTACGGCAGCACGACCACGAAGTAGATGACGGCAGCGACCAGGACGAAGTTGATCGTCGCGCTCAGGACGGCGTTCCAGTCCATGTAGTTGTCGCCGAGTAGGTGGACGCGCAGGATCCCGTACGAGTGATCGCCGCCGGCGCCGATGCTGGAGATCAGCGGCTGGATCACCTGGTCGGTGAACGCCTTCACCAGCGTGGTGAACGCGGCACCGATGACCACCGCGACCGCCAGATCGACGATGTTCCCCTGCGCGAGGAAATCTTTGAAGCCCTTCAGCATGACTGCCCTCCCTGTGATACGGCTTGTACCCACGAACGGTAAGACTGACCTGAGCTTCGCGCAGTAGTCGGCGGCCTCACGATCGCAACAGATGCGATCCGGTGACGAAATCGAAATCGGCCGACGGGCAAATTTCCCGTCAGTGCAGGGTGACGGTGATGGCCCGGTGCAGAGCCGCCCCGGCGACGGCGTTGGCGCTGTGCCGCGGCAGGGCGACGAGTACGACGCGTTCGTCGGCACTCGTCGGTGATTTGCGGCGTTCGGACACCAGCACCACCCGGGCATCGGTGGCGACCAGCTCGGCCGACGATTGATCCGCTGCCGCGCCGGTGTTCTCCGGTCCGGCCAGGACGTCGACGACGTCGCCCGCGCGCAGCAGGTCCGGGAGCGCGGCGTCGGCCAGATGCAGTGGCACCATGCGCGCGTCGGGTCCGGCGGTCGCCACCGTGAGCCGGGAACCGAGTAGCCGGACATCGGTGATGACCTCGCCGCGTCGCGCGGGGGCGGCCAGAGTCGAGCCGACGGCGGCGCTCGATTCGCGCAGCGCGCCGTCGGGAATGCCTGGCGCGGAACGGGATTCGATGACGACGTCGTCGGCCGTCAAGGCCGAGCCGGGGGACAGGTCGTGCTTGGCCACGACGACGGCGACCTGTCCGTCCTCAGGGTCGGGGCGAAATTCGATGACGGCCGCGAGGACCACCAGCATTCCTGCGGCGACGCGGCGCGCGGCGGTGGTCCTGGCCCAATCGGGCCGCAGCTTCTGTGTCAGTCGGCCGAGCAACGGCGCGTCGAGCGAATCCCCCATGCCGTAACGGTAGGGATTCCGCGCGGGAAACACAGGCCGGAAGGCTTCCGGCCTGTGGATAACTCAGCTGGACGCGGCGGCGGCCGGTGCGGCCGACGTCGTGCTGCTCGACGAGGACGAGGAGGACGAGTCCGACGAGCTCGAGCTCGACTCGCTCTTGGCCGGTGCGGCTGCGGTGCTCGAGCTCTTCGAATCGCGGTTGTCGGTGCGGTAGAAGCCGCTGCCCTTGAAGACCACGCCGACGGAGCCGAACAGCTTGCGCAGCCGGCCGTGGCACTTGGGGCATTCGGTCAGCGCGTCATCGCTGAATGCCTGCACCGCGTCGAACCGGTTGTCGCACTCGGTACACGCGTAGGAATAGGTCGGCACGTAAACCTCCGAGGTCGTCAAACTTGTTAGCACTCTACCGGCTTAAGTGCCAAAACAGCTATTCGGTCCCGGGCATTCCCTGGCGGCACGCCCGCTGGCCTGGTGACAGGGGCAATCGCGTCCGGGGCGGCGGCGGGACACATAGCATTGTGCGCATGACTGGCAACATCACCAAGGGCGGCGGCTGCGACAACCCGGACTGCACCTGCGAGAACTGCAACTGTGGATCGGGCTGTACCTGCGGCAAGGACTGATTTTCTCCCGCAGTTTTAAATTCCCAGCGTGACGAGCCCGGCCCGTGGGGTCAGGGCATGCGTCATCGCGATGTCGTGCGGTTCGGCGGGTAGCGCCGGCAGCAGGTCGTCGTCGTACACCACCGCCACGAGCCGTGCGTCCGGCGCGGCCAACGACAGCGAACGGTCGTAGAAGCCGGCGCCGCGGCCGAGCCGCACGCCCGCGCGGTCGACCCCGAGCGCGGGCACCAGGATCACACCGGCCTGCCGGATCGCGTCGGGCGGCAGATGCGGCGTTGCCGGTTCGAGCAGCCCGTAGGACGCTTCCGTGAGGTGCCCGGAGCGGTACCAGCCCCAGCTCAGTGGGGCGTCGGGGCGGGTCACCGGCAACAGCACCCGGGCGCCGGCATCGACCAGGGCGTCCAGCATCGCGGGCGAGCCCGGTTCGGTGCCGATCGGCACATACGCGCACACCACGACGCCGGGGGACACCAATTCGGACGCCCATCGCGCAAGGGCTTCGGCGTCCGCCAGCCGCTGCTCTGGGGTCAGCGCGCGACGTCGTCGAAGGATTGTGCTGCGCAGCTCGCGCTTTCCGACCTCGGGGCTCACGGTTACCACCGTGACACATTTGCTCGCGTGGTGTTGTACACCTGTCCAGGTAATGGCCACTTCGACGTTGCCGCCGACCGCGCAAAGTCCAACCTTGGTAGGGCAGATCAAGGCATTGCCGTTATCGTGTGAACAATGACGACACAGACTTCAGTGCCGATGCCGCGCACCGCGGTGGTCCCGGCGGCTGGTCTGGGCACGCGTTTCCTGCCTGCCACCAAGACCGTGCCCAAGGAGTTGCTGCCGGTCGTCGACACCCCCGGTATCGAGCTCGTTGCTGCGGAAGCTGCCGACGCCGGCGGCGAGCGACTGGTCATCGTGACGTCGGAGGGTAAGGACGGCGTCGTTGCGCATTTCGTCGAGGACCTCATCCTCGAAGGAACCCTCGAGGCCCGCGGCAAGCACGTGATGCTCGAGAAGGTGCGGCGCGCGCCCGCCTTGATCAAGGTGGAGTCGGTCGTGCAGGCCGAGCCGCTGGGTCTGGGTCACGCCGTCAGCTGCGTCGAGCCGGTGCTGCTGCCCGACGAGGACGCCATCGCGGTCCTGCTGCCCGACGACCTGGTGCTGCCGACCGGTGTGCTGGAGACCATGGCGAAGGTGCGCGCCAAGCGCGGTGGCTCGGTGTTGTGTGCCATCGAGGTGCCCGAGGACGAGATCAGCGCCTACGGCGTCTTCGACGTCGAGACGGTGCCCGACGCCGCCAACCCGAATGTGCTGCGCGTCAAGGGCATGGTGGAGAAGCCGAAGGCCGAGGACGCCCCGTCGCCGTTTGCCGCGGCCGGCCGGTACATCTTGGACCGCGCCATTTTCGACGCGCTGCGGCGTGTGCAGAAGGGTGTCGGCGGCGAGATCCAGTTGACGGATGCCATCGCGCTCCTCATCGAGGACGGCCACCCCGTGCATGTGGTGGTGCACCGCGGGTCCCGACACGACCTGGGAAATCCGGGCGGCTACCTTAAAGCTGCGGTTGACTTTGCGTTGGAACGCGACGACTACGGCCCGGAATTGCGGCGTTGGTTGGTCGAGCGATTGGGTCTTGCCGAGCGCTGAGCGCCTGACACCGGCGGTACGGTTGGCCCGCACGTGCGCGAGCATGTGGTCAGCCACGGTGTACGACGTAGGCAGAAAGGCGAGCGGTGCGTTCGGTTGAGGACCAGCAGGCCCGGGTTGCGGCTGCGGCGGTGGCGCCGCGCCCGGTGCGGGTGGCGATAGCCGAAGCGCAGGGCCTGATGTGCGCCGAAGAGGTGGTCACCGAACGCCCGCTGCCCGGTTTCGATCAAGCCGCCATCGACGGCTACGCCGTGCGCAGCGTCGACGTGATGGGCGCGGATTCCGGCGGCGACGCCGACGTCACCCTGCCCGTGGTCTCGACCATCGCCGCCGGTGAACGCACTCCCACCCGACTGCAGCCGCGTCAGGCCGCACGGGTGCAGACCGGTGCGCCGATGCCCACACTGGCCGATGCCGTGCTGCCGCTGCGCTGGACCGACGGCGGCGATGCGCGGGTCCGAGTCCTGCGCGGTGTGCGGTCCGGTGCCTACGTCCGTCGTACCGGGGACGACGTGCAGCCCGGCGACGTTGCGGTGCGTGCCGGCACGATCATCGGGCCGGCCCAGGTCGGACTGCTTGCGGCGGTGGGCCGCGAACGCGTGCTGGTCCACCCGCGGCCCCGGCTGACGATCATCTCCGTCGGCGGTGAGCTCGTCGACATCTCCCGGACGCCCGGCAACGGCCAGGTCTATGACGTCAACTCCTACGCGCTGGCGGCTGCCGGCCGTGACGCCGGCGCCGAGGTGAACCGCGTCGGCATCGTGGATGCCGATCCCAAGACCCTGCGCGATGTGGTCGAGGGTCAGCTGAGCCGGTCGGAAGCCGTGGTGATCGCGGGCGCTGTCGGCGGCGCGGCGGCCGAGGGCGTGCGCGCGGTGCTCGCCGAGCTGGGGGAGATGGAGGTCGCGCGAATCGCGATGCATCCCGGATCGGTGCAGGGTTTCGGCACGCTCGGGCGCGACGGCGTCCCGGTCTTCCTGCTGCCGGCGAACCCGGTGAGTGCGCTGGTGGTCTTCGAGGTGATGGTCCGTCCGTTGATCCGGATGTCGCTGGGCAAGCGGCAGCCGATGCGGCGTGTGGTGCCCGCCCGGACGTTGTCGCCGATCTCATCGGTGGTGGGGCGCAAGGGATTTCTGCGCGGCCAGTTGATGCGTGATCAGGACACCGGCGAATATCTGGTGCAGGCGCTGGGCGGAGCGCCCGGCGCGTCGCATCTGCTGGCCACCCTTGCCGAGGCGAACTGCCTGGTGATCGTGCCCACCGAGGCAGAGCAGATTCGCACGGGCGAATCGGTCGATGTGGCCTTTCTTGCACAGCGCGGCTGATTCGTGAACCTGTTGCGTTCGAGTGCGATGCATCCGGGCTGGCCGCTGTCGGTCGGCCCGATCCGCGTGCAGGCCGGGGTGGTGCGGTTGCGTCCGGTGCGGTTGCGCGACGGTCCGGTGTGGAGCCGGATGCGGCTGACGGACCGCGCCCACCTGGAGCCTTGGGAGCCGGTCGGTGAGGTGGATTGGACTGCGCGCCATGCGGTTTCGTCATGGCCGGCGCTGTGCTCGGGCTTGCGGTCGGAGGCCCGGCGCGGGCGCATGCTGCCGTACGTCATCGAGTTGGACGGTGAGTTCTGCGGTCAACTGACCATCGGCAACGTGACGCACGGAGCGCTGCGGTCGGCGTGGATCGGCTACTGGGTGGCGCGTCAGTTCACCGGCGGCGGCATCGCGACGGCCGCGCTGGCGCTGGGCGTCGACCATGCCTTCGGTCCGGTCGGACTGCACCGGATCGAGGCGACCGTCCGCCCGGAGAATGGTCCGAGCCGGTCGGTGCTGGCGCGGGTGGGGTTCCGCGAGGAGGGCCTGCTGCAGCGGTATCTGGAAGTCGACGGGGCCTGGCGGGACCACCTGCTGGTTGCCGTGACCGTGGAGGAGATGACGCAGTCGGCGTCATCGGCGCTGGTCAGAGATGGTCGCGCCACCTGGGTCTGAGTGATTTGTGCACGATTTTCCGCGGCAGGCGCGGGAAATCGTGCACAAATCGCAAATAGGACTGTGTTGCAGATGTGACATCTGTGACTGATGTGCTTGTAAGTAGCGAATTACAGGTGTGTAATTGACCTTGGCGCGTCGGCTTCGGATGCGCTGGTCACGGACCTAATCTGATGGGGAAAGGAGCCGGCGACATGCCAAGCATCCCCCAATCCCTACTGTGGATATCCCTCGTCGTGTTGTGGTTGTTCGTGTTGGTGCCGATGTTGATCAGCAAGCGCGAGAACGTCCGCCGGACGAGCGATGTCGCATTGGCGACCCGCGTGCTCAACACGAACGGCAACAGCCGGCTGCGACGCCGCAGTGGACCTGCTGCGGGGCACTACAGCGACCCGCACTGGAAGCAGGACGACGACCTCAGCGCGTTCGAAGAGGACTTTGCGCGCAGTGATGCGACCACCGATTCGATCCCGGTCGCCGATCCCGAGGCTGATGCGCCGCGTTCGGTGGTGCTCGCCGACCAGGTCGTCGTCGAGGAATCGGAGTACCTCGACGTCGAGGTCGTCGAGATGGACTCCGGTGCGTTGCCGATCGGCGCCTCCGGGCGCATGAAAGCCGTTCCCGAGCCCGAAACCCACGAGCAGCCAACGCTTTTCGACGATGTTGCGACGCCCACCATGGCGATCCGGACCGTCTCCGAGGCCGACTTCGCGCCGGAGGAAGCGCTCACCGACGAGATCGCGGCGGCCGAGCCCGAGGCCGAGGCAGAGCCGACCACCGACGTGCACGAGGCGATCGCGGCTGACGAGGAGCCGGCCGAGGAAACGACCGAGCCCGCGGCCGAAGCCGAGGACGGCACCGACCACGACTACGAGTACGTCGACGACACCTCGGGCGTCGAGGCGGCATCCGAGGCCGAGCCGAAGCTGGCCGATTCGATGTCCAAGGCGCGCCGCGTCCGCTACGAATCGAAGGCAGCCGTCGCGGCCGCCGAACGCAAGTACCGCTTCCGCAGCCGCATGCTGTCCGGCATGGCGCTGGCGATCCTGTTCACCGGCATCGCCGCCTTCTCGCTGTCGTCGAGCCTGTGGTGGGTCTGCGGCACCGTCAGCGTCATCTCCGTGCTGTACCTGGCGTACCTGCGCCGGCAGACCCGTATCGAGGAGCAGCTGCGGCGCCGTCGTGCCCAGCGGATGATGCGGTCCCGGCATGGCGTGGAGAACACGCAGGACGAGGAGTTCGATGTCGTCCCTTCTAGGCTGCGGCGGCCAGGCGCCGTAGTGCTGGACATCGACGACGAGGATCCGATCTTCGAGCACCTGGAATATGCCCGGATGGCACGCGACTATGACCTGCCCCGAGCGGCGGGACAGTAACCGGTTTTCATGTGACGGACTGGTACTGGTAGCCTTTGCTTCCGGTACAAGGGGCTATAGCGCAGTTGGTAGCGCGTCTCGTTCGCATCGAGAAGGTCAGGGGTTCGATTCCCCTTAGCTCCACAGAGATTGAGCTGATCTGTCAGGTCAGTGCGAGCGCTCCGTCGGGGGAGCGTATGCGGCGGTCGGGGATTTCGAGGGGGAATCTGCGTGGTCGACGATCAAGCCGGCGCCGACGAGGCTGCGCTGAATCCACAGACGTCCCGTCGCCGGCTGGTTGGCGCGCTCATCGTCGCGGCGGTGGCTGCCGGCGTCGCCGTTGCCGGCACGCAGACACGCTGGTTCGGGCTCAGTCCGGATCCCCGCGAGACTGTCGCCATAGACCGCTGTGAGGGCGCCGTACGGCACGATTTGGCGGTTCCTGAGCAGGCCCACTTCGACGGCGTCAAGGCGCGGGTGGACAGCGTCACCGAAGATGACCACATTCGTCTCGGATTCGACGCCGCAAAAGTCGTTGCCATGTGGGGGGTATCGGGTTCGGTGACCTCGCCGGGACGGTCGGGCCAGCCGGCCACGATGGAGTTCACTTGTCGCGCAGCATTTTACGATGACCGACCGGTCGCTGCCGCTGTCAACTACGGGAGCGCGGACCTCCCCGGTCAGCTCGGGAAGCGCAGCTGACAGAGTCGACCGCGGGCACGCGATTGGCGTCGGGACCGGTCGAAAACCCGGGTAGTGTCGGTTATCGACAAGAATGCCCTTGGGGAAGGTTGTTCGTATGGCGGGGAACGCGGTAGCGGTCGATCTCGGCGAATTGGACCGGTTCATCGGCCAACTTGCGGCGTTCTCGGCCGAGATCGACGCGAAGGTCGACAGCCTGGAGAGCCACATCGGCAACCTGCACGCGCAATGGCATGGCACTGCAGCCGAGGCGCATGCGAAGGCTCACGCCGAATGGACGCAAGGCGCCCAATTGATGTCCGACGGTATACGTCGCCTCCGAGAGGCTTCAGCCGGCGCACACAGTGCATTCACCACGACAGTGCAAGCCAACAAGGCGTTGTTCTCATGAGTGGGGAGCTGCGCGTCAACCCGGCGGATTTGACACTGACGGCGCAGGCCGCCGATACCACTGCCGATGAGATGTTCGAGCGGTATCACGCGATGGCTGCCGAAGTTGTCGGTCTGCTCGACGGCAGGTGGAAAGGCGCGGCCGCTGATGCGTGCCGGTCCGCGTGGGACGAATGGAGTGACGGATTCCGCCTCGTTCTCATGGGTCTTCGTGATGAGGCCGACGCCTTGCGCGCCGGCGCCAGTGAGTACACGGCTGCCGACTCCCGCGGCGCGGCCGGTGTGTCGTCGGCCGGCCAGGCCATCTGACCTGCGGTGCTTCAGCGACTCGCCACAGCCGGCTGTGACAAACCGTTGAGCGAGGACAGTTCCCGACTGAATCCTGTTGCGGTGTCAGAGTCCGTCTGGGTGACGTTGTTGGCCGCCGAAACGATCTTGTTTCCATTGGCGGTCAAGTCGTCGATGAAGCTGTTCATCTGATTGTGCAGCTTGTTCGCATATTCAACGAGTCGAGGTCCAGCCGCAAATCCGGGGTTACCACTTGCCGCTGCTTCTTGTGAAGTGAAGTAATTGTTCGTTTGTGCCTTTGCCGTGCCGGCCAATTCACCGAGGCGCTGACCGCTTGCCTTCACTTCGCCGGGTTCGATGTTGATGTCGTCGCTCATCGCATTCCTTATGCTGCCGAGTGGTGGGGCTACCAGGTCCTCTTGGGCTGCACGATCTCGATCTTCTGCTGGCCGTACCCCTGCTCGAATTCGGGAAGGCGGCCATTGAGTGGGTAGTTTTTGGCTGAATCCGAGTGTTGCGTATACAGAACTTCGCCGTCCGGCAGGACTCCGGTCACCACGGCGGCGTGGTGTGTTTCACCGGCGTGGTGACCTTGGCCGTCCTGCGTCATCGTGTAGTAGACGACGTCGCCGGGTCTGGCTTGGTCGGGCGAGACGACTTGGCCGCCATGACCGAGGAAGAAGTCGCGATTGTTCTGTGCTGCTGCCCACGTCGGGGTGTGTGTCATGCCGGGAGGCAGAATGTCCTTGTGCCCCATGGTGCCGTCGCTCCAACCGTCGCGATCGAAATGGCGAGGCAGGAACCATGATTCCTTCTGCTTCATGCCGCCGCCGTAACTGAGCGAATCCGAGACGAAATTCGTGCAGTTGTCCGAGAACGAGTCGAGGTCGGCGTTGTTGTAATTCGCGATCGCGTATCGCACCGTACCGACGGAACTGTAGCCACGGTCCGGTCGGTCCATTTGCTTCTTGACATCGTCCGGAATGCCGTTCAAGTCATACAGTTCGACAGGACACGCGCGCTGGAGGTCATACTGCTCCTGCGGAGTGAGCTGATTCCACCATTGTTTGACTTCGTCCGGCGACAACCCATCCGGTAGCGTGTCTCGGATTTCTTCCAAGGCCTTCAATGTATTGCCGGCCTGGATTCCTTGCGCCTTGCCGACATCGCTCGGGTCGTTGTCATTACTGACATCGGATAGCGCACCCGCGCAGAGCCCGTCAGCTTGGGTGGCTGCTTCGACGGCATCGGCAATCAATCGGTGTGCTTCGGCCAATATCGCCGTTTTCGTTGCGAATTCGTCTTCTGACATCGACGGCGGTGCGGTGATGTCACCCGTTTCCGGATTGACGACGAACCCGGCGCCTTCTGCCATCCGCACGCCGTTTTCGAGTTCATTCTGGGCGATGGTGACGGCGTGGCTGAGCGTGTCCAGCGGATCGACGGTTGCCCTTGCGAGGATGGAAGCTGTTTCAGCACGGACCGCCAGTGCGGTCAGCGCGTCCTTTGCGAGTGCGCCGACATGATCCGGCCAATGTTCGTCGAGTGGTTGAACTCCGTTGCGGTGTATGTCCTGATTGACGCGCTCGCATTGAGAAGCGGCGCTGCGCATGTCATGGGCGGCTGTTGTCCACAGCGCAGGTTGCGCATGGCGCAATTGCGCAAAATTCACCATCGCTGATCCCACTTCCCCCAGTGCAGGCGGGACGAAGTCCACGCCTCAATCGATGCTAAGCCAGCCGGCGGGGCACTCCCGACGCCAAAAGCGCGCCGAACAATCGCGCGAGACGCTGACGGCGCCGCGAATCCGTTCTCTCACGACGAGACACATTCGTGCGCATGTTTCACCGAATTGTGCAGCTCCCAGAGGGGCGCGGGGCTGGGCGTGCACGCCAGTTCCGTTTCGGGCCTTGCAGTTTCGCTGCCGGACGTTGACCCCGCTTCCGGCAGTGCCGACCCTGAGAACCATGACCTCGGGAAAGGTGCGCCGAATCGTGAACTTTCGGCATCGGGCCGTCGGCGGCGCCACGACCATGTTCTCGCCGCTCATCGCGGCGGGACGGCTGAACGTGTCCGCGGCAATCGACGCCCGAAGGCGCGGGTATGACGGGTGGACCGGTGCGGTCAACACCGACTACGACCCGTTGGATCCTGTCGTCGCCGCACACCCCTATGCGGCCTACGACGCCTTACACCGCAGCGGTCGCGTCCACTACAACCCGCGGCGCGCGACCTGGATTCTGCACAGGCTCGACGATGTCCGCGCAGCCCTGCGCGACACCGATCAGGTGACGAGCAGTCATGGCGTGACCCGCGTGCGGATGGTCGCCGATCTCGTTGTGGTCACCGATGGCGAGCAGCACAGCCGCCTCAGAAAACAAGTCCAGCCGGCGTTCACCAAAGGCGCTCTGGACAGCTGGCGCAGCATCATCGGCCAGATGGCGGCCGAACTCGTCGACGACATGATCACTGCGGGCGAGTGCGATGCCGTACAGCGGCTGACGATCCCGATGCCGCTTCGGGTGATCGCCGCCATTCTCGGTGTGCCCGAAAGCGATATCGCCGACTTTCGCCGGTGGTCTGACGACGCCACCCAGATCATCAACTTCACTCCCACGGCCAAAGGCGTCGCGAACACAGCGCGGTCGCTGCGAGCCGCATTCGCGCTACGTCGCTATTTCATGCGCCATCTCGCGGACGGTCACCTCAAGGACTCGGATACCGTCCTGGGTCGCCTGGTGGCACACAGCACCGACGGCGCGTTGACCGACAGCCAGTTGTTCTACATCGCGATCCTGCTGCTGATCGCCGGGAACGAGACCACGACCAACCTTCTCGGCGGCATGCTGCACACCTACGCCCACGACCCCGAGCAATACCAGCGGATCTGCGCCGACCCCGGCCTCATCCCGCAGGCCATCGAAGAACACGTCCGGTACACCTGTCCCATTCAGAATCTCTACCGCTACACCCGCGCTGACTATCAGGTCGGCGATGTCACCATCCCTTCGGGCTCTCGTGTGCTGCTGTCATTCGGTGCGGCCAACCGCGACCCACTCGCCTTCGACGAGCCCAACAACTTCCGAGTGGACCGAAACCCCCGTTCTCACGTCGGTTTTGGCTACGGCCCGCACTTGTGCCTCGGAGCGCCGCTCGCACGCATGGAGGCGCAGGCCGTCCTTCGTGAACTGGTCGACCGCGTGTCCGGAATCTCGATGGCCGGGACGACGACATGGTCGACCAACAGCTCGCTGCGCGGTCCCACCCGCCTACCGGTCGTTCTCCACCCGAAGCGTGCGTCATGACCGGTGGACGCACGCGATCCGGACGGTGCGCACTGGCCGCGGGCTCGGCGCTCACCGTGTCCGGTATCGCGCACCTCGTGTGGCCGCAGGCATTCGAATCGGTCAACCGGATGGCCTTCGCCGACCACATCCAACGGCACGTGCTGATCAACGGCACCATCGAGGCCGGCCTGGGATTGTTGTTGCTGAAGGCCCGAACCCGTCGGGCCGCCGTGGTCGCCACAGCCGGCTATCTGACCTATTTCAACACCAGCCTGCTGTACCGGCAGAAGTTCGATTCGACTTAGCCTCAGGATATTTGGGTCGCTCCGGGCGTCGGCGATTCGCCGAGACCCAGTGTCAGCGAGGGGCCCGCAAACCGCTTCACCAATTCGTATTCGGTTTGCTTGTCCTTGAGCGGCCAGTACCACAGTGCGAACGTGATGCGGATCAGCCATTGTGCGGCCAGCGGATCATGGCGTCCGATCATCTCTTCGGCCAGTTTGGCGACGAGCGGTGATGCGGTGACGGCCCCGGCGTCGTGATCGGGCCGGATGTCTCCCATGATCAGCTTTCCCAACGGCTCGGCGCGCATACATTCCAACGCGACGGCAATGGCCGTGACGGTGCGTTCGGTGCCTTCCTTGCCCGCGATGGCCTGCCGGATGGAGCTGACGATACGGTCGGCGAAAAGCGCTATGAGGCGCTCGAGGATGGCCGCCTTTCCGCCGGCCCGGCGGTAGATGGTGGCGGGCGAACAATGCAGCTTTGCCGCCAGTGCATCGATCGTGAACGCTTCGAATCCGTTGCGCGAGACGAGTTCCGACGCGGCCGACAGGATGCGGTCCAGTGCCTCGGCGTTGCGGTCAGCTCCGAGTACCCAGTCCTGTCGTGACATATGGGCGAGTCTCCATCACGGCGGATACAAACGTGATCAGTTCTCGCAACTTCCGACGAATCCGACGTCTCGTCGCGCTTCTCCAGTGAGCGCTGAGGGAACTCCATACGATGGTCACTGTCGTGTCACTACCCGGACGAAGGAGCTTTCCCGTCATGAGTGAGAACGAACTGAGCAAGTCCCCGACACCCGATCCGGCTGAGGACAACGCCTTCTTTCCCTCGGCGTACTCGTTGAGTCAATACACCTCGGACAGAACCGATTTCGGTGGTGTCAAGCATGCTGGCGCCTATACCGGTGGACGGTGGAAAATCTTGATGATCGCCACCGACGAGCGGTATCTGCTGATGGACAACGGCACGATGTTCTCCACCGGCAACCACCCCGTGGAGATGCTGCTGCCGCTGCATCACCTGATGGCCGCGGGCTTCGACGTCGACGTCGCCACCATCACCGGAAACCCGGCGAAGCTGGAGCTGTGGGCGATGCCGGGCAAGGACGACGCCGTGCAGCAGACCTACGCCGACCTCAAGCCCAAACTCAAGGAGCCGCTGAGCCTTCGTGAGGTGATCGCCGACAGGCTCGGGCCCGATTCCGACTATCTGGCGGTATTCATCCCGGGTGGCCACGGCGCCGAGGTCGGTATCCCGTTCAGCCCCGAGGTCGGTCAGGTGCTCAACTGGGCACTCGAGAACGACAAGTTCGTCATCACGCTGTGTCACGGGCCTGCCAGCCTGCTGGCGGCCGCGATCGGCAAGACGGAGTCGCCGTTCAAGGGCTACAGCATCTGCGTTTTTCCCGATGTGCTCGACAAGGGGCCCAACAAGGAGATGGGCTACATCCCCGGCGGGCTGCGGCTCTTCATCGGGGAGGCGCTGGAGGGTCAGGGTCTCAAGGTTGTCAATGACCAGATGACCGGTCAGGTCCATCAGGACCGGCGCCTGCTCACCGGCGATAGTCCGTTGGCTTCGAACAACCTCGGTCTGCTCGCCGCGGACGCACTGACTGAAGCGGTGTCGGCGTAACGGCTGGTCGGTCGGCAGGCGTCAGGTCGGTGCGTGCTCGCGCAGTACCGCCAACCGTTCGCGGTACTCCGTCTCGGTGATGTCACCGTGTGCGTATCGCGCGGCGAGTATCTGTCGAGCGTCGGGTTCGGCAGGGCCGGAGTAGCCGAACCTCTGGTCGCCGGCGGCGACCCGGATCAACGCGACGATGCCGCCGAGCACCAGTGCCCAGAACAGGAACATCCCGATCGCCATGCCGGCGTACCCCCATCCGCCCATGTCGTCGCCGTACCAGAACATCATGATCTGCTGCTCCTTCCGCTGCTGTGGACCATTGTCCCGCCGCGGGGCAGCTCCCCGGTGGTGCCAAAAGGACAGCGATGGTGGGACTTTCGGCACCGGCGGCCGCCCCGGACGCGTTATCAGGCCATCGTCAGGGACAAGACGACTCCGAAAACCACGGCGGGCGGCGTCATCCCGGCCAGAAAGCGAAGTCCGAACCGGTGACCGCCGGCGGTGAACGCCAGCACGGTCTTCACGATCAGGTTTGAGCCCAGTGCGGCCGCGACCGCGAGCAGCGCGGTATCTACGGTGATATCGCCCTTGGCGGCCAGGCTGGCGGCGGCCACCGCCCCGGCATGCGCGTCGGCCAGGCCCGCGGCGAACGCGGCGAGTACGGTGCCGCCGGAGCCGAGCACATCAGCGCCCCACCGCCCGACAAGCAGTGCCAGGGTGAGTACCGCGGCGAGGATCAACGCCGGGCGCAGCGCGAAGGGACGGCTTGCGGCTTTCGCGCCGGTGTCCTGCTCTGCTGATGGGTTGCCCTCGGCGAGACCGGCTCCGCGGTAGACGACGGCGGCGATCACCACCAGCACGAGGGCGCCGGCAGCCACGGGCGGCCACAGGCGCTGGAGCACTTGGGCATCCACCACTGCGATCACGATGAGCAGTTGGACGAAGGTGGCCAGGCTGGCCAGCAGGGCGCTGGCCAGGGGCGCGCGCACGCTCGGTGTCGTGCGGCTGAGCCTCGCCATGGATGCCGTTGTCGCGGTCGCCGAGACGAACCCACCGGCGATGCCGGTGATCAGCAGTCCACGTTCGGGGCCGAGCGCTCGAACGCCGATGTAGCCCACCCATCCGATGCCGGTGAGCAGTACGACGAGGAGCCAGACCTTCTCTGGATTGAGGATGCCGTACGGTCCGAGACCACGATCCGGCAGCAGCGGCAGGATCACGAATGCGACGACCAGAAACTTGATGGCGTCTTCCAACTCGACCTCGGTCATGATGTCGCGGGCGAATCGGTGGATGCGGTTCTTCGAGACGAGCAGCCCTGCGACGACGACCGCGAGGGCCACCGCGAGTGCCGGCCGGGAGTAGGCAAGGGCGCCAAGGAGATACGCGACGAGCGCCGCCGTCGCGGTGGTGGTCCCGGGGTCTTCCGCACTGGTTCGGAAGTAGGCCAGCGCGATCAGCGCGCCGACGCCGAGAAATCCGACGACGATGACCCATTGGCCGAAATCCGCCGCGACCGCACCGGCCAAAGACAGCAGCGCGAACGAGCGCGAGCCGGCAGGCAGTTTGCGCGCGTGGCTACGTTCGCGCTCCAGGCCGAGCAGCAGCCCGATGGCGAGCGCTACGAGGAAGGGTTCGATCTGCTGCCAGCTCACGTCGGCTCCTCGGGTTAACGCGCCGACGGGAACTGTGGCGGGCGCTTCTCGCGCAATGCGGTGTAGCCCTCGACCACATCCGGCCCGAGGAACGTCAGCATCTCGTAGGCCGCGGACTGATCGAAGATCGGGCCGGCGTTGCGGAGCCAGTTGTTGAGCGCGCGCTTGGTCAACCGGATCGCCTGCTGGGCGCCGGTGGCCAGCACGTCGGCCACCCGGAGCGCCTCGTCCAGAACCTGTTCGCGGGGAAGGGCTTTGGCGACCATGCCGATACGCTCGGCCTCGACGCCGTCGATCATCTCGCCCGTCATGAGGTAGTACTTCGCCTTCGCGGTTCCGGCCAGCAACGGCCAGATGATCGCGGCGTGATCGCCCGCCGCCACCCCGAGCTTGACGTGGCCGTCGCCGATCCGGGCGTCCTCGGCGATGATCGCCACATCGGCCAGCAGCGCGGCCACGGCGCCCGCGCCGACCGCGACGCCGTTGATGGCCGACACGATCGGTTTGTCGCAATTGATCATGTTGTAGACCAGGTCGCCCATCTCGCCGAGCATGTGCGAGACGCGGTCGTAGTCGCCCGCCATGCGTTCGACCATCGCCAGATCCCCGCCGGCGCTGAATGCCTTTCCCGCGCCAGTGATCACGGCCACCCGGGTTTCCGGATCGGCTGCGACGTCCTTCCAGATGTTGGCCAGCTCGGCGTGCATGCCCTCGTCGGCGGCGTTGTACTTCTCCGGCCGGTTGAGGGTGATCAGCAGGACGCCGTTGTCACGGCGCGTCAGGGACAGCTGCTGGTAGTCGGTGAATGCCATCGCGCGAAGCCTTTCTGCCGCGTGCGGGTGCATGAAGCGCCGCGCCCGACGGCAACCCACGTTACGGTCTCCCGACCGTCACCGTGGTCAGCCCACGCGGACGGCGGCCTCGGGCGGCTGGGCGGCCCGGGACCAGGCCAGGGGATTGAGGCCGCGGTATGGGTCGCTTGCCCGGACTTCCTGCAGGTCCGCCAGGATCTGTTCCAGCGCTTGCTGAGTCGTCGCCTTGACCGTCTCCATCCAGCGGGCGTGGTCGGTCGTGCCGGACGGCGCCGTGGTGCTGATCGGCTCGCCGAACTCCAGGTACATGCGCTGCGGACGGGGGATCAGCGTCGGGCCGATGCCGCGAACCAGCGGCATCGCCATGTCGGACCGTCCGCCCAGCCGCTCGCCGATGGACTGGCTCAGCCGGCCGAGGGTGCTGTCGCGCTCGAAGAGGGGCTCGTAGACGTCGTCACTGCCGACCAGTCCGACCGGCACGATCGGATAGCCGCTCTCGATGGCCACTCGGGCGAAACCGCTTCGCCCGTCCCATTTCAGCTGGTACTCCTCGCCCTTGAACTTCGGCATCTCGCGTCCGCCGCCCGGGAAGACCAGCACGGTCTCGTTGTGCCGCATCAGTTCTCGCGCGGTGTCGGGATGGCCGACCACGCCGCCGTACGCGGCGACCAGATCACCGCCGAAGCCCTTGGCCTGTGCCAGGCCCCGCTCCGCGAGCGGGCGCACCTGCACGCCGAGCTCGCGGCGGGTGTAGTACGGCATCAGCAGAATCTCGGCGAAGCCGAACGCGGTGTGGTTGCCCACCAGCAGGAAACGGCCGTCGCGCGGCAGCCGGTCAAGGCCGGTGACGTACGGCCGATACAGGTCGATCAGTGGCTCGAGGGCATCGCCTGTGGCGTCCAACACATTTCGCAATGTGCGGACGCGTTGCGGCGGGTCCATGATGGCAGTGATCTCGTCGTCGGTGACGGTCGGCCGGCCCTGTGGCGGTCCGAATCCCATCGGTGCTCCCGTCGGTGTCGTGGTATTGACACCAAGGTACCGAGAGATTTAATAGATCAGCTAATAAAAATCTGTGAACTTCGTATGGCGGAGCGCTCCTTCGGTGTCGTGGCACCCCAGATGCCGTAGGGCTCGTTGGCTTCCATGGCGTGGCCGAGGCAATCGCGCAGTACCGGGCAGTGGTGGCAGATCTGTTTGGCGTGCTCTTCGTGGGCGACCCGCCGGGCGCCACGATCGTCGTCGCCGGTGTAGAAGACCTCGGCCGGCAGTCCGCGGCAACGGGCGTGCAACTGCCAGTCCCAGGCCGCGGTGGTGGCGGCACCCCGGCTGTGGGACCCGGGACGCGGCCGGTGCCGGGTGGTGCGAGACGGTGATACGAATGATTCTGGGTGGCAAGGGGATACCCGCGCCAAGGTCATCGACCGTACTTTCGGTTGAACTTCTCGACACGGCCCGCGGTGTCCAGGATCTGCCGCTTGCCGGTCCATACCGGGTGTGAGTCCGAGGTGACGTCGACGACGATCAGCGGGTACGTGCGGACGCCGTCGGCAGTCTGCCATTCGATGGTGCGCGAACTGGTGGCGGTGGATCGGGTCAGGAACGTGCGACCGGTGGTGGCGTCCTGGAAGACGACGGGGTGGTAGTCGGGGTGAATGCCGGCCTTCATGGAAACCCTCCGTCAACTAGATGAAAATTGTTTTCATTAAGACGTCGCCGACGATACCCGACGCCCGCAGCCTTGTCGAAAATCGTTTTCACTGATGCGGGGTGTCAACGGCCCCACGCGGCATGCCGTCCGCCGGTAACGTTTTCCCCGTGCCGGAATCGACCACAGATGAGCTCGCCTCGTTGGGGTTCTTCGCCAAGTGCCGTCGAGAGGACCTTGACCGGCTCGCACCCCTCCTGCGTCCGCTGACCGCCGAAGCCGGCGAGGTGCTGCTGACGCAGGGCGAGCCGGCGTCGTCGTTCATGCTGATCAGCTCCGGCAGTGTCCAGGTGACGCACACCGCGGCGGACGGCGAGCTCATCGTCCACCACATCGGTGCCGGCCTGATCGTCGGTGAGATCGCGCTCCTGCGGGGTGGTACCCGCAACGCGACCGTGCTCGTCACCGAACGGCTCACCGGATGGGTCGGCGGACACGACGCCCTGCTCGCCATGCTCGACGTGCCCTGTATGGCAGAGCGCCTCGTGCGGACCGCCCGGCAGCGGCTCGCCGAGTTCATCACGCCGCTGCCGGTGACGCTGCGCGACGGCAGCCGCATGTACCTGCGGCCCGTGTTGCCGGGCGACAACCCGCGCGTGCGCAAGGGGCCGGTCCATTTCTCGACCGAGACCATCTACCGCAGATTCCAGACCGCGTACGAACCCAGCCCGGCGTTGATGGCCTATCTGTTCGAGGTCGACTACGTGGACCATTTCGTGTGGGTGCTCACCGACGGCGCCGACGGACCCGACGGGCCCATGGTCGCGGACGCCAGATTCGTTCGGCTGCACGAGAATCCGACGGTGGCCGAGGTGGCTTTCATGGTGGGCGACGATTACCAGGGCAAGGGCATCGGCACCTTTCTGATGGATGCGCTGGTGCCGGCTGCCCGAGGCTCGGGCATCGAGCGGTTCGCCGCGCGGGTGCTGTCCGACAACTTTCCGATGCGCAAGATTCTCGAGCACTACGGCGCCACCTGGGAGCGCGACGACCGCAACATGATCGTCACTGAGTTCGATGTGCCGGCGCCGAAGCAATTGGCGTTGTCGCACAAGCAGTATCGCGACATCTACACACTGGCGCAGCACGTGATCAAGGCGGTCGGCTGATGACGGACTCGCTGTACACCCGGCGCCCACTGCTGAACAAGGACACCTCGGTGTGCATCTCGCTGGCCGCCCGGCCCAGCAACATCGGCACGCGCTTCCACAACTACCTCTACAACGAACTGGGCCTGGATTTCGTCTACAAGGCCTTCACCACGACCGACATCGCCGCGGCGATCGGCGGCGTCCGGGCCCTGGGCATCCGCGGCTGTTCGGTGTCCATGCCGTTCAAAGAGGACGTCATCGCCCTGATCGACGAGCTGGAAGAGTCGGCGCGCGTGATCAATTCGGTGAACACGATCGTCAACGACGCGGGCCGGCTCACGGCCTGCAACACCGACTACCTGGCCATCGCCCGGCTCATCGACGAGCACGGCCTGGATCCCGCCGCGTCGCTGCAGATCCGCGGCAGCGGCGGCATGGCCAGCGCGGTGGCGGCGGCGTTCCGGGACAAGGGATTCGAGGCGGGCACCATCGTGGCCCGCAACGCGGAGACCGGCGGGCGGCTGGCCGACCGGCTGGGGTACCGCTACGCGGCGGACGCGTCAGCCGACGCGGACATCATCGTCAACGTCACCCCGATCGGGATGGTGGGTGGCGCCGAAGCCGACGACCTGTCGTTCACGCCCGAAGTTATTGCCAAGGCGCACACCGTGTTCGACGTGGTGGCCCTGCCGTCGGAGACCCCGCTGGTGCGTGCGGCGCGCGCAGCCGGGATCCCGGTGATCACCGGCGCCGAGGTCATCGCCCTGCAGGCCGCAGAACAGTTCGAGCGGTACACCGGGGTGCGGCCGACCGCCGACCAGGTCGCCGCGGCATCGGCGTTCTCCCGCGCCTGACGTCAGGCAGTTCAGGGCACGGTGATCTTCATCGTCTTGTCGATCGACGACGTCGCGTCCATCAGCGGCCCGATCGTCTCCTTGGTGCCGCTGGCGTTGATCTGCAGCACGATCACACCGTCCTTGGTCGGGATGGCCGCCGTCTTCTGGGCCATCAGCCGGTCCTTGCCGTCCTGGTTGTACATGCCGCCGACCTGACACGCCTTGAAGCCGGCGAGCATGGCCTCGCAGTTGGTGCCGGCGTCCTGCCAGTTGTGCAGGTTCTGCAGCTCGCCGGGTGCGTATTGCAGCACCTCGTCGGCATTGGCGCCGGGCAACTTCGAGATCAGCACGATGATGGTCGGCGGGTCGGCCTTCATCGCCGGGTCGTCGAATTTGCTTGCGCTCCAAGCCCATTTCGGCGTCAGCGGACCGGCATCCACCCAGCCCTGGGGGAGCGGCATGGTCAGTGTCGGGGCGCCGGGATCGCCGGGATGCAGCTGCTGCTCGGTGATGTTCTTCTCGTGCAGGTAGTCCCGGATGGTCTTCTTCGGAACCGCCGGTGCGCTCGGTGCCGCAGAAGTCGGAGCTGCCGCCGCGCTGCTGCTCGAGGCACTGCTGGACGTCGACGACGGCGCCGGCTTCGAGTCCGAGTTGCAGGCACTCGCGCCCAGCGCAGTCACAGTCACGGCCAGCGCGACGCCGGCAACCCTCATCGGCAACATTTCCGTCTCCTGTCGTCGGTTGCAGACTACGGGGCGGACGAAGCCGGTGGCACAAGCTTCCGGTGCAACGCCGTGTCCGCAAAAGTCGCATCGGCGTGGCGCCGGACATCGGCCGGGGTCGGTGCGTTCGCCGTGCTATCAACAGCAAATGCGCGCACTCGCGTGGTCGGCGGCGGTTCTGCTGTGTGCCGCGTGCGGGTCGACGACCCCGCCCACGCGGCCGACCACCCCGGCGGCCGCGAAACCCGCCGACCCGGCGGCGATCGGCCGGATGCGCCAACACCTGCCCGGGGACCTGCAGGGCTACGAGTTCGGTGCGTTGCCGGCACCCGCCGCGCCGACGACCTTCTGGGGCATGTCCGCCGGGTCGGCTGCCAACCCGGCGGACTGCGCGGCGCTGGTGGCCGCACCGGCCGACGGCGTTCGCGGCTGGTCGGCATCGGGACCCGGCGGCATCGTGTACGTGACTGCGGCGCCGGCCGTCGCCCCGGCGCCCGAGCTCGTCGGCGACTGCCACGCCTGGACATTGAGCACCGGCCGTGCGCGCGGGGCCGTCGACGTCGTCGACGCGCCCAAGGTCGACGACGCCCGCACGCTGGGCCTCACGGCGCACATCACCACCAGCGTCGAGAACGGGGCGCAAACCCATTCGCAGGCAACGACTCTGATCGCGTACGTCGACACGCTGGCGGTTTCGGTCACCATGGTGACCGACCCGGGGGCCGTCGCGCCGCCGTTGCCCGGCGAGCTCCCGGCGACGTTGTTGGACGCGGCGGTGCGGTCGGTGCGGGGCATCCCGGCCGACGACGGGTTGGCCCGGTAGATTCGCCACAATGCGCAGAACGGTGCTCGCGGTGCTCTCCGCCGGTCTGGTGGCGGCATGCACGTCCCACTCCCAGGTGGTGGTCGCTGACCCCGACATCACCAAAATCCTTGATCTGAAGGGCACTTTCGGGCCGGACTACCAGGTCAAGACGGTCGCGCCGACAGGCATCGACCCGCGCGCGTTCGCCCCGCAGACGCTGCCGCCGGGCCTGAAATTCGAGCCGCCCGACTGCGCGAAATTCGCCTCCGGCATGGCCGTCTCCCCAGGTGCCAAGGGCAACATGACTGCCGTCACCGCCGAAGGGCAGGGCAACCGGTTCGTCATCCTGGCGGTGGAGACCTCCGAGCCGATCGCGCCGGCCGATCCGGGTGACGGCTGCAAGAAGGTCGCGTTCTCCGGCGCCGGGGTACGGGGCCTGGTCGAAGAGGTGCCGGCGCCGCCCATCGATCAGGTGAAGACGCTGGGCACCCACCGCATTCTCGAGACGGTGGCGGGCGGCAAACCCGCTGCCGGTCAGCTGTACAACTACGTCGCCGGTTTCGGCAGGTTCCTGGTGATCGTCACCGCCAACTCGCTCGTCGTCCCGGACAAGCCTGTCGTGCCGGTGAATACGCAGAAGGCGACGGAGCTGTTGACCAAGTCGGTCGCCACGGTCCGCGGGCAGTAACTACCGCACGTTCCGCGGCCGGAACTGGATGCTGATGCGCGGCCCGGTGGGACGGGCGGTCTTGGGCACCGCGTGCTCCCAGGTGCGCTGGCAGGACCCGCCCATCACCAGCAGGTCGCCGTGGACCTGTGGCAGCCGGACACTGGTGCGCTTGCCGTCGGCGCCCGCGTTGCGCGGGCGCAGCGCGAAAACCCTTGTCGCGCCGAGACTCAGTACCGCGACCATGGTGTCCTCGGTGCGGCTGCGGCCGATGGTGTCGCCGTGCCAGGCCACGCTGTCGTTGCCGTCGCGGTACAGGCACAGTCCCACGCTGGTGAACGGCTCGCCGAGTTCGTGGGCGTAGGCGTCGTTGAGCCGCACCCGCAGCCGCGCCAGCCCGGGATGCGGCGCCCGTTCCTGTGCGAGGTCGTGGAAGCTGACCAGACGCGGTACGTCGAGAACCTTGTCGTACATCTGGCGTTGCTCGGCGCGCCAGGGGATGGCGGTCAGCAGCTCGTCGAAAAGTGTGTCGGCGCCCGTCAGCCAGCCGGCGCGGACGTCGACCCAGGCGCCGTCGCCGAGCCAGCGCCGTTCGGCATGGTCGAACAGCGAACCCTGAACCGCCAAGGACACCCCGCGATCCTATCGCACAGGCGTTCGATGCGCCCTAGCGCCACGAGGGCAGCACGATCTCCATGTTCCAGGTGGACGGGGAGATCGGCAGACCCGTCAGGATCGGGTACATCCAGGCGAAGTTGGTGATCACCAACGCCACGTAGAAGCACACGACCAGCAGCCCGAGTGTTCGTCGTTCCGGTTCCGTCGATCTCGGATACAGGATGTCGCCGAGGATCAGCGTGATCAGGATGATCAGGAACGGCGCCATGGGCGTCGCGTAGAAGAAGTACATCTGCCGGTCGATATCGGCGAACCACGGCAGGTATCCCGCGGCGTAGCCGGTGAGCGCGGCGGCGTACCGCCAGTCGCGTTTGACGAACGTCCGCCACACCGCCCAGCCGAGCACCGGCACGGCGATGAACCACATCGCCGGCGTGCCGGCCAGCATGACGGCCTTGACGCACGACTGCGCACCGCAGCCCGGCACATTGTTGTTGTCGATGGCGTACAGCACCGGCCGCAGCGACATCGGCCACGTCCACGGCTTGGATTCCCACGGGTGGTGATTGCCCGCGGCGTTGGTCAGCCCGGAATGGAAGCGGTAGACGTCGTGCGTGTAGTACCAGAGCGAGCGCAGCGTCGCGAACGGTCCGTCGCCGATGTTCCGGCCTTCCATGTGCCGGTCGATCGCGGTCTCCGACGCGAACCACGGCGCGTACGACGCCAGGTACACGCCGACCGGGATCAGCGTCAACGCCCACATCCCGGGCGCGACGTCGCGGCGCAGCGTCCCCAGCCAGGGTCGCTGCACGCGGTACGCGCGCCGCGCCGCGACGTCGAACGCGACCGTCAGCAGGCCGAAGAACACCATGTAATAGAGGCCCGACCACTTCACCGCCAGGGCGAGCCCCAGCAGCACGCCCGCGCCGAACCGCCACCACCGCACGCCGAGCCGCGGGCCCCACGGCGTCTCGTTGATCCGGCCTTCGGTCATCGCGACGTGCATCCGGGCGCGCACCTGGTCGCGGTCGACGATGAGCGCGCCGAACGCCGCCACGATGAACACGGCCTGATAGACGTCGAGCAGCGCCGTGCGGGCCGAGACGAAGCTGACGCCGTCGGCGATGATCAGCAGCCCGGCGATACCGCCCAGCAGCGTCGAGCGCGTCATGCGCCGCACGATCCGCGCCACCAGCAGCACCAGGATGACGCCGCACACCGCGCCGGAGAACCGCCAGCCGACGCCGTTGTACCCGAAGATCCATTCGCCGATGGCCATCAGCTGTTTGGCGACGGGCGGGTGCACGACCAGGCCGTAGCCGGGGTTGTCCTCGACGCCGTTGTTGTGCAGCACCTGCCAGGCCTGCGGCGCGTAGTGCTTCTCATCGAAGATCGGGGTGCCCGCGTCGGTCGGCGAGCCGAGGTTCAGGAACCGGGTGATGACGGCCAGCGCGGTGATCACCGCGGTCATGGTCCAGCCGCGCAGCCGGTCGGTAGGGCCGAAATCGGCGGCAGGCGTCAGCGGCGCCGGACTGATCACGGGGACCTCGCGCTCGGCGTCGGCGGCGTCGAGGGCGGGGGCGGTCACGTCAGCGAGCTTAGGCTGTCCGGTGTGACATCAGCACTTGGTCCGCTCGCTGACGCTGGTCGGCTGCTGCTCGCGGCCACTCCGTTGGGCCAGCCCGGCGACGCTTCGGCCCGCCTCATCGAGGCGCTCGGCACCGCGGACGTGATCGCCGCCGAGGACACCCGACGGGTGCGTGCCCTGGCCGCGTCGCTGGATGTCCGGCCCGTCGGGCGCGTCGTCAGTTTCTTCGACCAGAACGAGGCGTCGCGGGTGGCGGGGCTCGTCGAATCGATTGCCGCGGGGGAGACCGTGCTGGTCGTCAGTGACGCCGGTATGCCGTTGATCAGCGATCCCGGCTACCGGTTGGTGGCGGCGTGCGCCGAGGCCGGGCTGCCGGTGTCGTGTCTGCCGGGCCCGTCGGCGGTGACGACGGCGCTGGCGGTCTCCGGGCTGGCGTCGGACCGGTTCTGCTTCGAAGGCTTCGCACCGCGCAAGGGCCGGGCGGCGTGGCTGGCCGGCTTCGCGACCGAGCGGCGGACGTCTGTCTTCTTCGAGTCACCGCGCCGGCTGGCCGAGACCCTGGCCGAGGCCGTGACCGCGCTGGGGCCGGACCGGCGCGCGGTCGTGTGCCGTGAGCTGACCAAGACCCACGAGGAGATTCGCCGGGGCACCCTCGCGGAACTGGCCGAATGGGCCGCCGACGGCGTGCTCGGTGAGATCACCGTGGTGCTCGCGGGGGCGACGCCGGTGGCGGACATCGACAGTTTGGTCGCGCTGGTACAGGAATTGGTCGACGACGGCGCGCGCGTCAAAGACGCCTGCGCGCAAGTGATCGCCGAGAACCCCGGGGCGCCGTCTCGCCGCGAGCTCTACGACGCGGTCCTCAAGGCCCGTGAGACATAAAACTATTGAAAAAGGCTCTGCTGACGTTTTCTGTGGGTCGACTGTCCAGCCGGTGCGGGCCTGGGATGCGCCACGCGGGCGATTGCCTGCGATGCTTCGCAGGCGATTACGAAATTCGCCGCTAATCTCCGCGTGAACCGACCCGACTCGCTTAGGTCGCGCTAAAGTCTCGGATCCCAGTCACCAGGTGACTGGGATCCGAGACCTAAGAGAGTCGGGTCGCTAGATCAGTGTCGATCGACCCAATTTTGCGTAGGGTACCGCCCGCTTGCAGCGGACTGCTCGCTGGATAAGGCGAGGCCGACGGTAGGTGCGGCTTTGTGGAGGCACTCTTCCCATTCGCGGTCCGGGTCCGAGTCGGCGGTGATGCCGCCGCCCACGCCCAGGACCGCGGCACCGTCGGTGTCGAATTCCACGGTGCGGATCGCGACGTTCAGTTCGGTTCCAGCCAGTGGCGACGCCAAACCGACCGTCCCGCAATAGATTCCGCGGTCGTAGGGTTCCCATTCGGCGAGCAGTTCGCGGGCGCGGCACTTCGGGGTGCCGGTCACCGAGGCGGGCGGGAAGGTGGCGTCCAGCACCGCCGTCATCGGGGTGTCGACGGGCACCTGCGCGGCCACCGTCGACACGAGATGCCAGACGCCCGGCGCGGGTTCGACTGCCAGCAGTTGCGGTACCCGGACCGACCCGGTCGTCGCGACGCGGCTCAGATCATTGCGCACGAGGTCGACGATCATGATGTTCTCGGCGACGTCCTTGGCCGACGACGCCAGCTCCGACGGCGGATGATCAAGGGGGAGCGTGCCTTTGATGGGGCTGGAGGTGACGATCTCGCCGCGCCGGCTCAGAAACAGCTCGGGGGACAGCGACGCGACAGCGCCCCACTCGCCCGCGATGAACGCGGCCCGGGCGGGCGCGGTCCGCGCCACCGCGTCGACGAAGAAGTCGACGGGCGCACCGGACAGTCGTCCGGTGAAGCGGGTACAGACGCAGGCCTGGTACACCTCGCCGGCGGTGATCGCGTCCAGACAGGACAGCACGCCGGCGCGGTGGCTGGCGCGGTCCGGCGCACGCCAGTCGATGGCATACGGCGCGGGCGCTGCCGGTTTCAGGTTCGCCAGCCAGTCGGGAAGCGTTGCCCCGGAGAGGCTTTCGTACCACCAGTGCCCGTCGGCGTCCTGCCGCAGCACCGAGTCCGACCAGCCCCCGGCAGCCGCCGGGATCCGGTGACCCCCGTCCGGGTACGACAGGTAGCCGAACCAGCCGCCACCTATCGCCTCACCGGAACCCGTTGGCGCGTCGAAGACTTCGGTGGCCGTCACCGGCTCGATGGCGACGCTCGGTGCGATGACGGCCGTCGCGCCGAACCAGTCGCCCAGCAGCGCGGCGGGCGGTGGCAGGCCGCGCTGGGCGGCGGCGTCGGCGACAGCCTTCAACACCCCCGGGGCGTCGCCCAGATCGGCCAACCGCTCGACTCGCACGCCCCACAGCTTCGCCTATGACCGCGAGCAGTCCCCCAGCGGGGGTGCCCCCAGCAAAACTGTCGATCTGCTGCGGAAAAGGACAGTTTTGCGACTGCTCGCGGGACTACTCGTGGGGCACGGATCAGCGCTGGATCTCCCGCTCCACCAGCACCCCACCGAGCTTGTCGGGGTTGCGGATGGCGTAGAAGTGGCTGATCTTGCCGTCCTCGATCTCGATCAGGATGACGCTGTCGAGCTTCTCGCCGAGGTAGAGCACCATCGCCGGGGCGTTGTTGTACGTCGCGAGGTCGAAGCGGGCCTCGGGGAAGTCGCCGATTCCGCGCATGAGGCCGAGCAGCATTCGCCCGACCCGGTCCGGGCCGTACACCGGCCGCCGGGCGGCACTGACCTTGCCGTCGCTGTCCGCGGTCCACGTGACGTTCGGGGCCAGCAGCGTCATCAGGCCGTCCAGATCGCCGGTCGCGGCCGCCGTCAGGAACTGGGTGGTCACCTCGGCGGACTTGGCGGTGTCGGGCGTGTACCGCTTGCGCCGGGCCTGGACATGCTCGCGGGCCCGGTGGGCGACCTGGCGCACCGCCGCGGTCGATTTGCCTACGGCGCCGGCGATTTCGTCGTAGTCGAACCCGAACACCTCGCGCAGCACGAACACGGCCCGTTCGTCGGGGCCCAGCGACTCCAGGACCACCAGCATCGCCATCGAAACCGACTCGGCGAGAACGACATCCGATGAGGCGTCGCGCTCGTCGAGCAGCAGGGGCTCGGGTAGCCACGGGCCGACATACTCCTCCCGGCGCCGTGCGCCGGCCCGTAAGGCATTCAACGCCTGCCGGGTGACCAGCTGCGCCAGGTACGACTTGGTGTCGCGCACGGTGTCGAGGTCGACGTCGGCCCAGCGTAGGTAGCTGTCCTGCAGCACGTCGTCGGATTCCGTTGCCGAACCCAGGATTTCGTAGGCGATGGTGAAGAGCAACGGCCGCAGGTGGGTGAATCGCTCGGCGTGTTCACCCCCTGCTGCCCCGGTGGCGCCGGTCATGCGTTGACTGCCTCCGCCAGCTGTTCGGCACGCTTGCCGCCCGTCATCAGGAAGACCGAACTGGGCTTGCGGGCGGTCCGGCGGATGCCCCACAGCGTGCCCTTGCAGATGGCTTCCTTCAGCTTCGCCGCAACGCGTCCGCCGATGTAGTAGCTGGTCGGCGAATCGTCCTTGTGGGCGATCTGGATGGTCGCCGTGTGGCGGCCCAGGCTGACGCACGATCCGACGAAGACGGGGTCGAGTGGCTTGGGCTCGGTGCCGGCGATGCGGCTCAGCACTGTAGCCACGGCCGTCGCGGTGAGCGGGCTCGAGGCCTGGCAGCTCATCCGCAGCGGCTGTCCCGACGGCGCGGCGGCGTCACCGGTTGCGACGATGCGCGGATCATCGATGCTGGTGAGGCTTTCGTCGGTGAGCAGCCGGCCCATTTCGTCGGTGCGCAGTCCGCTGGCGGCCGCCAGTTGCGGGGTGCCGAAGCCGGCAGTCCACACCGTCACGGCGCTGCTGATGAAGCGCCCGTCGGCGAGGGTCACCCGGTTGGCGGCGACGGAGCTGACGTCGCCTTCGATGACCGTCACGCCCAGCTTGGCCAGGGCCTTGGCCACCGAGCGGCGGGCGGGGGCGCTCATCGACGGCGCCAGCTTGCTGCCGACCAGCACGACGTTGCGGCCCGCCTCGGCGAACTCGGAAGCGGCCTCGATGCCGGTCAGTCCGGCGCCGACGACCACCATCTGCGCCGACAGTGGCACGTCCTGCAACCGGGCCACCAGTCGCTCGGCCTGTTCGAATTCAGCGAGGGGGTAAGCGAATTCAGCGGCCCCGGGCACCGACGCCGGGACGGTGCCGGTGCTGCCGACGGCGTAGATCAGGTAGTCGTAGTCGAGCCTGTCGCCGGACGCCAGCTCGACGGTGCGGGCCGCGGCGTCGATACGGGTGGCGGTGTCGACCACCAGGCGCACGTCGTCGGCGAGGAGCGTGTCGTAGCCGACGGTGGCGTTGTAGTTCCCGGCCGCGTGCTGGTGCAGGCGGATGCGCTCGACGAACTTGGGCCGCGGGTTCACCAGGGTGACGGCCACGTCGTCGCGCATAAGAACGTGATTGGCCGCCAGCGCGCCGGCGTAGCCGCCGCCGATGACGACGACGCGGTTGGGGTTCTGGTTTCCGGTCATCACTGCATCTCCTTCGGGTTGGTTATGCCCTCAAGACACCGGCGGTGCCGAAAGTGTGACAAACGTACCCACAGATGTGGCCCAGATCACTCGACTCTAGTGCGGACCCTGCGATCGGCAGGGGTCAATGCCCAGGTCAGACGACTCCGAGGGCCGACATCGCGTCGGCGACCCGGATGAACCCGGCGATGTTGGCCCCGGCCATGTAGTTGCCCGGCTGGCCGTACTCGTCGGCGGTGCTCAGGCAGCGGTCGTGGATGCGGCCCATGATCTCGGCCAGCCGCTGCTCGGTCTCCTCGAACGTCCAGGAGTCGCGCGACGCGTTCTGCTGCATCTCCAGCGCGCTGGTGGCGACGCCGCCGGCGTTGGCGGCCTTGCCGGGCGCGAAGGCGACCTTGGCCTCGGCGAACAACTTGACCGCTTCCGGGGTGCACGGCATGTTGGCGCCCTCGGCGACGACCTGGCAGCCGGACGCGATCAGTGCCTTCGCGTCGTCGCCGTCCAACTCGTTCTGCGTGGCGCACGGCAGCGCGATGTCGCACGGCAACTGCCAGATCGATTCGTTCTCGACGAACCGCGCAGCGCCGCCGCGCATTTCGGCGTACTCGGAGATTCGGCCGCGGCGCACTTCCTTGAGCTCCTTGAGCAGCTCGAGGTCGACGCCCTTCTCGTCCACGATGTACCCGCTGGAGTCCGAACAGCCGACGACGGTGCCGCCCAGCGCGTGCACCTTCTCGATGGCGTAGATCGCGACGTTGCCGGACCCGGACACCACGACCTGCTTGCCGTCGAAGGATTGCCCAGTGCTGCGCAGGATTTCGTCGACGAAGAACACCGTGCCGTAGCCGGTGGCCTCGGTGCGGACCTGCGAGCCACCCCACGTGAGGCCCTTGCCGGTCAGGACGCCGGACTCGTAGCGGTTGGTGATGCGCTTGTACTGGCCGAACAGGTAGCCGATCTCACGGCCGCCGACGCCGATGTCGCCGGCGGGGACGTCGGTGTACTCGCCGATGTGCCGGTACAGCTCGGTCATGAACGACTGACAGAAGCGCATCACTTCGTTCTTGGAGCGGCCCTTCGGGTCGAAGTCCGACCCGCCCTTGCCGCCGCCGATGGGCAGGCCGGTCAGCGAGTTCTTGAAAATCTGCTCGAAACCAAGGAATTTCACGATGCCCAGGTACACCGACGGGTGAAACCGCAGGCCGCCCTTGAACGGGCCCAGCGCAGAGTTGAACTCGACGCGGAAGCCACGGTTGATCTGTTCGGCGCCGGTGTCGTCGATCCACGGCACGCGGAAGATGATCTGCCGCTCGGGCTCGAACAGCCGTCGGATGATGGCGGTGTCGGAGTACTCGGGGTGCTTGTCGACGACCGGGCCCAGGCTCGTCAGAACCTCGTAGACGGCTTGGTGGAATTCGATCTCGCCGGCGTTGCGGCGGGTGACTTCCTCGTAGACGTCGTGCAGCCGCTCGTGTAAGCCGTCCTGCGCCATATCTTTTCGTTACTCCTTGGTCTCCGCCTGATAGCGGGGAAATACGCCTTCGGGTGTCGGTAGCACCGTGCTCG
Organism: Mycobacterium sp. UNC410CL29Cvi84; assembly: GCF_000686745.1. Lineage (NCBI taxonomy): Bacteria > Bacillati > Actinomycetota > Actinomycetes > Mycobacteriales > Mycobacteriaceae > Mycobacterium > Mycobacterium sp. UNC410CL29Cvi84. The sequence goes on from NZ_KK366011.1 coordinate 179,700, forward strand.
GTGCCAGCCGGGTACCCAGGGCACGGAAATCCCGTGCCGAGGCGTCCTGCCCGAGAAGGTCGAGCAGCTTCCCGCCGGACTCCGGCATCACCGGCTGCACCAGCAGCGCGGCGATCCGGACCGCCTCCAGCGTCGTGTATAGCACTGTGCCGAAGCGGGTCTGGTCCGACTCAGCGGGAGACTTGCGCAGCACCCACGGTTCTTCGGCCGAGAAGTAGCGGTTGGCGGCACCCAGCATCTGCCAGATGGCCTCGAGGGCCAGATGCATTGCCGGCACGTCGTAGTGCGCCCGTACCTGTTCGAGCAGCGCGTCGGCCTGCTTGAGCAACTCCAGGTCGGCGGCGGTGAATTCGCCTGGCTCCGGGACGATTCCGCCGAGGTTCTTGTTCACCATCGACAGCGAGCGCTGTGCCAGGTTGCCCAGTTCGTTGGCCAGGTCGGCGTTGATGCGGCCGATGATGGCTTCCTCGCTGTAGCTGCCGTCCTGGCCGAAGGACACCTCGCGCAGGAAGAAGTAGCGCACCTGATCCAGGCCGAAGGCGTCGATCAGCGCGATGGGATCCACCACGTTGCCCACCGACTTGCTCATCTTCTCGCCCTTGACGTTGATGAAGCCGTGCGCGAAAACCCGCTCCGGAAGGGCGATTCCGGCCGACAGCAGGAACGCCGGCCAGTAGACGGTGTGGAAGCGGATGATGTCCTTGCCGATCATGTGCAGATTCGCGGGCCAGTACTTCTGGAAGGCCTGCGACGCTTCGTCCGGAAAACCCACGCCCGTCAGGTAATTCGTCAACGCGTCGACCCACACGTACATGACGTGCTCGGGGTGGTCGGGGACCGGGACGCCCCAGTCGAACGTGGTCCGCGAGATCGACAGGTCCTTGAGCCCGCCCGAGACGAAGCTGACGATCTCGTTGCGCCGCACGTCCGGTCCGATGAACTCGGGGTGCGCTTCGTAGTGCGCCAGCAGGCGGTCGGTGTAGGCCGACAGCTTGAAGAAGTAGGTCTGCTCCTCGGTCCACGTGACGGGCGTGCCGGTCTCGATGGCGAACCGGCCGCCGTCACGGACCTCGGTCTCGTCCTCGGCGAAGAAGCGCTCGTCGCGGATCGAGTACCAGCCGGCGTACGTGCCGAGGTAGATGTCCCCGGCCTCGTTCATCCGGCGCCAGATTTCCTTGGACGCCTCGTAGTGGTCGGCGTCCGACGTCCGGATGAACCGGTCGAAGGAGATGTTGAGCTTCTCCTGCAGCGCCTGGAACACGTCGGAGTTGCGCGTGGCCAGCTCCGCGGCGGTGATGCCTTCGGCCGCCGCGGCCTCGGCCATCTTCTGCCCGTGCACGTCGGTACCGGTCAGGTAGCGGACGTCGAAACCGTCGAGCCGCTTGAACCGGGCGATCGCGTCGGTGGCGATGTACTCGTACGCGTGCCCGATGTGCGGTGCGCCGTTCGGGTACGCGATGGCGGTGGTGATGTAAAAAGGCTCACTCATTTGGTCTCACTTTAGGGTGTCGCTGTGAGCGCCAAACGAGAGAAGCCGCCCGCCCCGGAGCCACTGCCCGGGCTGATCGACGCCCACACCCACCTGGATGCGTGTGGCGCGACCGACGCCGAGAGCATCCGCGTGATCCTGGACCGCGCCGCGGCCGTCGGCGTCGAGAAGGTCGTGACCATCGCCGACGATCTCGAGGCCGCCGAGTGGGCCGTCGGGGCCGCGCATGCCGATCCGCGCGTGTACGCCGCCGTCGCGCTGCATCCAACCCGTGCCAACGCCCTCGATGACGAGGCCAAACGCACCCTGGAACGCCTGGCCGCCGACCCGCGCGTGGTCGCGGTGGGGGAGACCGGCATCGACATGTACTGGCCCGGCAAGCTCGACGGTTGCGCCGACGAAGCGACGCAGCGCGAGGCCTTCGCCTGGCACATCGACCTGGCCAAACGTGTCGGCAAGCCGCTGATGATCCACAACCGGGACGGTGACGCCGAGGTCCTCGACATGCTCAGGTCCGAGGGTGCGCCGGAGACGGTGATCTTCCACTGCTTCTCGTCGGATGCCGCGATGGCCCGGACGTGCGCCGACCACGGCTGGCTCATGAGCCTGTCCGGCACCGTCAGCTTCCGGAACGCGCATGCGCTGCGTGAGGCGGCGGCGATCATCCCGGCGGAGCTCCTGCTCGTCGAGACGGACGCGCCGTTCCTGACCCCGCACCCGTTCCGCGGCGCGCCCAACGAGTCGTACTGCCTGCCGTACACGGTCCGCGCACTGGCCGAGATCAGAAATTCTTCAGCGGCCGAAATTGCCGCGGTGACCTCGGAAAACGCTTCGAAAAGCTATGGACTGTATCATTAGTTCAAGTTGCCGCCTCCCGGGGACGTTCGTTACCGTTCTGTGATCAACCCGGTCGAGGTGGCTTTTATGTGGTCACCGCGGCCGCTGCTCGGGGCCGCCCCGGGCTCGATAGACACGGGATTGACGCCTTGAACGTTCTGAACAAGTTGCATGATGCGCGCTCGCCGATGCTGCGTGGCGTGACCGGGGCCTTCCTCGCCACGCTGACCGTCGCCGGAGGGTTCGCCGTCGCGAACCACAAGACCGTCACCCTCACCATCGACGGCGCACCGATGACGGTGCAGACCATGAAGACCCGCATCGGCGACGTCCTCTCCGAGAACGGCTTCTCCGTCGGCGAGCGCGACGACCTGTTCCCCGCGGCCGACCAGGACGTGCACGACGCGGACAACATCGTGCTGCGCCGCAGCCGCCCGCTCGAGATCTCGATGGACGGCCAGAACACGCGTCAGGTGTGGACCACCGCGGCCACCGTTCAGGACGCCCTCAAGCAGCTGTCCATGACCGACACCGCGCCCGTCGCGGCCGACCGCGCCACCCGCGTGCCGCTCGCCGGCATGTCGTTGCCCGTGGTCAGCGCCCGCAACGTGACCATCGTCGACGGCGGTGTGCCGCGTCAGGTGCACCTGGCCGCGGCCAATGTGGCCGGCCTGCTGGCCGCCGCCGGCGTGCCGCTGGAGCAGCGCGACACCGTCGTCCCCGCGGCGTCCACGCCGGTGACCGAGGGCATGCAGATCGACGTGACCCGGATCCGGCTGCAGCAGGTGACCATGGAGTCGCCGCTAGCTCCGGCCATGAACCAGGTTCCGGACCCGGCGCTGAACATGAGCCGCAAGGTGGTCGACGATCCGGGCCAGCCCGGGACCCAGAACGTGACGTTCGCCGTTGCCACGGTCAACGGTGTCGAGACCGGGCGGTTGCCGGTCTCCAATCAGGTGCTGACCCCGGCGCGCGACGGCGTCATCCGCATCGGCGCCAAGCCCGGCACCGAAGTGCCGCCGGTGACGCAGGGGGCCGCTTGGGATGCGCTGGCGCGTTGTGAGTCCACCGGCAACTGGGCCATCAATACGGGTAACGGTTTTTACGGCGGAGTCCAATTTGATCAGAACACCTGGGAGCGGCAGGGCGGACTGCGTTATGCTGCGAGGGCTGATCTTGCGACACGTGAAGAGCAGATCGCGATTGCTGAAGTGACGCGAGCCCGCCAAGGTTGGGGTGCCTGGCCAGTTTGTAGCGGGAGAATTGGGGCACGATGACGATCCGGCTACTCGGTCGAACCGAAATCCGGCATCTGGCAAAAGAGCTTGATTTCCGGCCGCGTAAGGCCTTCGGACAAAACTTCGTGCATGACGCCAACACGGTGCGCCGCATCGTGTCGGCCTCCGGGGTGAACCGGCAGTCCCACGTCTTGGAGGTGGGCCCGGGCCTGGGCTCGCTGACGCTGGCACTGCTGGACCGCGGCGCGAAGGTGACGGCCGTCGAGATCGACCCGGTGCTGGCCCGCCAGCTGCCGACCACGGTCGCCGAGCATTCCCACAGCGAGATCGGACGGTTGACCGTCCTGAACCGCGACGTGCTCGACCTCATGCCGTCGGACCTGGACGAGCAGCCGACCGCGCTGGTCGCCAACCTGCCGTACAACGTCGCGGTGCCGGCCATCCTGCACCTGCTCTCGGAATTCCCGACCATCCGCACCGTCATGGTGATGGTCCAGGCCGAGGTCGCCGAGCGGCTCGCCGCCGACCCGGGCACCAAGGACTACGGGGTGCCCAGCGCCAAGGTGCGGTTCTTCGGCAACGTCCGGCGCTACGGCATGGTGTCGCCGACGGTGTTCTGGCCGATCCCGCGGGTCTACTCGGGCCTGGTCCGCATCGACCGGCACGAGACGTCGCCGTGGCCGACCGATGACAGCTTCCGCTCGCAGGTGTTCGACCTGATCGACATCGCGTTCGCGCAGCGGCGCAAGACGTCGCGCAACGCGTTCGCCGAGTGGGCGGGTTCGGGCAATGCCTCGGCCGAGCGTCTGCTGGCCGCGAGCATCGATCCGGCCCGCCGTGGCGAGACGCTGGCGATCGCCGACTTCGTGCGGCTGCTGCAGCGTTCGGGTGAGCTGGATCGCGAGCAGCGCGCCGCCACACCGGAGCCTGAGCAGCAGGTCGACGCCACCCACTGACGCTGTCGGGCAGGCTTTTCCGTACTTGGTGTTGTGGCCATCGCCGCGGGCGTTAGTGTCGTGACGTGTCTACGTCGGATGGAAACACTGCTTCTGAGTGGGTACCCACAGGGTCGGTGACCGTCCGCGTGCCGGGCAAGGTGAACTTGTACCTCGGTGTCGGGGACTGCCGCGATGACGGCTATCACGAGCTCACCACGGTGTTCCACGCTGTATCCCTGTTCGACGAGGTGACGGTCCGCAACGCCGACCTGCTGTCGCTGGAGATGTTCGGCGACGGCGCCGAGGGTCTGCCGACCGACCATCGCAACCTCGCCTGGCGGGCCGCCGAACTCATGGCCGAGCACGTCGGCCGCGCGCCCGACGTCGCGATCTCGATCGACAAGTCCATCCCGGTGGCCGGTGGCATGGCCGGCGGCAGCGCCGACGCGGCCGCCGTGCTGGTCGCGATGAACAATCTCTGGGAGCTCGGTGTGCCTCGCCGGGACCTGCATGCGCTGGCCGCCCGGCTCGGCAGCGACGTCCCGTTCGCACTGCACGGCGGCACCGCGTTGGGCACCGGACGCGGCGAGCAGTTGGCCACTGTGTTGGCGCGGAGCACCTTCCACTGGGTGCTGGCGTTTGCCGAGGGTGGGCTGTCCACGCCGAAGGTCTTCGCCGAGCTGGACAATCTGCGGGCAGACGGACGCAAGGGCGGCCCGCCGGCGCTGGACGATCCCGAGCCGTTGCTGACCGCGCTGGCCTCCGGGGACCCGCGAGAGCTGGCGCCGCTGCTGGGCAACGATCTACAGCCCGCGGCGGTCAGCCTGGACACCGGGCTGCGGCGCACACTGCGCGCGGGCGTCGAAGCCGGCGCCCTGGCGGGCATCGTGTCCGGTTCCGGGCCCACCTGTGCGTTCCTGTGCGCCTCCGCCGAGGACGCCATCGAGGTCGGCACCCAGCTTTCCGGCGCCGGGGTGTGCCGGACGGTACGCGTGGCCAGCGGCCCGGTGCACGGCGCCAGAGTGGTGCCGGCGCCCAGCAAGCAGGCCTGATCCCGGTGTGACTCAGCACTCAATTCGGCCAACAGTTTGTTAGCTACTTAAGAGTCTCTTAAGATGATCGATGGTGTATGCCAGCGGCCAGGCGTGGAACGCAATGGTTTCTCTCACCGGCGGTGTCGGTGAGGGTTCGACGCACGCCAGGGCAGCGTCGCCCGGGCACTCGGAGCCATCGTTTCGAGATATAACCGCGGCCGAATTGTGCGTGCGCGCCTCTACGAGTGCGCCTGGCACCGGACGGACTATGGAACGACGGGCAGTGGCGCCTGACCTCAGGAGGTTGTCGTGAGCCGATTTACCGACAAGATGTACTACAACGCTCGTACATCGCAGCGGGGCATGGTCACCGGTGAGCCGCACGAGCCAGTGCGCCACACCTGGGGTGAGGTCCACGAGCGGGCGCGCCGCATCGCGGGCGGCCTGGCGGCTGCCGGCATCGGGCACGGCGACAAGATCGGCGTGCTGGCCGGCTTCCCGGTCGAGATCGCCCCGACCGTGCAGGGCATCTGGATGCGCGGCGGCAGCCTCACCATGCTGCACCAGCCGACACCCCGTACCGATCTGGCCGTCTGGGCTGAAGACACCATGAACGTCATCAGCATGATCGAGGCCAAGGCCGTCATCGTCTCCGAGCCGTTCCTGGTCGCCATCCCCGTGCTGGAGGAGAAGGGCCTGCAGGTCCTCAAGGTCGGCGACCTGCTCGCCGCCGAGCCCATCGACCCTGTCGAGACCGGCGAAGACGACCTCGCGCTGATGCAGCTGACCTCGGGTTCGACCGGCTCGCCGAAGGCCGTGCAGATCACGCACCGCAACATCTACTCCAACGCCGAGGCCATGTTCATCGGCGCCGAGTACGACGTCGACAAGGACGTCATGGTCAGCTGGCTGCCGTGCTTCCACGACATGGGCATGGTCGGCTTCCTCACCATCCCGATGTACTTCGGTGCCGAGCTGGTCAAGGTCACGCCGATGGACTTCCTGCGCGACACCCTGCTGTGGGCCAAGCTCATCGACAAGTACAAGGGCACCATGACGGCGGCCCCGAACTTCGCCTACGCGCTGTTCGCCAAGCGGCTGCGCCGCCAGGCCAAACCGGGCGAATATGACCTCTCCACGCTGCGGTTCGCGCTGTCCGGCGCCGAGCCCGTCGACCCCGCCGACGTCGAGGACCTCATCGACGCCGGCAAGCCGTTCGGTCTGAAGGCCTCGGCCATCCTGCCGGCCTACGGCATGGCCGAGACCTGCCTCGCCGTGTCGTTCTCGCCGTGCAACGCGGGCCTGGTCGTCGACGAGGTCGACGCCGACCTGCTGGCCGCCCTGCGGCGCGCGGTACCCGCGTCGAAGGGCAACACGCGCCGCCTGGCCTCGCTGGGCCCGCTGCTGCGTGACCTCGAGGCCCGCGTCGTCGACGAGGACGGCAACGTCCTGCCCGAGCGCGGCGTCGGCGTCATCCAGCTGCGCGGTGAATCGGTGACCCCCGGCTACATCACCATGGCCGGCTTCCTGCCGACGCAGGACGAGAACGGTTGGTACGACACCGGTGACCTCGGGTACATCACCGAGGAGCAGAACGTCGTCGTGTGTGGCCGCGTGAAGGACGTCATCATCATGGCGGGCCGCAACATCTACCCGACTGACATTGAACGCGCGGCGGGCCGGGTGGAAGGCGTACGCCCGGGCTGTGCCGTCGCGGTGCGCCTGGACGCCGGTCATTCGCGTGAAACCTTCGCTGTCGCAGTCGAATCCAACGCCTGGCAGGACCCGGTGGAAGTGCGCCGCATCGAGCACCAGGTGGCGCACGAAGTCGTGACCGAGGTCGACGTGCGGCCGCGCAACGTGGTCGTGCTGGGCCCCGGCACCATTCCGAAGACCCCGTCCGGCAAGCTGCGCCGCGCCAACTCGGTGGAACTCGTCACCGGCTAGGTTCCGTGCAGACGTGAAAGCCCCCTGATTTCCCGGAAATCAGGGGTTTTTACGTTTTTCGCGCGGGTCTGATCGCTCGCTACGCTGAGCGAAAGCTGTGAACCCCGGGTAATCTCGCTGAATTATTGACGAGAGGATCGGCGTATTCATGGGGCGTGTAGTTGCGGCTCTGGCGGCAGTGCTCAGCGCGGGTGCCGTCGCCGCAATACCCGCGTGCGCCGACGGCTCGGCGGGCGTGCTCGGGAAGCCGAACAACATTGCCGCGGCGGTCGGTTCGGGCGTGCGGGGCGGCGTCATCGTCGGCTTCACCGCAAGCGGGCCTGACGTCGGCGCTGCCGCTACTGCGGTCATCGCGGCGTGTCACCGGGCCGGCGCCGAGCAGTGCACGAGCGACGAGGTCACCAACGACCGGTTGTGCATCGTCAACGTCCACGCGCCCGCGAGCGGCGTCGTCGCCGGTGGCGCCGGGCCGACCCTCGAGGACGCCCGCCGCGACGCGTTCAACCGGGCGGCGGCCAACAACACCCCTCTTGCTGCGGACTCACCCACATTGGCCTCGTCCTGCCCGTGAGCTGAGGCACTCACGCGGCGGTCGTGACGAATTCCGTTGCCTGGGAAAGTTCCTCGGCCATTCGGTGACGTTGCTCACCGCAGTTTTCAAGATCGGCAGGTCACCGCATTTCGGCTGCTCACGGACATGTGAGTTTGCCATGAGTTCATGGCACGGTCACATGGCCGAAACATATAGTCGAACTAACATGCGGGGCCAAAAGGCAGCTGAGAGACAGACGGCCTTCCCCCGAAAGTGAGAAGGTGACATGACTCATCAAGGCAAGCGCACGATGGCAGCTCTGCTGGTGGGCCTGGCCTCGGTCAGCGGCATCATGGCGCCCGTCGCTGGTGCTCGCCCGACCTGTCAGGACTCCGGCAGCACTTCGACGTGTGAGACCAACGGCAGCGTGGCGATCAAGGCGACCCCGGGCATCCGTAGTCAGGACAACACCCAGAGCTCGCGCGTGGGCGCGCAGGGCCGCCGTAACTGCTACACCGATGCCGTTGACCGGCAACACATCTGCGGATAGTTTTTCGCGACCAATCGCGAAAACCCCCAAATTCGGTGGAATTTGGGGGTTTTCGTGGCTTTGGATCAAGAACGGCTACCAGGCGTGGACAGTGTTCTGCGCCGCCTCGACGCCGTGCTGCAGCAGCAATTCCGTTGCGTCGGCAGCTTGTTCGAGGATGGTGCCCAACTCGGGCCGTTCCCTCGAGTTGAAGTTCTCCAGCACGAACGCCGCGGGGTCCTGACGCCCCGGCGGGCGGCCGACGCCGATACGGACGCGTTGAAAGTCCTTGGTGCCCAGGGCTGAAGCGACGGACTTGAGGCCGTTGTGGCCGCCCTCGCCGCCACCGAACTTCAGCCGGATGCGGCCGAAGTCGATGTCCAGCTCGTCGTGGAGCACCACGACATCGGCCGGTGCGATCGAATAGAACTTCGCCAAAGGCCCCACGTGCCTACCGGATTCGTTCATGTAGGTGCGCGGCTTGGCGAGCACCACGGACCGGCCTCCAAGCCGGCCCGTGGTGACTTCAGCTCCGGATTTCTTGTGCACCTTGAACCCTGCGCCGATGCGCTCGGCCAGGATGTCGGCAACCAGAAATCCAACGTTGTGCCGCGTTGTTTCGTAGCGCGGCCCAGGATTGCCCAGGCCGACCACCAGCAGTGGCTCGGCCAAAGCGGACTACTCCGACTCGGCGGCGGCCTCGTCGGCCGCCTCGCCCTCGGCAGCGGCCTCGCCCGAAGCGGCCTCTTCGCCGGAGCCCTCGGCCTCGAGGTCCTCGGCGGTCGGCGCCGCGACGACGTTGATGACCAGCACCTCGGGGTCGGTCACCAGCGTGACGCCCGCGGGCAGTTCGACCTGGCCGGCGAGGATCTGAGTACCGGCCTCGATGCCCTCGACCGAAACGGTCAGCGACTCGGGGATCGACTGGACGTCGGCCTCGATCTGGATGGTGTTGGTGTCCTGGGCCACCAGGGTGCCGGACTGGGCGTCACCCTCGACGACGATGCTCACGTCGACGGTGACCTTCTCGCCACGCTTCACGACGATCAGGTCGGCGTGCTGGATGTTGCGCTTGATGGGGTGAACGACGACCTGCTTGGTCAGCGCGAGCTGCTCCTTGCCGGCGATGTCCAGGGTCAGCACCGCGTTGGTGCCCGAGTTACGCAGCACGGCAGCGTACTCGCGGGCGTTGATCTCGAGGTGCTGCGGCTCGGTGCCGTGGCCGTACAGGACGACCGGCACACGGCCTTCGCGACGGGCCAGACGCGAGGCGCCCTTGCCGGTCCGGGTGCGGACCTCAGCGGTCAGATTGTTCGAGGTGGGGGCCGCGTTCTTGGCCATGTGAATCGCTCCTGATGCCGTATCTACTGGGTGGCACGGCCAGGGCTGGGATATCAGCGCACATAAGTGCTGTGAAGTTCCCGTCGATAACGGTGGTCCTGGTGGACCTACCCTCGCCGTGATCGTCAGTCAGACTAGCGGAAACGCCCCTCAGAGCGGAAATTCAGTGGCGGTGAGCTGGGCAGACAGGTCCCAGAGCGCCGTCGCGGTGCGTGCCGAGCGGGCGGCCGGCTTGATCAGCTGGGTGGGGCCGGTCGGTCCGCGGAAGCCGAATTTCGGGCCGACGAACGTGTTTCCGGGCAGGTCCTGCGACGCCGCGAACAGCGTCTGGCGGGCACCGAACGACGCATCGGTGGCGATCTTGTTGGCGGCGAGCCAGAACTTGTCGCCGAACTCGTTGCCGGTGTGGCCCTGCAGGTTGGTGGCCGAGTAGCCAGGGTGTGCGGTCAGCGCCCGTACCGGAGAGCCGGCCACCGACAGCCGGCGCTGCAGGTCCTTGGTGAACAGCAGGTTCGCCAGCTTCGACTGCCCGTATGCCAGCCAGGCCGAGTACGGCCGCGACTTCCAGTTGAGGTCCTTGAGGCTGATGTAGCCCAGCAGGTGCAGCTCCGACGACACCGTCACGACGCGGTCGGTGATCTTGGGCAGCAGCAGGTTGGTCAGGGCGAAATGGCCCAGGTGGTTGGTGCCGATCTGGCTCTCGAAGCCGTCCTCGGTCAGCGCGAAGGGCACCGCCATGATGCCGGCGTTGTTGATCAGGACGTCGACCTTGTCGACGCCGGCCGCGAACTCGCGCACCGAGGCCAGACTCTGGAGATCCAGCGGACGAACCTCGACGTCGCCGGTCATGCCCGCGGCCGCGGCGTCGCCCTTGGCGGTGTTGCGGCAGGCCAGGATGACCTTGGCGCCCACGCGGGCCAGTTCACGGGCGGTGATCTCGCCGAGGCCACTGTTGGCGCCGGTGACGATGACGGTGCGGCCGGCGAAAGAAGGAAGGTCGGCGGCGGTCCATTCGCTCATGACGGCGAGCTTAGTGCGGCGCCGCTACTTCGGTCCGACCGAGAATCCCTTGATGATCGCCTCGATGTCGCCGGCCTGTTCCTTGGCCTGCTCGGCGTACGTCGTGACGGTCAGCTGGATCAGGTAGTGGATGCCCGGCCGCGGCGGTGACGGCTGGGCGATCACGATCCGGTTGTACGACTGCATCCGGCGGTTGTGCAGGTCGTAGCTGCCCTCGATCATCGCCGATGGATAGCCCTGGAAGTCCTCGCTGGAGCTGTAGAGCTTCTTGAAGTTCTCCGACAGCAGCGCGTCGGCGTCGGAGTGCTTGAGAGCGTCCTTGACGTCGAAGTCGCCCGACAACTGGAACACCATCAGCATCGCCAGGGGATAGGTGTCGTTCTTGGCGATCGTCACGGTGCCGGGCGAGTAGTTGAGGTTCTTGTAGCCCGTCCAGCCCGGTGGCCGCGGCAGCGTCACCTTGAGATCGGTGAGCTGGTCGGGGACCACCTGCTTGCTCTGCACCCCGAGCTTGTTCAGGTAGTCGGGGAACGGGATCAGGCTGGCCTTGTCCACCGGAGTCGTGCTGGTGGTCGGCGTCGTCGACCAGATCGACTTGTAGTCAGGTGTTTTCGCCTCGCACGCGGTGAGTGCCAGAGCGATGGACGCCGACGCCACGGCCACCCGCAGCAGGGTCACAGAATCTCGCGGACCGCGTCGATCGGGCGGGCCAGCCGGGTGCCCTTGTCGGTGACGACGAACGGCCGCTCGATCAGGATCGGGTGTTCGGCCATGGCGTCGAGCAGCTGCTCGTCGGTGGCGTCGGCGAGATTGAGTTCGGTGTAGAGGGCTTCGCGCTTGCGCACCGCGGTGCGGACATCGATGCCCGCATCCGTGATCATCGCCGCGATCTCGGCCCGGGTCGGCGGCGTCTTCAGATACTGCACGACCTCGGGCTCAATGCCGTTCTCCCGCAACAGATCCAGCGTCTTGCGGGAGGTCGAGCACTTCGGGTTGTGGAAAATCCGGGCCATTTAGGCGGATCCGTCGAAAAGGCCGGTAACCGAGCCGTTTTCGAACACCGCGCGGATGGTCGACGCCAGCAGCGGCGCGATCGACAGCACGGTCAGGGCGTCGAACTGTTTGTCCGGCGTGATGGGCAGCGTGTTGGTGACGATGACCTCGCGGGCACCGCAGTCGGCGAGGCGCTGGGCCGCCGGGTCGGACAGCACGCCGTGGGTCGCGGCGATGATGACGTCCTTGGCGCCGTCCTCGCGCAGCAGCTTGACCGCGCCGGCGATGGTGCCACCGGTGTCGATCATGTCGTCGGTCAGGATGCAGGTCTTGCCCTTGACCTCACCGACGACGCGGTTGGCCTTGACCTGGTTGGGGACCAGCGGATCGCGGGTCTTGTGGATGAAGGCCAGGGGCACGCCGCCCAGGGAGTCGGCCCACTTCTCGGCGACGCGCACGCGGCCGGAGTCGGGGGAGACGACGACGAGGTCGGAATCGGAGTACTTGTCACCGATGTAGCCGCACAGCAGCGACTGGCCGCGCATGTGGTCGACGGGGCCGTCGAAGAAGCCCTGAATCTGGTCGGTGTGCAGGTCGACCGAGACGATGCGGTCGGCACCGGCGGTCTTGAGCAGGTCGGCGACCAGGCGGGCCGAGATGGGCTCGCGGCCGCGGTGCTTCTTGTCCTGGCGCGCGTACGGGTAGAACGGCAGGATCGCGGTGATCCGCTTGGCCGACCCGCGCTTGAGCGCGTCGATCATGATGAGCTGTTCCATCAGCCAGTGGTTCAGCGGCGCGGGGTGGCTCTGCAGCACGAAGGCGTCACTGCCACGCACCGACTCGTCGAAGCGGACGAAGATCTCGCCGTTCGCGAAGTCCCGGGACGTCTGCGGGGTGACCTCGATGCCGAGCTCTTTGGCGACCTGTTCGGCCAGTTCGGGGTGCGCGCGCCCCGAGAAGAGCATCAGATTTTTGCGGTTGTCGGTCCAGTCCGTGGCCACTGTGTGCTGCTTTCGCGGTGGGGGATCGATACGCGGTAATGGTACTTGCCGGTAACCCGGAACTGTTGCCGGGTTACCAGAACACCAACAACAAACGTCGAGCTCAGCTCTCGCCGCGCGCTTTCCTGGCGGCGGCGGCGGCCTTCGAGTCGGGGCGTTTCCGCTCGACCCAGCCCTCGATGTTGCGCTGCTCACCCTTCGAAACGGCCAGCGCACCAGGAGGTACGTCCTCGCGGACCACGGTGCCGGCGCCGGTGTAGGCGCCGTCGCCGACGCTCACGGGTGCGACGAACATGGTGTCCGAGCCGGTACGCACGTGGGATCCGATGGTGGTGCGGTTCTTGGTCTCGCCGTCGTAGTTGACGAAGACGCTGGACGCGCCGATGTTGCTGTACTCGCCGATGTCGGCGTCGCCGACGTAGGTCAGGTGCGGCACCTTGGTGCCGGTGCCGATCTTCGAGTTCTTGACCTCGACGAACGCGCCCAGTTTGCCGTCGGCGCCCAGTTCGGTGCCCGGCCGCAGGTAGGTGAAGGGTCCGACGGTGGCGCCGGCGCCGATGACGGCCAGCTGGCCGTGGGTGCGGATCACCTCGGCGCCGTCGCCGACCTCCATGTCGGTCAGTGTGGTGTCGGGGCCGATGACGCAGTTCGCGCCGATGTCGGTGGCGCCCAGCAGCTGGGTGCATTGCTTGACGACGGTGTCGCGGCCGATGCTGACGTCGACGTCGATCCAGGTGGTGGCCGGGTCGATGATCGTGACGCCGGCACGCTGGTGCCCGGCGATGATGCGGCGGTTCAGCTCTGCGGCCACCTCGGACAGCTGCACGCGGTCGTTGACACCGGAGACCTGCGCGCTGTCGTCGACGTGGTGGGCCCGGACGATCTGGCCGTCGCCGCGGACGATCGCGATGGCGTCGGTGAGGTAGAGCTCCTGCTGGGCGTTGTCCGAGCGCAGCCGGCTCAGCGCCGAGCGCAGGGCCGCCGCGTCGAACGCGTAGACCCCGGAGTTCACCTCGCGGATGGCGCGCTGGGATTCGGTGGCGTCGGCCTGCTCGACGATGCCGATCACCTCGTGGTCCTGCGTGCGCAGGATGCGGCCGTACCCGGTCGGGTTGCCGACGGTCGTGGTCAGCACCGTGGCGGCCGCGGTGGCGGCGGCGTGGGTGTCGACGAGGCCCTCGATGGTGTCGGCGTCGAGCAGCGGCACGTCACCCGCGGTGACGACGACCGTGCCGGCGAAGTCGTCGGGCAGTGCCGACAGGCCGCAGCTGACGGCGTGCCCGGTGCCGAGCTGTTCGTCCTGGATGGCCACGGTGACGGTCCGGCCGAGCCGGCCCGAGATTTCATGCACATGGGCGGTGACGCGCTCGCGTTCCTTGCCGACGACCACCACGAGGTGCGTGGGATTGACCTTGGCCACGGCATGCAGCGCGTGCGCGAGCATGCTGCGGCCGGCCAGCGTATGCAGGACCTTCGGGATGTCGGAGCGCATCCGGGTGCCCGACCCGGCTGCCAGGACGATGACAGCGGCTTCGCCTCGAGTCACGTACGCCTCTCTCTACGCGATGTCGCGCTTTGACTGCTCAGCGCTCCACCAATGGTCGCTCGGCACGTCTTGCTCCGTCGCCAGGACTCGAACCTGAACTATCTGAACCAAAATCAGAGGTGCTGCCGATTACACCACGACGGATTACTCGCCAGAGACTCTAATGCAAGCGGATAGGCTGGCGACCATGGCAGCGGCGGAGAACGGGGCGCGCAGCCCTCGTGCGCGCATGACCGGCAGTGAACGCCGTCAGCAGCTCATCGAGATCGCGAAGTCGCTGTTCGCGGAGCGGGGTTACGACGGCACCTCCATCGAGGAGATCGCGCAGCGCGCCAACGTCTCCAAGCCGGTGGTCTACGAGCATTTCGGCGGTAAGGAAGGCCTCTACGCCGTCGTCGTCGACCGGGAGATGTCCGCGCTGCTCGACGGCATCACGTCGTCCCTGACCAACAACCGGTCCCGGGTGCGGGTCGAGCGGGTGGCGCTGGCGCTGCTGACGTACGTCGAGGAGCACACCGACGGTTTCCGCATCCTGATCAGGGATTCGCCGGCGGCTATTACATCGGGCACCTACTCGACGCTGCTCAACGACGCGGTCAACCAGGTCAGCTCGATCCTGGCCGGCGACTTCTCCCGTCGCGGGCTCGACCCGGAGCTGGCCCCGCTCTATGCGCAAGCGCTCGTCGGCTCGGTGTCGATGTCCGCGCAGTGGTGGCTGGACACCCGCGAACCGAAGAAGGAAGTCGTCGCGGCGCACCTGGTCAATCTGATGTGGAACGGCCTGACGCATCTTGAGTCCGACCCGGAGCTGCACGAGAACTGAGTCGTAGCTCGCCCAACATGAGCTTGTGTGCGAGATTCGGCGCAGAGTTGGCACACAAGCTCATGTTCGGCTGAAGCTGTTACCCGCAGTCGCGCAGCAGCAGGTCCGCGGTGGTCTCCCGGCGGATCAGCGGCCGCACCCGCCTATCGCAGACGGCGATGACCGGCGGCCGCGTCGTCATGGTGAAGTTCGACGCCATGCTGTGGTGGTAGGCGCCGGTGCACGCGGTGGCGAGCAGATCGCCCGGGTGGACGTCGTCGGGCAGGTCGAGATGGTCTGCGATGACGGATCCGTCGCGGCCGACGACGGTGGACTCGCGCGTGGGTCCGATCGGATGCCGGTTGGCAAGGGCGACAGTGTAATTCGCGACGGGCGCGGAATGCGGATGGCTGCCGTCGACGGTGACGACGGCGCGGCCGTCGGTGCGGGCCGACACCGATTGCACGCGGTGCAGTGTCACGCCGGCGCGGCCGCTGATCGCCCGGCCGGGTTCGACGACGAGCCGCGGCCGGGGGAACCGGTTGGCGGCGCAGGCGGCGTCGAGGGCGTCTTCGAGGAAATCGGCCAGTGCCGGCACGTCGAGTTCGGGTTCCCCGGTCCGGTAGGCGATGGCGTGGCCGCCGCCGATGTTCAGTTCGGTGAGCACCACGCCGTGGGCGGCGCGCACATCGGTCATGGTGTCGACGAGGCCGCGCACGGCTTCGACGTAGACCTCCGGTTCGGCGATCTGTGTGCCGAGATTGCAGTACAGCCCGGCCAGCGGCAGTTGCGGCGTGGCCAGTGCGCGACGGACGGTCGGCAGCACGTCGACACCAGGGCGGACCTGCAGCAGCACCGCCTGCCGCCGGCGCGCGACGCCGGCCAGATAGGCCATCTCGATGGGGCAGTCCAGCACGATGCGGCCGACGCCGGCGCCCGCTGCGGTCGCCAGCTCGTCGACCGACTTGCCGCTGCCGTGGACGACGATGCGCGCGGGGTCCATGCCGCCGGCGAGGGCCGTGGCCAGCTCGGCCGTCGAACACACCGCCATGCCGAGGCCGGCCTCGTACACCCATCCGGCAACGGTCCTGGTCAGCAGGGACTGGGCGGCGTAGACGACCTCGACGCCGCGCAGCGTGGTGCGGTAGTGCTGGGCCCGCTTGCGGAAGTCGGCCTCATCCAGAACGTATGCGGGCGTGCCGAACTCGTCGGCGACGTCGGTGAGCGCGACCGACCCGACGCAGAGTCGTCCCAGCGCGTCGACCTGGGTGGTCGACGGCCAGATGGTGGTGTCGATGCGCGGACGCATGGCGCCCCGCAGGGACGGCAGGATGTCGAGCAGTGTCATGGATCCACCCTGCGCCCGGAATCGCCCGCTGAGCGCTCCGTTGACGATCCCTTGACGGGACGGTGCCCAATATTGACGAAGTCCTGCGAACTACAATCGGAGGCATCATGACCTCCCCGGGGCAGCAATCGATCCAAACCCCGTTGGCGGGGCTCGTCCAACTCGCACTCACCGATCCTGGCCTGCAGGAATTGACGCGGCAGGCCGCCGAGGGTGTCGCTGAGCAGGCTCTGGTGGGCCCGGTCAGCGCGCGGCTCCCGGTCGCGGCCGCGCTGGCCGCCGCCGGCCCGGTGCTCGTCGTCACGGCCACCGGTCGCGAGGCCGACGACCTCGCCGCCGAACTGCGGGCCGTCCACGGCGACGCCGTGGCGCTGTTCCCGTCGTGGGAGACGCTGCCGCACGAGCGGCTCTCGCCCGGCGTGGACACCGTGGGTGCCCGGCTGACGGTGCTGCGCCGGCTGGCGCGGCCCGACGACGCCCGCCTCGGCCCGCCGCTGCGCGTGGTGGTCACGACGGCCCGGTCACTGCTGCAGCCGCTGGCCGGCGGCGTGACCGACGCCGAACCCGTGACGCTGACCATCGGCGGTGAAGCGGACTTCGACGACACCGTGGCGCGGCTGGTCGAACTGGCCTACACGCGCGTCGACATGGTGGGCAAGCGCGGCGAATTCGCCGTCCGCGGAGGCATTCTCGACGTCTTCACGCCGACCGCCGAGCACCCCGTGCGCGTCGAGTTCTGGGGCGACGAGGTCACCGAGATGCGGATGTTCTCGGTCGCCGACCAGCGGTCCATCCCCGAGATCGCCGTCGACACCGTGATCGCGATGCCCTGCCGTGAACTGCTGCTGACCGCGGACGTCCGCGACCGCGCCGCCGAGATCGGCGCGGATTTGCCCAGTAGCGACAACCAGGTCACCGGCAGCATCGCGGACATGATGGCCAAGCTCGCCGAAGGCATTCCGGTCGACGGCATGGAGGCGCTGCTGCCGGTGTTGCGCCCCGGCGAGCTGGCGCTGCTCACCGATCGGCTCCCGGCCGGTGCGCCGCTGCTGATCTGCGATCCGGAGAAGGTGCGCACCCGCGCCGCCGATCTGATCAAGACCGGCCGCGAGTTCCTGGAGGCTTCGTGGTCGGTGGCCGCCGTGGGCGGTGACGCACCGATCGACATTGAGCAACTTGGTGGTTCGGGTTTCCGGGACTTCGCGGAGATCCGGGAGGCGGCGGCCGCCGGTGGCCACCCGTGGTGGACGCTGAGCCAGTTGGCCAACGAGTCGGCGCAGGAGCTCGACATCCGGCCGGCGCCGTCGGCGCGCAGTCAGCAGAGCCTCGAAGAGATCTTCGCGATGCTGCGGGCACACATCGCCACCGGCGGGCTCGCCGCGGTGGTGACCCCGGGCACCGGTACCGCGCACCGCGTCGTCGAGCAGCTCGGTGAATCCGATGTCGCCGCAACGATGTTGGAGCCCGGCGAGGTGCCGAAGCCCGGTGTCGTCGGCGTGCTCAAGGGCCCGCTGCACGACGGTCTGGTGCTGTCCGGCGTCAACCTCGTGATCATCACCGAGACCGACCTGACGGGTAACCGGGCCGGGGCCACCGAGGGCAAAAGGCTTGCCGCCAAACGGCGTAACGTCGTCGATCCGCTGGCGTTGACGGCCGGCGACCTGGTGGTGCACGACCAGCACGGCATCGGCAAGTTCGTCGAGATGACCGAGCGCGTGGTCGGTGGCGCGCGGCGTGAGTATCTGGTCCTGGAGTACGCATCGGCCAAACGTGGCGGCGGGTCCGACCGGCTGTACGTGCCGATGGATTCGCTGGACCAGCTGTCCCGATACGTCGGCGGCACCGAGCCCACGCTGAGCCGGCTCGGCGGCAGCGACTGGACCAACACGAAGACCAAGGCGCGCAAGGCCGTTCGTGAGATCGCTGGTGAGCTGGTCTCGCTGTATGCCAAGCGGCAGTCCGCGCCGGGGCATGCCTTCGCCCCGGACACCCCGTGGCAGGCCGAGATGGAAGACGCGTTCGGCTTCACCGAGACCATGGACCAGTTGACCGCCATCACCGAGGTCAAGGCCGACATGGAGAAACCGGTTCCGATGGACCGGGTCATCTGCGGTGACGTCGGCTACGGCAAGACCGAGATCGCGGTGCGCGCGGCGTTCAAGGCCGTGCAGGACGGCAAGCAGGTCGCGGTCCTGGTGCCGACGACGCTGCTGGCAGACCAGCACCTGCAGACCTTCACCGCGCGCATGGCCGGCTTCCCGGTGACGGTCAAGGGCCTGTCCCGCTTCACCGATCCGGCTGAATCCCGTTTGGTGATCGAGGGTTTGAAGGACGGCTCGGTCGACGTGGTGATCGGCACGCACCGGTTGCTGGCGACGGGCGTCACGTGGAAAGACCTGGGTCTGGTGATCGTCGACGAGGAGCAGCGGTTCGGCGTCGAGCACAAGGAGCACATCAAGTCGATGCGCACCCACGTCGACGTGTTGACCATGAGCGCGACCCCGATCCCGCGCACCCTGGAGATGAGCCTGGCCGGCATCCGGGAGATGTCGACGATTCTGACGCCGCCCGAGGAACGCTTCCCGGTGCTGACTTACGTTGGGCCGCATGACGATAAGCAGGTCGCCGCGGCCCTGCGGCGCGAGCTGTTGCGTGATGGGCAGGCGTTCTACATCCACAACCGGGTGAAGTCGATCGACAGCGCCGCCGCCCGGGTGCGCCAGCTGGTGCCGGAGGCGCGCGTCGTGGTGGCACACGGGCAGATGCCCGAGGAGTTGCTGGAGAAGACCGTCGAGGGCTTCTGGAACCGCGAGTACGACATCCTGGTGTGTACCACGATTGTCGAGACGGGCCTTGACATTTCGAACGCCAATACGCTGATCGTGGAGCGCGCCGACACCTTCGGCCTGTCGCAGCTGCACCAGCTGCGGGGCCGCGTGGGCCGCAGCCGTGAGCGTGGTTACGCGTATTTCCTGTACCCGCCTGAGGTTCCGCTCACCGAGACCGCGCACGACCGGCTGGCGACCATCGCGCAGAACAACGATCTGGGCGCCGGTATGGCCGTGGCGATGAAGGACCTCGAGATTCGCGGAGCGGGCAACGTGCTCGGTGTCGAGCAGTCCGGGCACGTCGCGGGCGTCGGCTTCGACCTGTACGTCCGGCTCGTCGGTGAGGCCGTCGAGGCCTACCGGGCTGCGGTGGACGGGAAAACCATTGCGGCCGTGGAGGAACCGAAGGAGGTGCGGGTCGATCTGCCGATCGATGCCCACCTGCCGCCGGACTACATCGGCAGCGACCGGCTACGGCTGGAGGCCTACCGCCGGTTGGCCGCGGCGTCCGACCACGCGGCGGTGGCGTCCGTCGTCGAGGAGTTGGTGGACCGCTACGGACCGCTGCCCGACCCTGCGCAGCGCCTGGTCGCGGTGGCCCGCCTGCGGCTGCTGTGCCGCGAGTACGGCGTCACCGAGGTCAGCGCGATCTCGGACTCGACCATCCGGCTGACGCCCCTGACGCTCATGGACTCCGGGCAGCTGCGGCTCAAGCGGATGTATCCCGGCGCGACGTACCGGGCCACCACGTCGACGGTGCAGATCCCGATCCCGCGGGCCGGCGCCGGGGTCGGCGCACCCCGCATCCGTGACCTGGAGTTGGCCCGCGCGGTAGCCGGTCTGCTGCTGGTGCTCGACGGGAAAGCGGCAGGTGAAGTTGATATAACCGACCTGGGAGGTAGTGCGGTGGGAGAGGCGGATCGCGCATGACGGTCGTCCTGGTCGATCCGCGCCGCCCCTCGCTGATGCCGATCGACGCGCTGGGGCTGCTCACCGGCGACGTGCAGTACACCGAGGAACTGCCGATCAAGGTGCCATGGTCGTTGCCGTCGGGCCGGCCGGCCTACGGTGACGCCGACAATCCGGCACCGGTGCTGCTGTCCTCCGACCCGGAACATCCGCAGGTGCGGGCCCGGCTCGCGGCCGGCGAGAAGCTGATCGCCGCGGACGGTGCGCAACCGGGCGAGCGGCTCATCGACGCCGTCACGATGATGGACAAGCTGCGCACCAACGGTCCGTGGGAGAGCGAGCAGACGCACGACTCGCTGCGCCGGTACCTGCTGGAGGAGACCTACGAGCTGTTCGACGCGGTGCGGGGCGGCAACGCCGACGACGTCCGCGAGGAACTCGGAGATGTCTTGCTGCAGGTGCTGTTTCACGCCCGCATCGCCGAAGACGCGCCGCTGCACCCGTTCGGCATCGACGACGTGGCCGACACCCTGATTCGCAAGCTGGGCAACCGCGTGCCGGCAGTGCTTGCCGGGCAAGAGATTTCGCTGGAAGACCAGATCGCCCAGTGGGAAGAGCGCAAGGCTTTGGAAATGCGGGCGAAGGCGTCGCCCCGCATTTCGTGCATGGACGAGGTGCCGACGGCGCTGCCGGCGCTGGCCCTGGCGCAGAAGCTGATCGAACGGGCCGGCACTGCCGGTTTGCCGTCCGATCTGCTTCCGGCCGGACTCACCTCGGTGACCCTGGCGCCCGACTTCGACGCCGAAAGTGCCTTGCGCACAGTGGCTCTGGAATTCATCGATACCGTGCGCGAGACCGAGCGCCGCGTCGTCGCCGCCCGCCGCGGCGACGAAGTGGCGGTGGAGTTGGACGCGGCACCGCTGGGTGCCGTGTCAGAGGATGAGTGGCGGGAGCACTGGCCGGCTCAGGCCGACTGAGTCGCGGCCTCGTCGATCAGGTCGGCCACGGCCACTGCCTGCGAAGCCAGCGACGCGTGGCTGGCGTCCAGTTCGATGATCTTGCGCGGGTTGATCCGCTCTGCCATGCGGCGTTCGTTGTCGGGGTGGATCATGTGGTCCTGCGTCGAGACCTGGTACCACGACGGCTTGACGCGCCAGGCCGGTGCGGTCACCGTGTCGCCGAAAGTCGATGCCAGCGGCGCCTTTTGGGTCACGGCCATGACGAGGGCGTCGTCAGCGGACAGGTCCTGACAGAAGCTCTCGTGGAACTTGTCCTGGCGGACCCAGAGGTAGCCGTCCGAATCGGGTGCGAGGTTGGCGGCCGCCGCGGGCGGCATCTCCTGCGTGATTCCGCCCGGGCTCTCGCCGGCGTCCGGTGCGAAGGCCGCGATGTAGACCAGGGCCGTCACGTTGGGCAGGTCTCCGGCTTCGGTGATGACGGCGCCACCGTACGAGTGCCCGACCAGAACGACGGGTCCGTCGACCTGACTGACCATCTTGCGGGTG
The DNA here is from genome assembly GCF_000686745.1 of Mycobacterium sp. UNC410CL29Cvi84. Lineage (NCBI taxonomy): Bacteria > Bacillati > Actinomycetota > Actinomycetes > Mycobacteriales > Mycobacteriaceae > Mycobacterium > Mycobacterium sp. UNC410CL29Cvi84. Next base: position 201,537 of record NZ_KK366011.1, read on the forward strand.
CGCTCGGCGTCGTCGGCCAGCGACGTCAGCGGGTTCTCCACCGCGCGCAGCGACGAGTAGCCGCGCCGGTTCAGTTCGACGATCACGTTGGCCCAGTGGGCCGCGCCGCCCCAGAATCCGTGGACGAGGACGACTGTTGGTTTTTCGGTCATGCGGTGACAGTATTTGGACGATGAGGCAAGTTCAATGACCGATACGGCGTCAAACTTTGCCGATTCACCGGCATCTGGAGCGGATGCGTTCTCCGAGATCCTCGACACCGTACGGCTGCGCGGTCAGGACGTCGTTCGTTATGCACCCCGTTCCGTGCCGTTCACCATCGCGATGCCCGGGCAACGACTGCTGCATATCGTCGAGCACGGCGACGTCCGGCTCCGGGTGAGCGATGGCGGTCCGGCGATCACCCTGCACGACGGTGACCTCGTGCTGCTGGCCCGGGGTGACCGGCACCAGCTGCAGGCGGGCCCGAGTGTGCCGGTCCGCGAAACCGTCGATGCCGACCGCTACACCGACGAAGGCGAACTCCCGCAACAGGATTCGCCGCGCTGGGTGACCGGGACGTTCGCGGTCGACGACGCCGTCGCTGATCCGCTGTTGTCGGTGTTGCCCCCGGCCATCGTGGTGTCCGGTGGCGGCGTCGATCGGGAGTGGCTGGAGGTCAGCCTGCGGCTGCTGGTGGCAGAGGTCGCGGCGCCGCGGCCCGGCTCGGCGGTGATGATCTCGCGCATCCTGGACCTGCTGTTCATCCACACCCTGCGGGCCTGGTCGCGCGACGCCGCCGCGCCGTCGGGCTGGCTGACTGCGGCGCTGGATCCGGTACTGGGCCAAGTGCTTTCGGCTGTTCACCAGGACCTGGCGCGGCCGTGGTCGGTCGCCGAACTCGCCCAGATGGCCAACCTGTCACGGACCGCGTTCGCCGAGCGGTTCACCCGCCTGCTGGGGTGTCCGCCCGCCGGCTACCTCATCGACCGCAGGCTCGACCGGGCGGCGCAGTTGTTGCGGACCGATACCGCGTCGGTCGCCGCCATCGCGGCGGCAGTGGGTTACACCTCCGAGGCGGGCTTCAGCCGGGCGTTCAGCCGACGGTTCGGGGCCCCGCCGCTGCGCTGGCGCAACACCGTCGGCCGCGCGGACTGACTCGTGAACTTGGGATCGGTAGCCGGCCGGCCCCGGTGTGATTGCTCCAACGACGCCGACAACGAGCGTCCGAGCAACCTGAGGAAGGAATCACCATGAAGCTCCCCGCCGCCATCGAACGGCACGTCAACCGCTTCGACCGTCAGCAGAGCCTGATCATCGCGATCAGCACCGGCCTGTTGGCCTTCTGGTCCGGCTACCGCGTCGCCTGGTCGCTGTACCTGACCATGACCTACGACTTCCTGTTCGGCTCGCTGGTCTTCCAGATCGCGCTGTGGGGCGTCATCGGTGCTGCGGCAGCGCTCGCGTCGTTCGCGTTCTACAACCGCTACCGCACCGCCGACCAGCCCGGCACTCAGCCGAGCAGCGTCGACCCCCAGTAGTCCGACGAACCATCACGCACACCCGGCGGGCAGGCGAAGATGCCGCTGCCGGTGTGCGTGATGTATTCGTTCAGGGCGTCGTTGTCGGACAACTTGGTCTGCATCGGGATGAACGACTCGGCCGGGTTGCGGACGAACGCGATGAAGAACAGACCCGCATCCAGGTGGCCGAAACCGTCTGAGCCGTCGGTGAAGTTGTAGCCGCGGCGCAGAATCTGGGCGCCGTTGTTGGCTTCGGGGGAGGCCAGCCGCACGTGCGAGTCGACGTCGATCAGCGGGGCGCCGTCGGCGCCCTTGCTCTCGAAGTCCAGCGGGGTGAACTCGTCGGTGTACCCGTTCGGGGCACCGCTGCCCTTCTGGCGGCCGATCACCCGCTCCTGCTCGGCCAGTACCGTGCGGTCCCACGATTCGATGAGCATCCGGATGCGCCGGCTGATCAGATACGACCCGCCCGTCATCCAGGCCGGTCCGTCGCCATTCGCGACCCAGACGTGCTTGTCGATGGCCGACGTGTCCTCGGCCTTGAGGTTGTTGGTTCCGTCCTTGAACCCGAACAGGTTTCGCGGTGTGGACTGGTTCCGCGTGGTCGACGACGTGCGGCCGAACCCGAGCTGCGAGTACCGCACCGCGACGGTGCCGAAGCCGACGCGCGCCAGGTTGCGGATGGCGTGCACCGCGACCTGCGGATCATTGGCGCAGGCCTGCACGACGATGTCGCCGCCACAGCGGGCCGGGTCCAGCTTCTCGTTGCGGAACTTGGGCAGGTCCACCAGATGCGCCGGTCGCTGCGCGTCGATGCCGAACCGGTCCTTGCCGTCCTTGCGGAAGAAGCCCGGGCCGAAGCCGATGGTCAGCGTCAAAGCAGAGGGCGAAAGGCCAAGGGCCTCACCGGTATCCGCCGGCGGGGCGTACGGATTGAGTCCGATGGCCCCGTGGGCGACGGCCTCTTCGCCGAGCGTCATGCGCTCGGCCATCTCGGTCCACTTCTTCAGCATCGCCACGACGTCGGCCTTCTTGTCCGTCGTGACGTCGAAGGTGGCGAAGTGCATGCGGTCCTGCGCCGCGGTGACGATGCCGGCCTGGTGGGTACCGCGGAACGGCACCGGCTTACCTAGTGTGTCCTCGACGACGGCCGCGGAGGAGCGGCCGGCCAGCGCACCGGTGGCGGCGGCGCCGACGACGGCGGCCGTCACCCCGGCGGCGCCGAAGAGCTTGCGCCGGCTGAGCCCTCCGGACGCGGTCACGGTGGGCTCAGCGGCTGCCGGCTGGGGCTCACTGCTTGGCGACGACACCCTGCACCTCGCTGACCTCCTTGCTCAATGCATCGACGGCACGCGAAAGTTCTTGCCGCTCAGGCTCGGTCACCTTGTCGTACGAGATGAAGCCGTCGCCCTGGCGCCACTTGTCCAAAAGCTTCTGGACATTCTCGAAGGCCGCCTCGACGTCCTTGCCCAGCTGCGGGTTGCGCTCGTCCAGGATCGGGTCCACCGAGCCGACCGCGGTGCGCGAGCCCTCGATGTTGGCCTGGATGTCCCAGAGGTCGGTGTGGCTGAAGATGTCTTCTTCGCCGGTGATCTTGGTCTTGGCGATCTCGTCCAGCAGCTCCTGCGCGCCGCCGGCGATCTTGGTGGAGTCGATGGTCCACTTCGGATCCTTGACGCCGGCGTCGAGCTCCTTGACGTCGGCGACCAGCTGGTCGGCCAGGGCGTTGGCGTCTGGCTGCAGGCCGGTGACCCACAGCTGCTTCTCCAGGACGTGGAAACCGGTCCACTTGTCGCCCGGCTTGACGTCGGCTTCGCGCAGGTCGATCCGCGGGTCCAGGTCGTCCGGGAACGACTCGGCGACGGGCTCGATGCGCTCGTAGAAGGTGCGGGCCTTGGGGTACTGCGCCTTGGCGCCGGCGACGTCGCCCTTCTTCACGGCGGCGGCGAACGCCTCGGTGGCGGGCACCAGGGCGGTGGTCTGCTCGACGACGTACTTCTTGTAGAAGTCCGCGGCTTCCTTGAACTTGCCGGTGTCGTCGATCTTGACGGTGTCGCCGGTGACGGTGAAATCACCGCGGATGCCGTCGCCGACCATGCCGGGCTTGCACGCGGTCTTGTAGGTGCCGGCTTCGGGCAGCTGCACGATCAGCTTGCGCTGCAGGCCGGGGGAGACGTTCTCGATCTCGCCCATGACCTTGTCGCCGGGGCCATAGACGTAGAACTCGGTGACCTTGGTGCCGTTGTTGGTCACGACGAAGGTGCTCGTGCCTGTCTTGGCCGACGTCGCCGACAGCTTGCAGGCGTCGTCGGTGGCGGTCACGGTGATCTCGCCCGAGGCGGACTTGTTCTCGTCCGTCTTGGAGGAGCACGCGGAGACCGCGGTCAGACCGGCGAGCAGGGCCGCGGAGGCGGCCAGGCCGGTCTTGACGTTCAGGGCAGCGAGATTCACTTGGCGGACCTTTCGAGGGTGGCAGCAGGGGCGGGTTTGGCTGCGACGGGTCGCAGGAACAGCGTCAGGACGACCACGAGGTACGCCAGCCAGCAGACGAACTGCAGGATCGAAGGGGCCGGGCTGATGTTGAAGACGCCCTGGATCACCTGGCCGTACCACGACGACCAGTTGAACGCGCCCGTCATGTCGAAGGCCTTGGCGCCCAGCCCGGGCAGCCAGCCGACGGTCTGGAGCGCGTGGATGGCGTACGACAGGATGCCCGCGGCGACGACGACGAGGAACGCGCCGGTGTACTTGAAGAACTTCGCCAGGTTGATCCGTACCGCTCCGGCGTACATGCCGTAGGCGACGACGACGGCGATCAGCAGGCCGATCACGAGCCCGGCCAACGGCCACGCGGTCGACGCGTTGGCGTAGCCGACCATGAACAGTGCCGTTTCGACGCCCTCGCGGCCGACGGCCAGGAAGGCCAGGGTGGCGACGGCAATCCCGCCGGTCTCCAGGGCGCGCGCCATATCGCTGCGCAGCTCGCCGGAGATGGTGGCGGCGGCCTTTCGCATCCACAGCACCATGGTCGTGACGATGATCACCGCGACCAGGGACGCGACGCCGGCGATGGCCTCAGCTGCCAGGCCGGAGATGGTGTTCTCGCTGAGCTGGATGGAGAGGAAGACAGCGATGGTCATCGCGATGGCGCCCGCGACCCCGAGCCAGACCCACTTGAGGGCGTCACGCCGGTCGGACTTCACGAGGAAGGCGATGAGGATGGTGACGACAATCGCAGTTTCGAGGCCTTCACGGAGCCCGATCAGCAAGCTGCCAAATAGCTGTGAGGAAATGCCGGGGCCCGCGGCGACCAGCGCTGTCGAGACCGCGAAAGTGGTGGTCATTCGCAATCCTTAGATAGACTAAACGGCAACACAGGTTTGCCTTGCCAAAGGAAGGCAAGCCAACCTTATCAGCGGATGGGCGACCGTCGTACTGTCGTGCCGGAAAGCTTGTGCTTCGGAGTGCACTCAGCGCGGCATGCGACGATGGCGGGACGACGAATCCGTCGAGAATCTCTGGGTATAGGGGAGTACCGGTGTTGCGAGCGCGTTGGCTGCGGGCGAGCGCTGTTGTCTCCGCGACGGCGCTCCTGATGGCCTCGAGCTGCTCATTTCAGCCCGGCTACCTGCGCGGAGTGCCGCCGCCGCCCGGGCCTGCAGTGCCCCCGATCAACACCCATGTGAAGGGCCGCGGCGCCGATCAGCTGCGTGACTGGGCCGAGCATCTGGCACCGCCGCTCGGCATTCCGGTCATGGCGCTGGAGGCCTACGGGTACGCCGCGCGCGTGGCCGAGGTCGAGAACCCCAAGTGCCACATCGCGTGGACGACGCTGGCGGGCATCGGCATGGTCGAGAGCCACCACGGCACCTACCGCGGCGCGACCATCGCCCCGAACGGCGACGTCACGCCCCCGATCCGCGGCGTGCCACTCGACGGCACCATGAACAACCTGCGCATTCCGGACACCGACTCCGGCGGCTTGGACAGCGACGACGCCGTCGACCGCGCCATGGGGCCCATGCAGTTCATCCCGGATACGTGGCGGTTGTACGGCGTCGACGCAAACAACACGGGCTTCGCCAGCCCCGACAACATCGACGACGCGGCGCTGTCGGCGGCGGGTTATCTCTGCTACCGCGGCAAGGATCTATCCAGCCCGCACGGCTGGATGGACGCGCTGCACGCCTACAACATGTCCGACGACTACGCCCGCGCCGTGCGGGACTGGGCGACGGCGTACGCCAACGGGCACCAGCGATAGGTTGCGATAGGTACCGGTAGCTGCCGCACTTCTACTACGGGCACCGTTTAGGCTGATGGGCGTTCGCACGAGTCCGTGACGCCAGAGGGAGACCCAAGTGCCAATCATCGAACAGGTCGGAGCCCGCGAGATTCTCGACTCTCGGGGAAATCCGACGGTCGAGGTCGAGGTCGCTCTGACCGATGGAACCTTCGCGCGCGCGGCGGTGCCGTCGGGTGCGTCGACCGGTGAGCACGAGGCTGTCGAGCTGCGCGACGGCGGCGCTCGTTACCTCGGCAAGGGCGTCGAGAAGGCCGTCGAGGCAGTGCTCGACGAGATCGCTCCCGCCGTCATCGGCCAGGCCGCCGACGACCAGCGCATCATCGACCAGGCCCTGCTGGACCTGGACGGCACGCCGGACAAGTCGCGCCTCGGCGCCAACGCCATCCTCGGCGTCTCGCTGGCCGTGGCCAAGGCCGCCGCCGACTCCGCCGGCCTGCCGCTGTTCCGCTACATCGGCGGCCCGAACGCCCACATCCTGCCGGTGCCGATGATGAACATCCTCAACGGTGGTGCGCACGCCGACACCGGTGTCGATGTCCAGGAGTTCATGGTCGCCCCGATCGGTGCCCCCACGTTCAAGGAATCGCTGCGCTGGGGCGCCGAGGTCTACCACTCGCTCAAGTCGGTGCTCAAGAAGCAGGGCCTGGCGACGGGCCTCGGTGACGAGGGCGGTTTCGCGCCCGACGTCGCCGGCACCCACGCCGCGCTCGAGCTCATCAGCACCGCCATCGACGCCACCGGCCTCAAGCTGGGCAGCGACGTGGCGCTGGCCCTGGACGTCGCGGCCACCGAGTTCTACACCGACGGAACCGGTTACGCCTTCGAGAAGCAGACCCGGACCGCCGAGCAGATGGCCGAGTTCTACGCCTCGCTGCTCGATGCGTTCCCGCTGGTGTCCATCGAGGACCCGCTGTCGGAGGACGACTGGGACGGCTGGGTCGCGCTGACCAACGCCATCGGTGACCGCGTCCAGCTCGTCGGCGACGACCTGTTCGTCACCAACCCGGAGCGGCTGGAAGAAGGCATCGAGAAGGGCGCCGCCAACGCGCTGCTGGTGAAGGTCAACCAGATCGGCACGCTCACCGAGACGTTGGACGCCGTCGCCCTGGCGCACGCCGCGGGCTACAAGTCGATGATGAGCCACCGCAGTGGCGAGACCGAGGACACCACCATCGCCGACCTGGCCGTCGCCTGCAGCTGTGGCCAGATCAAGACCGGTGCCCCGGCCCGCAGCGAGCGCGTCGCCAAGTACAACCAGCTGCTCCGCATCGAGGAGACCCTGGGCGACGCCGCGCGGTACGCCGGCGACCTGGCGTTCCCGCGTTTTGCGGTGGAAGCCAAGTAGTTTCGCGGGTCTGACCTACCGACATGGCCGATCCCAAACGGCGTTCCCCCGCCTCTCGCCCCGCCAAACCCGGCGAGGCGAAGCGGGGGCGTGCCGGGGCCGGCACGTCGGCGGCCAAGGCGGGTAACCGGCCCAAGGCTGAGCCGCGGCGCGTCCCGGAGAACCTGCCGGTTCCGGTCACCGAGCCCATCCGGCAGGCCTATGCGGAGTCGGTCGAGCACCATGCCGAGCAGCGGCTGGGGTCGGCGGCGCGGCGCGCGGCGATTCTCGCCGTCGTGGTGTGCGTGCTGACCCTGACCATCGCCGGGCCGGTGCGGACTTTCTTCGCGCAGCGCACCGAGATGCAGCAGTTGGCCACCGCCGAGTCCCAATTACGTTCGCAGATAGCCAATTTGGAGCAGCAGAAGGTGAAGTTGGCCGACCCGGTGTACATCGCCGCGCAGGCCCGTGAGCGGTTGGGCTTCGTGATGCCGGGCGACATCCCGTATCAGGTGCAACTGCCTCCCGGCGCCGTCACGGCACCCGTCGCGCCCGCGCCGTCGCCCACCGCCAAGAGCAACCAGCCCTGGTACACCGCGCTGTGGCACACCATTGCCGATCAGCCCCACGGACTGACGCCGGCACCGGCCGTCGTCCCGCCCGGTCCGGACGGGGTCACCCCGGACCCTGACGTACCCCCGACCGATGTGCCCGCACCTCAGGCGCCGCCCGGTGGTTGACGCTGCTGATCTCGAAGCCGTTGCGGCCCAACTGGGGCGGGAACCGCGTGGCGTCCTGGAGATCGCCTACCGCTGTCCCAATGGTGAACCCGGCGTGGTCAAGACCGCGCCGCGGCTGCCCGACGGAACCCCGTTCCCGACGCTGTATTACCTGACCCATCCGGCGCTGACGGCTGCCGCCAGTCGCCTGGAGTCGTCGGGCCTGATGCGCGAGATGACCGAACGCCTGCAGGCCTCCGAGGAACTGGCGGCGGCGTACCGGCGCGCGCACGAGTCGTTCCTCGCCGAGCGGGACGCCATCGAGTCGCTCGGCACGACGTTCTCTGGCGGCGGGATGCCCGACCGGGTCAAGTGCCTGCACGTCGTGATGGCGCATTCGCTCGCAAAAGGCCCGGGCGTCAACCCCTTTGGTGACGAGGCGCTGGCATTGTTGGCAGTCGAACCGGCGATGGCCGGGATTCTGGATCCGAAGGTGTGGGTGTGAGTTCGCGCGTCGCTGCTGTTGACTGCGGCACCAACTCGATCCGTCTGCTCATCGCGGACGTCACCGACGGCCGGTTGCAGGACGTGCACCGCGAGATGCGGATCGTCACCCTCGGTGAAGGTGTCGATGCCACAGGCGAATTCGCGCCCGCCGCGCTGGCCCGCACTGAAGCGGCGCTGGACGACTACGTCGAGGTGATGCTGGCGCACGACGTGTCCAAGGTGCGGATGGTCGCGACCTCCGCGGCCCGCGATGCCGGCAACCGCGACGAGTTCTTCGCCATGACGGCACGGCAACTGGGCCGCGTGCTGCCGGGTGCGGTCGCGGAAGTCATCACCGGGACCGAGGAAGCCGCGTTGTCGTTCCGCGGCGCCGTCGGCGAATTGGACCCGGCCACAGGGCCTTTCGTCGTCGTCGACCTGGGTGGCGGCTCGACCGAGGTGGTGCTCGGCGGTTCCGGTGCCGAGGCCGCCGACGTGGTGGCCAGCTTCTCGGCCAACATCGGCTGCGTGCGTCTCACCGAGCGCTGCCTGCAGACCGACCCGCCCACCGCCGACGAGGTCGCGGCCGCGCGTGCCGTCGTTCGCGAGAAGTTGGCGGAGGCTCTGGGCGTCGTGCCCATCGAAGGTGCCCGGACATGGGTCGGTGTGGCCGGCACGTTCACCACGGTTGCCGCCCTGGCGCTGGGGCTACCGGAGTACGACTCCGAGGTGATTCATCTGTCCCGCATCGGAATTCCCGACGTGGTCAAGGTGTGCGACGAGCTGATCGCGATGCCGCGGGCGCAACGCGCCGAACTCGGCCCCATGCACCCGGGCCGGGTGCCGGTGATCGGCGGCGGATCGATCGTCGTCGAGGAATTGGCCCGCGAATTCGGTCAGCGGGCGGGGATCACGGAATTGGTGGTCAGCGAGCACGACATCCTGGACGGCATCGCGCTGTCGGTCTGAGTTCCTGCGACTCCTTCAGCAACCGTATCCGAGTGTGCGGCCGAAACTAAGCGGTTACGTGGGGTCGAGTTCAAAGCCGGGTTCAGACTGGCTTTCAATTTCGACGATTCCCCAGTCGCCCTCGACGGTGAAAATCGGTCCATCAATTGTCAGGCTGTCGATGTTGCCCAGATCCTCCTCGCCCGTCGCGTCGACATATGTATTGAATGATCGCTGTTTCCACTCAACTCTCGTCACATTCGTGAACTTGAGGTGCCCTTTTCTGTAGCAGTACTGCTCGTTGGGGCCGGGTTCACGGTAATCAGGATGTCCTGGAGTTAGTACCGCATCGAGTTGAAATGTAATGGCGTCGGGTTGTTCCTTAATTGCCAGGACATAACTGTCTTCGAGGTAGACGTTGCGAAGATCGGGAATTTGGCTGTATTCGGTAATGGTGTCACCAGTCCCATTGGATCGGAGTGTGGTTATCTGGACTATTTCTTGTTACCGGGTTTCCGGACGGATCGATTCGTTGCCCGGTTGCGTCCCGGAGCTCGACGTGTGGCATTTCGCTACCTGGGGTGCGCGGGCTTCCCTGCTTGATGGTCATCCGGACAACGCCATTTTCATCGACATACTTAGGAGGGCCATTGGGTGTTTGGGTCTTTGTCCAGCCCTGCGAAAGCGCATAGTCTTCGAGTTCGCTCGCTTTCGGAGTGTTTCCGCCTTCAAAGTATTCGGAGAGTTTACCTTTCGGGACTGGCTTCGGAGCGGGTTTTGGTTCCTCGCCCTTTCCCTTCTTCCCAAGATTCTTGATGCGTTCCAGGCCTTTTCGGACGCCCTGCACGTCGTGGACCTTCTTCACGCCCGACTTGATGTTCTTCGAAATCTTCCAGGTTTCGATGAACCCGCGGATGATCCCGGCGTATTTCTTGATCGACGCGGCGGCTTTGGCGGTGGCGGCGAAGGCACCGACTCCCGCGCTGAGAAATGCCGTCGCGATGCCGATGGCGGCGCTGATCGCGAGCTCTTCAACGAGGTCTTCGACGGTCTCCTTCATCTTGGTGCGGAGCTCATCGAGCGACGTCTTGTATTCGGAGCATGACTGGGCCAGTTCAGCGCAGCTACCGAGGATCGCATCGGCGGCTCGGTGCAGTTCATCGAGGTCTTTGACGATGTAGTCGACCTCGGGCGACTTGGTATCCCGGAACTTCGCAGCGTTACCGCTGAGTGCCGTTACGACTGCTGTCGTGCCTGGGCCCGTGGCGAGCTGATTCCAGGCAGTCGATGCCTTGTCGAGCTTGTCGGTGTCACCGTCGGGCACGGGAATGCCAATGTGCTCGAGTACGCCGATGTTCTCGATCAAACCGGTTCCGGGGCCGCCCGCCGACGGTGGCGTAGTCAGTTCGCCGGCGACACTTGCTGGGTCGGCGGGACGCACCGGCGGCGCGCCCTTTCGAGTCGGGTTCGCGTTGTACTCGGCCATGGCGTGGTTGTAGCCCGCCTGGATGATGACGCCGCCGTAGTTCTCCAGTGCTTTCGTCAGGTCGTTGACCGCACCGAGCACATCGGCGGCCCGGCTGTCGTAGGACTGGGCCCAGGCTTTTCCGTCATCGGTACTTCCGGCCATCGAGCCTGTCTCGCCCAGCGTTGCGACGCTGGTTTTGAACGCGTTGTAGACAGTGCCGGCCTTTTCATAAAGGCCCTTGCCAACGTCGTAGTAGGTCTGTGGATCGACGTCTTGAGTCACGTCAGCATCGACACGTTCATTGCGGCCGCCTCGGTGTAGTTGCGGTGAGCGTTGTGCGCGGCCTCACGTAAGCCGGTCAGCGCCTCCCGCATTTCTGCTGCCGCCGCGACCCATTTATCGTGCTGGGCCCGGTGCGCGTCGGCGGCATCGCCGGACCAGCTGGTGTGTAGGTGAGCGACCTGTCCGTCGATCCGCGCGGTGACGGTCTCGGCATGCCGTTCGAACGCTTGCAGCTTTTCGACGAATCGCTCGAGTTCGTTCAGCTCGACCTTGTACCGCATCACAGACCCATTTCTGCAGTGAGATGGGGTGATGCGGACCGCACCACGTGGCCGGATTCTTCGTCCTGCTGTGTGTAGAGCACGGCCGCTTGATTCAGCTTTTGTGCGGACTCGGTCACCGACTGAACGACCTTGGTGGCTCCGTCGTGCCACTGCTCCCATAGCGCGGTGTAGGCACTCGCGGCTGAGCCTTTCCAGCCGTGTGCGATGTCCTGCCATTCGCGCTCGAGGCGTGCCAGCTCTTGTCTGAGTTCCGCCGCATCAGTGCTCACGCCCTGTGCCGCGTTCAAAGCCGCGTCGGTATCTACCGTCAGCTGTTTCACTGCGCCCCTATTGGCGTCAAAGACAAGTCCCCTCAACAATCTTAAGAGAAGCGACGGGCCGGCCCCTGCGCCAAAATTTCAGGTGGCTGATGCCAGACACACGCAGTCGAACGACGAAAATCCCCCTCCGGCGCGTCAAGTTCGCACCAAAGGGGGATTCGTAAACGACTGGCCTCTACCGCAACACGACGTGCGTCCTAGCTCGTCGCGTTGGGATAGAAGTGGTAGCTAGACCTTGCAGTTCGGGCGGTTGTGGCAGTGGTGTCCGTCGCGGCAGGCGTTGCACTGACAGCCACAGGTCGACACGTTCTTGGTGGAAACCTTCATTACTGATCACCCCTGTTGTCTCGGCTTATCGAGATATGACTACCTCACCATAGTTCGATCGCGGGGCGGAGTGAAGGTCGCAGAGGGGCCTGGACGGTGCCATGACAGACCGACGGCCGGAACCAGTCCTCGTGAGACTGACTTCCGGCCGTCGGCAGGGGGGTGATTCAGTTGGCTGTGTCGTCCGACGCCTGGACCATCGGGGCTGCCGGAGCGGCGGGCGCACCCAGCTGGCGGGCGACGAAGTCCGCGGCCTGGTTGGCCATGCCGTTGAACTTGTAGGCACTGTGGGCGGAACGATCCAGGCCGCCGCCGCAGATCGGGTCGCCGGGGGCGCACAGCTGGATGGTCTTGCCGGCGTAGGCGCTGCCGATGTTGATGGCGGGCGCGGTGCGGTCGGCGACGCTCAGCACGAACGGGCTGGGGGTACCGAACAGGACGACGGCGGCGACGTGCGACGCGACCGAGGCAGGCATCGGGCCGGAGATGCCGGCGGGCAGGACGAATCCGGCGGGAACGCTGCTCATGGTGCTGTAGCCGGCGACGGCCGCGCCCTGCGAGTAACCACCGATCACGATCTTGGTGGCGGGGCACGAGGCCGCGATGGACTCGATGCGGTTGGTGGCGTCGGCGACGCCGTCGGCGGCTGCACCGAAGTCCAGCGAGGCCGGGTAGTTCACGCCGTAGGCGTCGATGTTGCGGCCGGGCATCCGGGCGTTCAATGCGTCGACGAAGGCTTGGCCGGTGGCACCGACGCCAGGGCCTTCGAAAGTGCCGCGGGCGAAGACGACCTCGACGTTGGCACAGGAGTCGTCGGCGGCGTTGGCCGTGGCGACCGGGCCGGCGATGGCGCCGGCGATGATCGTGAAGGCGGCCACGGCGGTCAGTGCCACCTTGCCGGCCGCGTTACGAATGGCGCTCATGTTGTTTTCCCCGTCCCTTGGAAGTACCAGTTGCCTGGTATAAGCCGAACGAGCGAGCTGCGATTCCGGCGGGCGGTGTGACGTACCGCATACGTAGGGCAACTAAGCATCGGGGATGATCTGCGGGCTCTGATGCGTTGGCCTCGGGCCGCGCAAATCAGGGTGTCGTCGTTCGCGCCACGGGAAGCGCGGTTGGTGGACCCGGTGGCGGATAAAAATCAGTCGAACTGTGTGCGCCGAATTGTGAGGATGAAGCCGTGATCGACGACTGGCACAGCATGAACCTGGCGAACTGGGAGGCGCGGGTACCGCTGCACACGGCGCCCGACGGATACGATCTGGCGGCCTTCGACGACCCCGAATACCTTTCGGCCGTAGTGCGTTACGACCTGCCGCGGCTCGGGCGGTTGGACGGCAGCGACGTGGTGCACCTGCAGTGCCACATCGGGACCGACACGGTGTCGCTGGCCCGGCTCGGCGCCCGGTCGGTCACCGGCCTGGACTTCTCGCCCGCCGCGCTCGACGCGGGCCGCGCCCTGAGCCGTCGGGCCGATGCGGACGTGCGCTTCGTCGAATCTGATGTAGACGGGGCGGTCAGCGCGCTCGGTGCGGCGTGCTGCGACGTGATCTATACCGGCATCGGCGCCCTGTGCTGGTTGCCCGACATCCGCCAGTGGGCGGCCGTCGTCGCTGATCTGCTGCGGCCGGGAGGCCGGCTGTTCATGCGTGAGGGCCACCCGGTGCTGTGGGCGATGTGCGACCCCCGACCCGACGGACTGCTGGTTCTGGAATACCCGTACTTCGAGACGGCGGGAACGGTTTTCGTCGACGACGAGAGCTACGCGGGCTCGGGTGTCATCGCGGCGCCGGAGTCGGTCAACTTCAACCACGGTCTCGGGGAGATCTTCACCGCCCTCACCGCGGCCGGACTTACCGTCACCGCGCTGGAGGAACACCGCGAGGTGCCATGGAACCCGTTGGGCGAGGCGATGATTCCCAGCCCTGATTTCGCGGAGGAGTACGTGCTCGCCCACGGGCGTGACCGGGTGCCGATGACCTACACCCTGCAAGCGGTGAAACGCTGACCTACTCCTGGAAGCGATAGCCCATCCCGGCTTCGGTCAGCAGGTGCTTGGGGTGTGACGGGTCGACCTCGAGCTTGCGACGCAGCTGCGCGAGATACACCCGTAGGTAGTGGGTCTCCTTGGCGTAGGCCGGCCCCCACACTTCCTTGAGCAGTTCCTCGCGGCCCACGAGCTTGCCGCGGTTGCGCACCAGCATCTCCAACATGCCCCACTCGGTGGGCGTCAGGTGCACCTCGTTGCCGCTGCGCGTGACCCGCTTGGCCGCCAGATCGACCGTGAAAGAAGACGTCTCGACGACGGGCTCGTCGGTCTCGGACGCTGCCGCCCCACGGCGCACCGCGGCGCGGAGCCGGGCCAGGAACTCGTCCATGCCGAACGGTTTGGTGACGTAGTCGTCGGCGCCCGCGTCGAGGGCCTCGACCTTGTCCATCGAGTCGGTGCGCGCCGACAGCACGATGACGGGCGCGGTGAGCCAGCCGCGCAGCCCGGCCAGTACGTCGATGCCGGACATGTCGGGCAGGCCGAGGTCCAGGATCACCACGTCGGGCTTGTGCTCGGCGGCCGACTTCAGCGCCTCGGCGCCGGTGGCGGCGACAGAGACGTCGTAACCGCGCACCGACAGGTTGATGCGCAGGGCCCGCAGAATCTGTGGTTCGTCGTCGATGACCAGAACCCGTGTCACGCCCGATCCTTTCCGGCGGCTGCCAGGTCAACCACGACGGTCAGCCCGCCGCCGGGGGTGTCGGTGGCAGAAATGGTGCCACCCATCGCTTCGACAAAACCTCGCGCCACCGAAAGGCCAAGTCCCACACCGGTGCTGTTGTCATGATCGCCGAGCCGCTGGAACGGCGCGAACAGTTCCTCCTCGGCGCCGCGCGGAATGCCGGGCCCCTCGTCGACGATGGTGATGAGCACCCGCTCGCCGACCTGTCCGGCATTCACGCGCACCACGCTGCCCGCCGAGTACCGCAGCGCGTTGTCGATGAGGTTGACCAGCACCCGCTCCAGCAGGCCCGCATCGGCGAGCGCGACGGCGTCGCCCACTTCGACCTTGACCCGGTCGAGCCCACGGTTCGCGTAACCGGTTGCTCCACGGCTGATTCCGAGCAGCGCCCGCTGCACGACCTCTTCCATGTACACCCGCCGCAGCTCCGGTTTCACCACCCCGGCGGCCAGTCGCGACGAGTCGAGCAGATTGCCCACCAAGGCGGTCAGCTGGTCGACCGATTCCTCGACGGTGGCCAGCAGTTCGGCGGTGTCCTCGGGTGAGAACCCGACGTCCTCGCTGCGCAGGCTCGACACCGCCGCCTTGGCCGCGGCCAGCGGGGTGCGCAGATCGTGGCTGACGGCGCTCAGCAGGGAGCGGCGCAGCTCGTCGGCCTTGGCCAGCGCTTCGGCGCGGCCGGCTTCCTCGGCCAGGGCGCGCTGGCGCACCAGTCCCGCCGCCTGCCGCGCGACGGCGCCCAGCACCCGGCGGTCGCGGGCCTCGGTCTTGCGGCCCGCCATCAGCAGCCAGTATTCATCGTCGCTGACCTCGATGGCGGTGTCGGCGGAATCGACTGTCACACAGGGGTCTTTGCCGACGCAGGCGACGATGCCGTCCTCTTCGTGCAGCAGGCTGACGGCCCGCTGCGCATACGTCTCGCGGACGCGTTCGAGCAGCGTGGTCAGGTCGGCGCCGCGTAGCACGCTGCCGGCGAACAGGGCCAGCAGCTCGGCTTCCTGCGACGCGTGCCGGGCTTCCCGGGACCGTTTGGCGGCGCCGTCGACCAGCGCGGCGACAGCGACCGCGACGGCCAGCAGCACCACGATGGTCAGGGCGCTGTCGGGGTCGGCGATGGTGAAGCTGTACCGCGGCGCGACGAAGAAGTAGTTGAGCAGCAGGCCCGACAGCACGGCCGACAGGGCGGCCGGGGCGACGCCACCGAGCAGCGCGACAACCAGCACGCCGATGAAGAACACCGCGCTCTCGCCGCCGATGTGCAGGAACGGATCCAGCAGCGCGGTGACGGCGGTGATGACGGCGGGCACAACGATGGCGGCCAGCCACGACGCCAGGTGCCGCTGCCCGCGGGTCGCCGTCGACCACGACCAGCCGGGCTGGGACTGCTCATGGGTGACCATGTGCACGTCGATCTTGCCGGAGTTCTGGACGGTCTTGGCGCCGATGCCCTCGTCGAACAGCCGGGCCCACCGCGACCGCCGTGACGTGCCCAGCACCAGCTGGGTCGCGTTCATCTCGCGCGCGAAATCCAATAGGGCACTGGGGACGTCACCGTCACTGCCGCCGACGACGGTGTGCAGCGTGGCGCCGAGGCTGGCCGTCAGCTCACGCACCTTGCCCATCTGCGGGGCGGAGACGCCCGTGAGGCCGTCGCCGCGGACGACGTGCACCACCATCAGTTCGGCGCTGGATTTAGAGGCGATGCGCGACGCGCGCCGTACCAGGGTCTCGGATTCGGGGCCGCCGGTGACCGCCACGACGACGCGTTCGCGGGCCTCCCAGGTGTCCGAAATATTGTGCTCGGCGCGGTATTTCGCGAGCGCGGCGTCGACCTGGTCGGCCAGCCACAGCAGTGCCAGCTCGCGCAGGGCGGTGAGGTTGCCCTGCCGGAAGTAGTTGGACAGCGCTGCGTCGACGCGTTCAGGTGCGTACACGTTGCCATGGGAGAGCCTGCGGCGCAGGGCTTCCGGCGTGATGTCGACCAGTTCGATCTGGGCGGCGCTGCGCACCACGGAGTCCGGCACCGTCTCCTGTTGCTCGATGCCGGTGATCTGGGCGACGACGTCGTTGAGGCTTTCCAGGTGCTGGACGTTGACGGTGGAGATGACGGTGATGCCGGCGTCGAGCAGCTCTTCGACGTCCTGCCAGCGTTTGGCGTTCTTGCTGCCGGGCGTATTGCTGTGCGCCAGTTCGTCGACCAGCACCACCTCGGGGTGGCGGGCCAGCACGGCGGGGACATCCAGCTCGGCGAACGTCCCGCCGCGGTAGTCGATGAACCGCGGCGGGATCCGTTCGATGCCCTCCATCGCCTCGGCCGTCTTCTTGCGGCCGTGCGTTTCCACCACAGCCGCGACGACGTCGGTGCCACGTTCGAGGCGACGATGCGCCTCGCCGAGCATCGAGAAGGTCTTGCCCACGCCAGGGGCCGCACCCAGGTAGATGCGTAGCTCGCCCCGCTTGTCCGGCGTTCCCATGTCTCCCATCATCCAATACGGGCTGGGTACTTCTGGTCCAACGCGAGATTCAGCTGCAGGACGTTGACCCGCGGCTCACCCATGAAGCCCAGAGCGCGGCCGGCGGTGTTGTCGCGCACCAACGCCCGGACCTGGTCGGCGGAAAGGTGTCGCGCCTTCGCGACCCGGTCCACCTGCAGGTCGGCGTAGTCGGTCGAGATGTCGGGGTCCAGGCCACTGCCGCTGGCGGTGACGGCATCGGCCGGCACCTGCGGATCGGCCGGGGCAGCGCCGCGGATGGCGACGATCTGCCCGGCGGTGTAATCCGCGCCGTCCGTGGCGCATTCGACGCGCACGCTCTCGTACGTCGCCAGGAAGGGCACCTTGGTGGTGGCGCACGGCTGATTGACGCTGACCACCTTGGTGGGGTGGGAGACGTTGCCGGTGGCGTCCCGCGGGCCGATCACCGACAGCACCGCGCCCACGCCGTCGGCGGTGCAGAACGGGCGGGCGCCGGCCGCGTGATCCAGGCCCTCGGCCTCGGCGACGGCGTAGCTGCGGGTGCACACCTGGGTCAGCAGGCTCGGCTTGTTGGGCGCATCGACGATGCTCTCGGGGCCGAGATTGCCCGCGCCGCTGGCCATCGGGTCGTACCCGGTGCCGGCGTTGGACGGCCGGCTCTGGAAATACTGCGGCAGCGCATTGCCTTTGGCATCGGTGAACAGCTGGCCGATCAGGGAGCTGCCGACGACCTTGCCGTTGACCGTGACGAGTGAGCCGTCGGCCTTGTCCTTGAGTCCAGGCAGCTGGGCGATGGCCCAGACGAGGACCGGGTAGGCCAGGCCGGTGATGACGGTCAGGACGAGCAGCGCGCGCAGGGCGGCACTGTGTACGCGAATCAGGTTGCCGATGTTCATGATTAAGACATCCCCGGGATGAACTGGATGAGCAGGTCGATGAGTTTGATGCCGATGAACGGGGCGATGATGCCGCCCAGGCCATAGACGTAAAGGTTGCGGCTCAAGAGCTTTGACGCACTGCTGGGCGTGTACCTCACACCCCGCAGAGACAGCGGGATCAGCGCGATGATGACGAGGGCGTTGAAGATCACCGCCGACAGGATCGCCGACTGCGGGCTGTGCAACCGCATGATGTTCAGCAGATCGAGCCCCGGGAACAGGGCCACGAACATCGCCGGGATGATCGCGAAGTACTTCGCGATGTCGTTGGCGATGGAGAACGTGGTCAAGGCGCCGCGGGTGATGAGCAGCTGCTTGCCGATCTCGACGATCTCGATGAGCTTGGTCGGGTCCGAGTCGAGGTCGACCATGTTTCCGGCCTCTTTGGCCGCCGAGGTGCCGGTGTTCATCGCGACGCCGACGTCAGCCTGGGCCAGCGCGGGGGCGTCGTTGGTGCCGTCGCCGGTCATCGCGACGAGCTTGCCGCCGGCCTGCTCCTTCTTGATCAGCGCCAGCTTGTCCTCGGGCGTGGCCTCGGCCAGGAAGTCGTCGACCCCGGCCTCGTCTGCAATCGCCTTGGCGGTCAACGGGTTATCTCCGGTGATCATGACGGTGCGGATGCCCATCTTGCGCATCTCGTCGAACCGCTCACGCATACCCTGCTTGACGACGTCCTTGAGATGGATGACGCCCAGCACTTCGGCCTTGTCGTCCTGGACGCGACCGACCACCAGCGGGGTGCCGCCGGCCGCGGAGATGCCGTCGACGATGTCGCCCAATTCGATGGGCACGGTGCCGCCCTGACCCCGAATCCACTCCGCGACGGAATTGGCCGCGCCCTTGCGCAGCTTCTGGCCGTCGTGCAGATCGACACCGGACATGCGCGTCAGTGCGGTGAACTCGACCCACGTGGCGTCGGTCAACTCGCCCGGGGTGCGCGCCCGCAAGCCGTGGGTCTCCTTGGCATACACCACGATTGAGCGGCCCTCAGGTGTCTCGTCGGCGAGGCTCGACAGCTGCGCGGCGTCGGCGAGCTGCTCGTCGGTGATACCGGGCACCGGGATGAAGCCCGCGGCCTGCCGGTTGCCGAGCGTGATGGTGCCGGTCTTGTCGAGCAGCAGGGTGTTGACGTCACCGGCGGCTTCCACGGCCCGACCCGACATGGCGAGCACGTTGCGCTGCACGAGCCGGTCCATGCCGGCGATGCCGATCGCCGACAGCAGTGCGCCGATCGTGGTGGGGATCAAACAGACCAGCAGTGAGACCATCACGATGCCGGTGACGCCGAAGCCGTCGAGCGCCTCGGTGTCGGGCACGCCCGGGTTGTTGGCCTTCGAGTAGATGGCCAGCGGCTGCAGCGTCGCGACGGCGAACACGAAGATGATCGTCAGCGCGGCCAGCAGGATGTTGAGTGCGATCTCGTTGGGGGTCTTCTGGCGGTTGGCGCCCTCGACCAGAGCGATCATGCGGTCGACGAAGCTTTCGCCCGGCTTCTGGGTGATCTGCACGACGATGCGGTCGGACAGCACCGTGGTGCCGCCCGTGACAGCTGACCGGTCGCCGCCGGACTCCCGGATGACGGGCGCCGATTCGCCGGTGATCGCCGACTCGTCCACGGAGGCAATGCCTTCCACGACGTCACCGTCACCGGGGATGACCTGACCGGCCTCGACGACGACGATGTCGCCCTGCTGCAGCAGGGGAGCGGCGATCTCCTCTTCGGTACCGGCACCGCCCGGCGCCCACCCGACCAGCTTGCGGGCCATGGTGTCGGACTTGGTTTTTCGCAGGCTGGCGGCCTGGGCCTTGCCGCGTCCCTCGGCGACGGCTTCGGCGAGGTTGGCGAAAACGACTGTCAGCCAGAGCCAGAACACGATCAGCCAGGCGAACCAGCTGGAGTTCAGCACGGCCAGGACCGTCGACCAGACGGCGCCGACCTCGACGATGAACATCACCGGGTTGCGCCACAGGGTGCGGGGGTCCAGCTTGCGCAGGGCGTCCGGCATGGACTTCCACAGCATCTTCGGGTCGAGCAGGCCGCCCTTTACAGCGGTATCGGACATCAGTGGATTCCTTCAGCAAGGGGGCCGAGCGCCAGCGCCGGCAGGAAGGTCAGGGCGACGAGGATCAGCGTCACGCCGGCGACCATGCCGACGAACTGCGGACGGTGCGTCGGCAGCGTGCCGATCGACGGGGGCGTGCTGCCCTGTTTGGCCAGTGAACCGGCGAGAGCGAGCACCAGGATCATCGGCAGGAAGCGGCCGAAGAGCATCGCCAGGCCCAAAGCCGTGTTGTACCAGACGGTATTGACCGACAGACCCGCGAACGCCGAGCCGTTGTTGTTGGCCGCCGAGGTGAAGGCGTACAGCACTTCGGACAGGCCGTGCGGGCCCGAGTTCAGCATCGCCGCGCGCTCACCCGGGAGGGCCATCGCAAATGCGGTGCCGGTCAAGACGATCAGCGGCGTGACGAGGAAATAGCTTGCGGCCAGCTTGATCTCCCGCGGGGTGATCTTCTTGCCCAGGTATTCCGGTGTGCGCCCGACCATCAGGCCGGCCACGAACACCGTGATCACCGCGAGGATCAGCATGCCGTACAGGCCGGAGCCGGTACCGCCCGGCGCGACCTCACCGAGCTGCATGTTGAACATCGTCATCAGGCCGCCGAGGGACGTGTACGAGTCGTGGAACGAGTTCACCGCACCGGTGGAGGTCAGGGTGGTGGCGCTGGCGAACACTGCCGAATTGGCCACGCCGAAGCGCTGTTCCACGCCTTCCATCGATGCGCCGATGGCGGTGGGCACGGTGCCGTGGTGCTGGTTCTGGAACACCAGCATGAGGCTGGTGCTGATGATTGCCAGGACCGCCATGACGGCGACGATCGCGTATCCCTGCTTGCGGCTGTCGACCATGCGGCCGAACGTGCGCGGCAGCGAGAACGAGATCACCAGCAACAGAAAGATCTCCACCCAGTCGGTCCAGGCCGTCGGGTTCTCGAACGGGTGGGCCGAGTTGGAGTTGAAGAAACCGCCACCGTTGGTACCCAGCTCCTTGATCACTTCCTGGCTGGCCACCGGACCACCGGTGAGGGTCTGCTGCGCACCGGCCAGGGTGCTTGCTACCTGGTCGTGCAGGTGGAAGTTCTGGATGGCCCCGCCGGCGATGAGGATCAGCGCGGCAATGACGGCCACCGGCAACAGGATTCGAATGGTGCCGCGCACCAGGTCGACCCAGAAGTTGCCCAGTTCGGTGGCGTGCCGGCGGGCGAACCCGCGCACTAGTGCGACCGCGACGGCCATGCCGACCGCAGCCGACACGAAGTTCTGCACCGACAGACCGGCCATCTGCACCAGGTGGCCCTGGGTGGTCTCACCCGAGTAGGCCTGCCAGTTGGTGTTGGTGACGAAGCTGACGGCGGTGTTCCACGCCAGGTCGGCCGTCATCGGGGTGGCCGGATCGTGCAGGTGCAGCGGCAGTACACCCTGCACCAGCTGGAAGGAGAAGAGGAACAGCAGTGAGACGGCCGAGAACGCGAGCGCGCTACGGGCGTACGCGCCCCAGTTCTGCTCGGCCTCCGGGTCGGCGCCGATCACCTTGTAAATGAGACGTTCTGCACGCGAGTGCTTTTCGGACGTGTACACGCGGAACATGTAGTCGCCCAACGGCACATGGACGGCGGCGAGCGCAACGATCAACGAGAGCAGGAACGCGATTCCCGCGGCGGTGGGGCTCACTAGAACCGCTCCGGAAACAGCAGTGCGGCGACCAGGAACAGTGCGATGACCAGACACAGCACCAGGCCGATGGCGTTGGCGTAGTTCACAGGCGTTCCACCGCCTTCTGGATTACGCCGAGCAGGGCGAAGATCGCCACTGTCAGCACCACGAACACCACTACAGACATGGGTTCTCCCACACGTAAACGGGTCACCGGCCCTCGGCGACCTCGCCAGCATCGACCCGTGGGAGAGGGCTTCCGGCGATCTTGACGCCTTCTTTACGGCCTGCCCGGCTTCCTTTACGGATTTCCGCTTCGAGCGCCGGGGCCAGGATGCGCGCGGCGCGACAAATGCCTGGTCATGTGATGTTTTGCACAGCGCGAGCGGGTGGTGCCAGGGCATTTACGGGCAGCCCGGCCGGTGGGAGTCGAAAGCAGTTGATGTCGCGTGAGCGCACAACCGGCTAACGTGCCATGCGTGTGGGGCCGATCACCCCTCAAACCTCGGGAGGCATGTGGTGTTGGACGTCGTCGGTGGAGTGCAGCAGAAGCTGGGCCGCATAGCGGAATCCGCAACCGCGGTACGCAGGCTGTTCGAGACCGGCTTCCTGGACCTCGCCAACCCCGGGGCCATGATCGAGACCGCGAAGAATGCGCCGATATTCGGCCCGCAGGCGACCATGGCCATTCAGGGTGGACGTAAGTACGCGGGTCTGCCGGCATTGGTGGATGAACGTGGCACGCTGACCTACCGGCAGGTGAACGATCAGTCCTGGGCGCTCGCGCGCGGCCTGCAGAGCCTGGGCGTGACGGAAGGCTCCGTGGTCGGCCTGCTGTGCCGCGACCATCGTGGCCTGATCCTGGCCATGGTGGCGTGCGGCAAGCTCGGGGCCCGGCTGGTGCTGATGAACACCGGCTTCGCCAAGCCGCAGTTCGCCCAGGTCTGTGAGCGCGAGGGCGTCAAGGTGGTCCTGCATGACAGTGAGTTCCTCGGCCTGCTCGACGCGCTGCCGGCGGACATGCCGCGCGTGTTGACCTGGGTGGACGAGGGCCATGACGTGCCCGCGTCGGCGCAGACCCTCGACGCGATCGTCGCGGCCAACTCCACCGAACCGCTGCCCCCGCCGAGCAAGGCGGGTGGCTCCGTCATCCTCACCAGCGGGACGACGGGCCTGCCGAAGGGTGCACCGCGAAGCTCGGTGTCGCCGTTGGCGACGGCACAGATCATCGACCGAATTCCGTTCCCGCGCAAGGGAACCATGGTGATCGTCTCGCCGATCTTCCACAGCACCGGGTGGGCGACCTACACCGTCGGCGCGGCGTTGGGCAACAAGGTGGTGACCGCCCGCCGGTTCAACGCCGAGCGGACCCTGCAGCTCATCGCCGAGCACAAGGCCGACATGCTCGTCGCGGTGCCCACGATGCTGCACCGGATCGTCGAACTGGGGCCCGAGGTCATCGGCAAGTACGACACCTCGTCGCTGAAAACGATCCTGATCGCCGGGTCGGCATTGAGCCCCGAACTGTCCAACCGGGTGCAGGACACCTTCGGCGATGTGCTCCACAACCTGTACGGCTCAACCGAATGCGCCATCGCGAGCGTCGCCACCCCGGCCGAACTGCGGCTCGCCCCGGGTACCGCGGGACGGGCGCCGGTGACGTGTGAGGTGGTGCTGTACGACGAAAACGACAAGCGCATCACCGGCAACAACAAGCGCGGCCGCATCTTCGTCCGTAATGGCGCCCCATTTGCCGGATATACCGATGGCCGGTCAAAGCAGATCATCGACGGTTACATGTCCAGCGGCGACATGGGGCACTTCGATGACCACGGGCTGTTGTTCGTCGACGGCCGTGACGACGACATGATCGTCTCCGGCGGCGAGAACGTGTTCCCGCAGGAAGTCGAGGAACTACTGGCCGAGCGCGACGACATCTTCGACGCGGCCGTCGTCGGGGTCGACGACGTCGAGTGGGGAAAGCGGTTGCGGGCCTTCATCGTTTCAAAACCGGGCGCTGCGCAGGACGCCGATGAGATCAAGGCGTTCGTCAAGAACAACCTGGCTCGGCACAAGGTGCCGCGCGACGTGGTGTTCATCGACGAGCTGCCGCGCAACACCACCGGCAAGCTGCTGCGCCGCGTGCTGATCGAGATGGACGTCTAGGGCGGCAATGCCAACCGAACTCAGTGCCGAGCAGGCTGCTGCCCGGCTGGGGCCTGTCGACACCCTGGGCATCACGCTCGGCCCGGGCCAGCCTCCGGCGCTACTGAGGGCGCTCGGTGCACGCCAGGACTGGTCGAATCTGCGGGTGTTCGGGGCGCTGCTGGCCGTTGGGACCGAACTGTTTTCGCGGCCGGGCGTGCACTACGTCTCCGGCTTCTACGGGCCGATCGAGCGGGCGCTGCGGGACATGGGCGCCGACATCGAGTTCGCCGCTGCGGACTTCCGCCGGTTCGCGCCACTGCTGGAACGGCAGGCACCGCGGGTGATGACGACCGTCGCCACACCACCCGATGCCGACGGCTGGTGCTCGCTGTCGCTGCATGCCGGCGGGACGGTCGGCGAGTTGCGCCGGGCCGGGGCGGATCCGGAGCGCCTCCTCATCGTCGAGGTATCCGACTCCTACCCAAGGACTTTCGGGTACGGCTCGCGGCGGCACGCCCTGCACGTCGACGAGATCGACATCCTCGTGCGCTCGACCGACGGGCCGCTGGCCCTGCCCGGCGGCGATGTGCCGCCGACCGAGGTCGAGCGGTCGATCGCGCGGCACGCAGTCGGCTTCATCGGTTCCGGGGCGACGCTGCAGACCGGAATCGGCGCAATTCCCAACCAGATTGCCACCTTGCTGGCCGAGGGCGACGGCACCGGGTACGGCCTGCACACCGAGATGTTCACCGACGGCTGCATGCACCTGCACCGCGCGGGCAAGATCACCAACACCGGCAAGGGCCAGTACGACGGTGTCAGCGTCACGACTTTCGCGTTCGGGTCGCAGGAGCTCTATTCGTGGCTCGACGACAACCGAGACGTCGCGTTCCTGCCCGTCGACATCGTCAACTCGCCGGAGGTGATCGCCGCGAACACGGACATGATCTCCATCAATGGCGCACTCGCAGTGGACATTCAGGGACAGGTGATCGCCGACACCATCGACGGGGGACAGTTCAGCGGGATCGGCGGCGCCGAGGACTTCGTGGCCGGGGCCGGGCTGGAGCTGTCGGACCGCTCGCTCATCTGTCTGCCGTCGACTTTCGTGAAAGACGGCGAATTGCGGTCGCGGATCGTGCCGTGGTTCGGACCCGGAGCCGTGATCACCACGCCGCGGCAGCAGGTCGACGTCATCGTCACCGAATACGGCGCCGCGGAACTGGAAGGCAGGACCGTCCGGGAGCGCGGTGAGGCACTGGCCGCGATCGCCCACCCGCAGTTCCGTGACGCCCTGCTGGCGGCGGCACTGCGCGCCGCGAAGGGACGTTCGCCGGTCGGCTAGTCCCGGCTCGCGTTCGGCGGTGTGCCCGCGCAGGCACGCGATTCGTGATTCACTGCCGCCATGACGAGCGACCAGCCGTGGTGGATCTCCGCGCCCGTTGCTGAGCTCGCGGCCGCCATCTTGCCGATGTTCGGGCAGTCGTCGTTCGACAGTGAGCGGGCGGCGATGGCGGACGTCGTGTCATGGCTGCGCACCGGCGCCCGCGCTCCCCGTAGCGCGTTCTCCGCGGGCGTCTCCACGCGCGGTGACGTCTTCCAGAATCCCGACCTGCGGGCCGTCGCGGAGGCCATGCAGTTGCTCGAACGCTCGGGTCTGCTGCTTCGGGTCCTGGTCCCGTCGAGCCATTCCAGCTTCGACGTCGGTTTGACGCGCCTCGGGTGGCACGCCGTCCAGACCGGCGCGGTCCGGCAGCATCTCGGTTTGGGAGACCGCTAGCCGAACGTGGACTCGATGGTCACGATTGACGATCTTCTTCACGCTCGGCGGTGGAGCGACCCTTGACAATCATGTGGGACCGGAGGTCCCATATAACTGGTCGGGCAACGGTGCTCGCGTGGGAGGTTGATGTCATGGCAGCTACGAAGATGATCGGCCGGTGGCGCGCCGGTATGGACGTACGTGATGACGTCGACTACTGCGCGAACCTGGAGACGCTGTCGGCCGGTTCGGTGCGCCGAAACTTCAATCCCTATCTGGACGTTTCGTGGGATTCGCCCGAGTTCCGGGTGGCCGAGAACGATCCGCGCTGGGTGCTGGCCAAGAGCGACCCCATCGGTATGAGCGCGTGGTATCAGGCGCAGCCGCTGGACAAGCAGATCGCGATCGGCATGTGGCGCCAGGCCAACGTCGCCAAGGCCGGCCAGCAGTTCGAGAGCATGCTGATCCGCGGGCTCCTCAGCTACACGTTCTGGGTGCCCAACGGCAGCCCCGAGTACCGCTACTGCCTGCATGAAGCGATCGAAGAGGGCAACCACACCCTGATGTTCCAGGAGATGGTGAATCACGTCGGCGTGGACGTCCCGGGCCTGCCGCGCTGGGTCAAATGGATCAACTGGCTCTTCCCGCTGTTCGCGAGCCCGATGCCGGCGTTCTTCTTCATGATGGTGCTCTGCGGCGAGGAGCCCATCGACCACATGCAGAAATCCATTCTGCGCGAAGGCAGTTCGATACACCCGATCATGGAGCGCGTCATGGCGATCCACGTCGCCGAGGAAGCGCGGCACATCTCGTTCGCCCACGAGTTCCTGCGCCGGCGGATCCCGGAGATGCGGCCGTTCAACCGCTTCGTGCTGTCGCTCTTCTATCCGCTGGGCTTCCGGGTCGCGGCCTCGCTCATCGCCAAGCCGCCCCGCGTCTTCTGGCGTGAATTCGACATCCCCAAGTCAGTGAAGAAAGAGATCTTCTGGCGCGCGCCCGAATCCAGGACGATGCTGCGCGAGTTCTACGGCGATGTGCGCATGCTCGCCGAGGACGCCGGCCTGATGAACCCGGTTGCCAAGGTGCTGTGGCGGCTGTTCCGGATCGACGGTCCGTCCTCGCGCTACCGCAGCGAGCCGGTGCGCCAGGCCGTCGTTCCCGTGGCCTGACCAAGGCTGTCGCCGTTCGGCGCTGACTCTGAGAGCGTCGCTGAGCCTATATATCCTCAGCGACGCTCTCAGGCGGACGTTGTGTCGCCAAAATCTTTTTCTCGAGTCGTGTCGAAATCCGCCCCACCCGTTCGACGTGTGTGTGAAGGATTGACACAACGACGAAAGGTCAGGCAATGCGCTACATGGGTTTGGTCATCATGGATCCCAACCAGGGTCCGCCCCCGCAGGCACTGATGGATGCGATGGAAGGCTACGTCGGCAACAACGCGGCCAACGGCATCTATCTCGACGGTGGCGGTCTGGGGCAGGGGGAGAACCGCATCGGCTACCAGGTCCGGTCCGGCCAGCTGAGCACGACCGATGGGCCATTCACCGAGGGCAAGGAGATCATCGGCGGGTACGCCATGCTGGAGTACCGCGACCACGCCGAGGCCGTCGAGGGCGCGCGGTCCTTTACCGAGCTGCATCGGGAGCACTGGCCTGAGTGGGAAGGCCGCATCGAGTTGCACCTGATCGAAGGCCCCGAGGGCACCGGATGTCCCGCCACCGCGCCGGAACCGGGTGCTTGATCTTGCGGTGACCGATACCGGAGGTGCCGGCTTGGCCGGCGCCGAGGCAGTGACCGCCGCCTGGCGCGCCGAATCGGCGCGCCTCGTGGCGGCGCTGGCCCGCATGACCCGCGACATCGAGCTCGCGGAGGACGCCGCGCAGGACGCGCTCGTCGCGGCGCTGGAGGAATGGCCCGCGAGTGGGATTCCCTCCAACCCCGCCGCATGGCTCATGACGGCGGCGAAGCGCCGCGCGATCGACCACATCCGTCGCGCTGAGACGCTGCGCCGCAAGGCCGAGGAGATCGGACACCGCCTGGAGGAGGTCGACATGCCCGATTTCGCAGGGCAGGTCGACTTCATCGAGGACGACGTGCTCCGGCTGATGTTCCTGACGTGTCACCCGAGCCTGGCCCCGGCGTCGCGTGCGGCATTGACGCTGCGGCTGGTGTCGGGGCTCAGTACCGCCGAGATCGCGCGTGCCTTCCTGGTGCCGGAACCGACGATGGCACAACGGATCAGCCGCGCGAAGAAGACCCTCGTCGGTGCGGACATGGAGCTGCCGGTGGGGGCCGAGCGCGTCGCCCGTCTCGATGACGTGCTGGCCGCCATCTACCTCACCTTCAACGAGGGATATGTAGCGACCGCCGGCGCTGACTGGACGCGCCCTGACCTCTGTTTCGAAGCCGTCCGGCTGGCTCGCATGGTGGCCGCCATGGTGCCGGACATCCCGGATTCGCTTGGGCTGCAAGCGCTTGTCGAACTTCAGGCATCGCGGATTCCCGCCCGTGTGGACCGTGACGGTGCGCCCGTGCTGCTGGACGATCAGGACCGGGCCCGGTGGGACCACCTGCTCCGCCGCCGTGGGCTGCAGGTGCTGGCCCGCGCCGAGCAGCTCGCCGAGGCGGGTGCGCCCGTCGGGACCTACTTCTTGCAGGCGGCCATCGCTGCGTGTCATGCGCGCGCGATCCGGGTTGAGGACACCGATTGGCAGCGGATCGCGGACCTGTACGACGTGCTGGCGGTCGCCGCCCCGGGACCCGTGATCGAGGTGAACCGAGCGGTGGCACATGGGCGGGCCTACGGGGCAGCGGCGGGGCTGGCGGTGCTCGATGCGCTCGGGCCTGATCCGCTGCCCCGATCGCCGCTGCCGCACGCGGTGCGCGGAGATCTGTTGGAGCGCTTGGGCCGAACCGCCGAGGCGTCGGCAGCGTTCACGCGCGCCGCCGAACTCAGCACCAATGAGGCGGAACGGTCGCTGCTGCTCCGTCGGGCCGAATAGCTGGGACGTGCACGGCGGTCAGGCCGAACAACTACACGTCAGGGCCGGTGGCGCGAGGCGGCGCGGCCTGCTTGACCGAGAGCGTAATGATTGACCAGCGCGAGACATTGGGTCAGGATTGCCTCAAGCGACACAGCCTGATGTGATCGCGTGCTTCGATGCGGGGCGGGGGTGAGCAAGCCATCTCTGAACTCCTCATGGACCTTCGTCAGGCGATCGACCGAGATGAACTCTCGCTGGTCTATCAGCCCAAATTCGACGCGCACACGGCCGCCGTCGTCGGGGTGGAGGCGTTGTTGCGGTGGCGTCATCTGGACCGCGGTTTGTTGCGGCCCGCTGATTTCCTGCCGTTGGTGCGCGAGCACGGCCTGATGGAACAGGCCACGGGTCTGGTCGTCAACATGGCACTCGACGATGCGCTGCGGTGGTACGCCGCCGGAGCGGAAGTGCCTGTGGCCGTTAACCTTTTCGCGCCGTTGCTGAGCGATCTGAACCTGCCCGACCACCTGTGTCAGGCGCTGAACGACCGCGGTTTGCCGCCGTCGGCGCTCTCGGTCGAGATCACCGAAGACCTGTTCGTCGACAATATGGAAGACACCCGGACGGTGCTGACGGGCCTGCTCGACCGCGGCATCAGGATCGCCCTCGACGATTTCGGCACCGGGTACTCCGCACTCACCTATCTCTCCGACCTGCCGATCGACGAGATCAAGCTGGACCACGACTTCATCGCGCGGGTCACGGTCGACGATCGCGCCGCGCTGGTGGTGCGCACCATCATCGACCTCGCGCACCGGCTCGGTTTCGGGATCGTCGCCGAGGGCATCGAGAGCGCTGAATCAGCCGCGCAGTTACGGGATTTCGGGTGCGATGTGCTGCAGGGATTCTTCCTCAGCCCGCCTCTGCAGGCGTCCGAAGTCCTCGGTGTGGTGAGTGCCGGCGCTCGGGCCACGTTCTGAGTTGCCACTTTCTGGGGCTCTCGACTTGACGCCAGAGAGATTTCAACGGACAGTTGATTTATTACTCAATCTGGTAACGGTCAGTTGAGTGATGCGCAGCGTCGCGCGCGGTTACGTCCGGCAGTGCTCACTGTGTTGGGAAGGCGCCCTCACTCATGTCCACGCTCACATCCACAGCCGTTCCCGTCGAAATGACGGCCACTGAAACAGGTTTCCTGCGGCGCTATGGTCCCGATGGTGCCCGAGTTGCGTATCAGACCTGGGGTCGGCGACGTCCGGGTGCGGTATGCGGTGATGTGCTGCTCGTACACGGGTCGTTGCAGTCGTCGAAAGTGTGGTCCAAGCATGGTTATGTGGCGCAGTTGGCGCAGCGCTACCGGGTCATCACCATCGATGTGCGTGGCCATGGGCGCAGCGATAAGCCCGAACATGCCGCCGGGTACGACATTCAGGCGTCGGTGCGCGACGTGTGCGCGCTGCTCGACCACCTCGGGATCGCCCAGACGCATTACCTGGGGTACTCGCTGGGAGGTCGCATCGGCTTGACCCTGGCGGCGGTCGCGCCGGAACGGCTCGCGTCCCTGGTGGTCGCCGGCTCGTCGTCCCGGCCGCAACGCGGTGCGGTCAACGTGGTGATGTTCCCCGATGCCATTGCGGTGACGGAGGAATGGGGCATCGAGGGATTCGTGCAGGGCTGGCAGGAGCATCGTGGCACCACCATGGGCTCGGGATTTCGCGCCACGGTCGACGCCCTCGGCGCCCGGGGTCTGGTCGCCTTGATGCGGCAGTGGGATGCCGAACCCGGTGTCGCCGAGGATGTGCTGGCGCAGGTCCAGACGCCGTCCCTCTTATTCGCCGGTTCCCGAGACATGTTGCGGTTGGCCGATTCCCGCCATGCGGCGGCAGTGATGCCACGCGCGTATTTCACGCTGCTCGAGGGCGCCGACCACGGTCAGACCATCGCGATGCGTGACCGCATTCTGGACCGGGCCGAGGCATTCTTCCGGCTGGCAGAGTTCCCGGACATCGAGAAGCTCAGTGCCGTTGGCTGATTCACCGCCGCGAGATCGCCGGTGTCCTCAGCTCGCGGGACACCTCGAGGAGCCAGCTGAGTTCGTTGGTCTGCTCGGTTCCCCACGGTTCGCCGGCGATCTGGCCATGCGAATCGCCGGCCGGAAGCTGCCGTGCGCGCTGATGCTGAATGGCGCTGCGGATTTGTTGCGCCGCTGAGGTTTTTGCCGGGTCATCGCACACATACGGGCGAATGGCGCTGAGCCCGTCGCGGATCTCGACGATGCGGCGGTACAGCCGATAATCGTGGTCGCCGATCGGGGCCCGGGGCGGCGCGAGAGCGATGTGCGAATTGCCTTCGTAGAGTGCGGTCCACAGCGGCCCCAGTTGCCGGTGCCATCGGTAGATCCGCACGCGGCGGGCTGCTGCGCGGGCGAGCTGGGAAAAGGACGGTCCCGCAAGACCTATGACGATCAGTACCTGCCCCACCGCGGCGACGAATGGTGCCAGGTGCTGCCAGGACATGCTGCGGTTGGTGAGCAGGCCGTAGATGGCCGAGTCCGCGCGCAGCAGGCAGAAGACCAGACACAAGGCGGCGCCGGCGGCGGTGAGCAGCAGACTGCGCCGCAGCCAGGCCACCTCGTGGTAGCGGGCGTACTGCAGGCACCGCACGATAATGATCACTGCGCCAAGGGCATACGTGCCCAGGTACAGCAGCATGTAGGTGACCCAGACGGGTTCGCCGCCGTGCGCGGCGTAGAAATCGACGGGGAGTTCGGCCTCCGGCGCGGCGATCCAGCAGACGATCAGCGCCACGGCGGCCAGGCAGGCCAGAACGATCCACAAGCGCAATTGGCGATACGCGCGTCGGCCGGACTCGCCCCAGAAGGTGATGACGGCGAGAACGCACGCAGTCCAGGCCATGCCCCCGGTCAGGCTCAGGATGAGCCGGCAGATGTTGTGCACCCCGATCGCGCGGTCCAGCCATGCCGATACGCTCGGAATGGACAGCGTGACCGCAATTCCTTTGAACAGGAACGACATCAGCAGCGCGATCGACGCGGGCGGCCGCACGGGGGACCGGCTGATGGCCAGGGCCACCACGATGACGGCGCCCCACATGAACGCTGCGGAGACCGCATAACTGAAGGCCGTGTTCTCGAGCATCTGGGCCACCGAAGACATCACGGGGTCGCCGGATTGACCTCGAGTCTCAGCGACGCGAGTATGCGACCCAAGTTGGCGTTTGATAGCGAGACGGTTTGCGGCGCACCGCGTCTGACCCGTTGCCCCATGATGGAGGCGAGTGTTTCGGCCTCGATCTCCTGGCGGTCCATGTAGTTCTCCCGGCGCAGCACTTCGGCCGGGCCGGTTTGGCCGGCAGCCGAGTGGCCGCACAGCACGTGGCTGAGCTCGTGCAGGATGATGTGCTCGCGGTGCATCGTGGTGGTCTCGCTGTCGAAGACCACGTAGTCGGTGGGACCCGTCCGCACCAACATGCCGTGCACACCGCTTCCCGACAAGCGATACGGCAGCAGCTGGATGTCACGCCCGCTGATCATGCTGGCGATCGCGCGGATGTCATCGACCGTGGTGAGCTTGTCCAGCCCCAAATCCACCAGCTTGCGTGTGCAGTCACGGTGAATCGCCTTGAGCTCGCGCGTCGATCGCAGAACTGATGCTGCGTCACACGACGCGTCCATGACTACCGTTCGGCTTTCGCGGGGGCGATGGTCGGCAGGCCTTGCAGCGCGCGCACGTGATCCAGCACGGCGGCAACGGTTTCCAGGCTCTCCTTGTTGAGGCCGATGGCACGCAACGCAATCAGTTCGACGTCGTCGCGGACGGATTCATCGAGTGCGCCGAGCCGCTCGTCGAGTGAATGCGACCGCGCCGGATCGGTGATGGTCGACAACGGCACCTGAAAGAAGTCGGCCAGCGCACCGAGCAGGTCGATGCCCGGGCGCGCCCGCTTGCCGGTCCGCAGCGCGGACAGATAAGCACCGCCGACCTTGATGTCGGGATGGGCCTTCTTGAGGGCGGTCGCGACTTCCTCGTTGGTCCACATCCGGCCATCGGGGCGCCGATGGGCATCGAAGAGCGCGTTGATCCGCTCAGCCAGGCTGTCACCGGCGTCGTGTGCATCGGGCGCGACG
Organism: Mycobacterium sp. UNC410CL29Cvi84; assembly: GCF_000686745.1. Taxonomy (NCBI): domain Bacteria; kingdom Bacillati; phylum Actinomycetota; class Actinomycetes; order Mycobacteriales; family Mycobacteriaceae; genus Mycobacterium; species Mycobacterium sp. UNC410CL29Cvi84. Next base: position 234,400 of record NZ_KK366011.1, read on the forward strand.
GGCTGGCTGTTCGGTGTGGTCGGCGAAGTCGCCATCTGCCCAGTGAAGCACCGAAATCAGCGGGCCTCAACTCGTAGACGAGTGTTCTCGCGAAATTCAACGTTCGGTTGATCTCGCGATCTCGGCCGGACCGCTGCGTACGGTCGGACTGGCGGGCGCTACCGTCATGGCGGCGCCGGTTGAGTCGGTGCCCGCCCCCATAGCCCAATTGGCAGAGGCAGCGGACTTAAAATCCGCCAAGTGTCGGTTCGAGTCCGACTGGGGGCACAAACACGTTGCCTGCCCTGGGTGCATCACTCCACCTCCCTGAGCGACCTACCGCAGAAACGAGTAGCGCGGTACTCGTGATGGTTGTGCGCCGTCGCGTGATGCTTCCTCGTGAGAGGAGGTGGGCCGCCATGGGTGCGCTACTTCCTCGCCGCTATGCGGGTGTGCCGGCCCTCGGCTGCGCGATCTCGTTGACGATCCTGTTCGGGGGCGCCGGCGTGGTGTTCGCCGATACGGGGTCGACACCGACGACGTCGACCGCGCCCACAACGACCGCTTCGCCCGCGCTGAAGGCGTTACCTCCGGTGATCGCGGCACCCGCACCGGCCGCCGACTCAGCCACCCTCACGCTTGCGCCATCGCACGGCGGCTCGGGAACTCAGGTCACGGCCACCATCACAGGCTTCGATTACTGCCTGGACTCCCCACACCTGCTCTGGGATGGCGGGCCACTGTCCGCCGGTAGCGATCTGACGTTTACGGTGCCGGACAGTCCGGCCGGTGCGCACCGGGTGACCGCTGTGTGCAGACTCCTGGATGGGGCCCGCACGGTGGCTCCGGCGTCGTTCACGATCGATGTGACCGAGAAGCCAACCCTCACACTGGATCCCGGCAAAGGGCCCGCCGGCTCGCAGGTGACGGCTACCCCCAAAGGCTTCGGGCGGTGCCTCGACGCCCCGCGTCTCCAGTGGGACGGCCAGCCTTTGACTGTCAAGGCCGTAGACCCCGCCGTCGGCAGTCTGGCGTTCACCGTTCCGGATGGCCCGGCAACCGGACACACCGTCACCGCGGTATGCGGCTCCCTGCGCAAATTGCCAGTGGCGGCATCTGCGCCCTTCGCAGTGGTCGAAACCCCGAAGCCCACTTTGACTTTGAGCACCCCGAAGGGAACGGCGGGATCGCAAGTGACGGCGACGGGTACAGGTTTTGCCTGTCCGGACAGCGGCGACGTGCTGTTGTTCTGGGACGGGGACAAGTCTCCGTCGACCAAGGCCTCGCCCTTCAGTTTCCGTGTCCCGTTCACCGTTCCCGCGACAGCGCCCGTTGGCGAGTACACGGTGCTGGCCGCCTGCGCCGACGATCCCGACGTCGCGGCCAGTGAGCAGTTCACTGTCGTCAGCCCAGTGACGAACCAGGGAGCCGCGGTGGCGTCGATCGCGCTCGACCCCACGCAAGGGCATGGGGGAGATGCGGTGCACATCGTCGGCTCGCAGTTCCTCTGTGCCGACCACGAGCGGACGGTGACGCTGTCGTGGGATGGTGCCCCGCCCCGATTTGAGGTAGCGCTCGACGGGAACGGCCACTTCGCGACATGGTTTGCCGTCCCATCCGATGCCGCAGTGGGCAGTCACACAGTGCGTGCCTCGTGCGCGGATGGATCGGCTTGGGACACTGGGGATTTCGCCATTGTGACCGTAGGTCTGCCGGTGCCGCCACCCGTTACGACGCCGACGGCGCCACCGCCTCCCATCATCCCGCCACCGCCGCCGCACAAATGGTGGCCGCTCGTCCTGGTCGCCGCCGTTATCGCGGTGCTCCTGCTGGCTGCGGCCGTTCACGTCGGTCGCCGTGCACTTCGCACCCCGCAGGTCCGAGTAATCACGCGGCTCGGTGGCCCCGCGGCTGTCACGTTGCGTGAGACGCCGGCAGCCGGCGAGGCGACGTACGCCGTGCACGTGGCGGTGCATTCCAAGCCTGATGTCGTGACTTTGAGAGAGGTGGATGATGATCGCATCCGAGTTGACTGAGACGGTGACCGTTCGAGACCTCCTGTATTGCGATGCGGCGGTCGAACCGACTCGGGCGCTGACCGACTCGCTGCACCAGAGCGGCACCGTCAACAACCTCGTTGCGCGGTTCCCTGGGGTGACACCGCTCGTCGAGGGCGAGGTGGCCAGACAGACTGATGAACAACTCTCGCTGAGCCTGCTCGATCTGGCCGTCGAAGGATGGAAGAAGTTCGACGAGCTCGTGGCGGCCGCCCGCCGTACGCGCGACAATTCGGCGGCCCGGGAGACCGTGAAGCTGGCGACGCACAAGATCGAGTTCAGCCACCCTTGGACCGTGGAGGTGTTCGTCAATGGCAGGTCGGCCGGCACCGTCGAGGTGGAATTGACCGTCTGCTTCGACATGGACTTAGTCGTTCTCGTCGTTCAGCAGGGCCGGATCACAGCCGTCGAATCCGGCCGTTGCACCATCGCCGGTGCCTTGCAGATTGCGGGGGCCGAAGTCATCAAACGCCAGGCTCGGTTCGACTTGCGCCTTCGAATCTCCCTCGGCCATGGCCTGATTCTGGCCGGACCCGCTGCAGTTGCTGACCAACGATTGGTAGCGGGTCGCTGACCGGGCCGCGGGGCGTCGACAGCGTGCTCGCTGCGAACCGACGGTCGGCACGTTGATCACTGATCGCCCCTCACTGGTGGGTTGCGCTAGAACTCGATCCATCTCGCACTAAAGATCGCTCTTCGGCCTATATCGCGGTGCGGTTTGACGGACAATCGTAGAGAGCGTCAACAGTTCATATTCTCAGCCGACGAAGGCCCAGGCCGTGCGCCGGTGCGGTGAGCACGGGAGAGAAGGCGCCATCATGATGTACGCAGAGTACGAAGTGGCGGCAGTGTTGGTGCTACTCGTTGGCGCCGCGTGCGAGGTGACGGCGACCCACCTGCGCCGCGCCCACCTCGCTCGGTTGCCGGATCGAAAAGCGGCGCCGCCGTTATCGAAAGCTCATGGAACCCGTTCGGCACCAACGGTTTACCGGACCGGCACTTCGGCCCCGCCGAAGGGACTGCGGCTGGCCATGGAACGCTCGCATGCCCGGCGGATGGAACGGCGCCGCGTAAAGATGGAATTCCAAGCCTGGCTGGAGATCACCTCGCGGCCACTCTGATGACGGACCAAACCCATTGCGAAGCTGCGCCGCCGTCCTACGATCGGTCGGTATGACCCGCAAGCTCGCGTTGCTCTCCGCCGTCGCCGCCTTGGCCCCCGTCATCCCGACCTACGCACCAGCCGCAATCGCCGCACCGTGCCCCGACGTCCAGGTCGTGTTCGCTCGCGGCACCACCGAGCCGCCGGGCCTGGGCAGTGTCGGTCGTCCCTTTGTCGAGGACCTGCGTGCCCGGGTGGCGCCGCGCACCGTTGAAGCGACGCCGGTCGACTACCCGGCGAGCAACGACTTCGCCGTCAGCACCCCCGCCGGCATCGACGCCGCGCGGTCGGTCATCGAGTCCACCGCGGCCAACTGCCCGAAGACCAAGATGGTGCTCGGCGGCTACTCGCAGGGGGCGGCCGTCATCGAAGGGGCCACCAACTCGACGTCACCGCAGACTGCCAGTCGGGTCGCCGCCACCGCGCTGTTCGGTGCGCCGCGGACCGGTTTCGCGGGCATGCTCGCAGGCGGACCGCTGCCCGAGTTGGCGCCGCAGTACGTCGCCAATGCCATCGATCAGTGCGCCGAAGGCGACCCGATCTGCTGGGTGGGCGGCGGCTTCGACGTCGGTGCCCACGGTTCTTATGTGCAGTCCGGAAAGGTCACGCAGGCAGCTGATTTCGCGGCCGGCCGACTCTAAAAGGGGCACACCCAAGCGCCACCCGCGGCTGGTGGGCTTGCGTTTCGAGGCCGGTTCGGCATGCCTGCATCCTCGGTTCCGAGGTCTGGCGTCTCGCGGATTTTCAGGATGGTTGATATTCGTTAGTGCAATATCTTTGCGGCAATAGTTTTATGCATTTGATTACTTTCGGTGATTAACTTTCTGTTGATAAATTTCAATATGAAATAACGAATATTCCTGGCGCAATTCGCCCCACGCGGTGATCGGTGTGAAGTAATTTGCGGGTGCAGGTTACCGATTACTGAGGGGGAGTTATGCAAACGTGTGTCCGGGCCGGTATGACCAGCGGTGTGGCGCTGATCGGAGCGAGTGCCATTGCGTTGTCACCGATAGTGGTGGCACCGCAGCAGGTGCACCTGCCGGCGGTCCCGGTGTCGAGCCTCGCGACGACGTTGACCGCGTCGGTCAATCCCATCAGCGAATGGGGGAAGGTCCTCGCGACATCGTTCAACAACATTTCGGCCCTCGGCCAGCAGGTGTGGGCCGACCCCGCTCCCATTCTGAAGCAGATCATCGCCAACCAGATTGGCTACGCAAACACCATCGCCGCCGACCTGCGCAATGCCGGCAACAGCTTCGTCACGGCCCTGACGGCACTTCCACCGGCTTTCCGGCAGGCAGCTCAACAATTGGCCGCCGGTCAGGTCAGCGGGGGCACCACCACGGCATTCAGCGCCGTGCTCGCGCTGGTGATAAACCCCGGCTTCGCGCTGATACAGGGCCAGATGCTCAACATCCCCGGCCAGGTCATGCAGAACATCACCAACGTCGTCAAGTTGGCCCCCACCCTTCTTGGCACTGTGGGCTTTTCTCTGCTCGCCACAGTTTCCGGCGTCGAGAGCGCGTTTGGGGACACCGCGCAAGCGGTGTACGACGGGGTGCGCGCCGGCAACTTGGGGGCGGCCCTGAACGCGATCGTCAATGCACCTGCCGTGCTCACCAACGCCTTCCTCAACGGGTATGCACCGGCAGGGGGACCCTTGGGTGGGATTCTGACCCCGCTCAACGTCGGAATGGGACTTGTCCCCGTGATGGTCGCCATTCGCGGCCTCATCGCGCAAGCGTTGGGTGCACCGGCGCCAGCAGCGGCGAAGTTGGCCGATGTTGGACCGGCCGCTCTTCCGTCGGGCGCGGTGTCGGGTGCGACGGTCACGCTGGGCGCCGAGAAGGTGACGACCGATACCCCGAAGATTGCGGCGACGACGACCACCGCGGCAGAACCCGCCGCGACGGCGCCAGCCGCCACGAAACCAGATGCTGCGGCACCCGCCGCGACTTCGCCCGAAACACCTTCCACCGCAACCGAAACGAAGCCCGATTCGGGTTCGACCGCGGGCAGCACCACTACACCGAGCGGTGGCACCGAAACGACCAGCGGAACCAAGGCCGGTACACCTGGCACGACAGGTGAGCCCACGAAGCCCAGCGGATCGACGGGGAACGAGACCGGTTCGGGCGACACCACCACACCAAACGGTGGTACGTCAACCGGCCCGAAACCCGGTACATCTGGCAGGGCTGGGAACGGCCTGACGAAGGCGATCAACTCAGCAGGGGAGAACCTGAAGTCCTCGTTGAATAAGTTCGGCGCCGGCCTCAAGAACGGTTTCGGCAAGCCCACCAAGCCCACCAAGCCCAGCAAGAGCGGCAGCGGCAGCAGCGCCGGCGCAAGCGGTACAGGTGCAAGCGGCGCAGGCGGCAGCAGCAAGTAACCGCATCAGTTGACCAATCGGCCCCTCCTTCAACGACCAGGGAGGGGCCGATTGCTGACGTTAGACAGGGCCAGTGCAGCAGGGCAAAGGGCGCATTTCGGCTGTCGCATCGCCGTTGGCCGATGCATGTTCGCGCTATTTCTGGACTCAATATCTTTGTATAAATAGCTTTCTATTTTTCAATTTCTGATACCGAATAACTAATCGCAAATAGTGAATGCGACACGGCAATCGAAACGTGTTGATTATGTGCGCGGAATTTAATTGGGGGCGAGTTATGTTTTCTTCGCATTACCGCGGCGCGGCACCCCGCCCACGTCGTTACCTTCACTTCTTGGAGATAACAATGCGATCGAATACGTCCATGTTGCGTCGTGTCGGCGCCATTACTCCGATGGCGCTTGCTGCTGCACTTTGTCTCGCCGGGACGGCACATGCAGCCGTCTCGGTGAATTGGAGTTGTCAGGCAACAGTTGGGGCGGGCACTCAGACGTCGAGCATGACAACGTCGGTTACCACCACCGCACCGGGTTCGGTAACTGCGGGTTCACCCGTGGCCATTACCATTGCGCCGGGTTCATCGACGGTTCCGCTTAACCCGGTCCCCGGCTTTACGGTCGTGAGCATCAGCGCAATGAAGATGCTCATCCCGGTCCCAGCGAACTCGACGTATGTCTCTTCCAGCGCGTCCGGTGGATCCGTCCCGGGCACGACAGCCCTCGTGGGCAGTAATGTCGAACTCACTGTTCCCGGTCCAATTCCCGGTGGCTCGACGTATACCCCGCCTGCCGTCACGATCAACGTGACGGCCAACGCTCCCGGCTCGATTACCACCAAATATGCCGGCACCGGCTATTCCAACCCCGGTATGACCTTCACCACTACCTTGAAACCATTGATTGGTTCCAACTTCAATACCGCAACCGCGTGCTACCCGAATCCCTCTCCGACGCTCACCACCACGACCGTCACGTAACCCTGACGGCGCGCAAGAAGTAGCCGGCTGTACATAGGCGGCGCTGGTGGGATAAGGGACAGATTCAGCGCAAGGCCTGGGGAAGTGCAGCGGTGAATGGCCCTCGACTGGGCTGAATGATCAGCCCAGTCGGGGGTCATTGCGATTTTCCAGTGGTGCCACGCTGGGAAGTTGAGTGCCACGACCGGCAGGTATCGCCGGCCAGGGTGGTGACAAAGTAGGCCATCGACAGATCTAGCCAAAGCGTCAATAATTCCATCCGGAACCACTCGGCCGTCGCTATGATCAGGCCCAGTCAAAGGAAAACCTTGGGGGAGGTCTTCGTCCGATGGCAACTGAACTGGCACGGATCGCAGCAGTGCTGAAGAGAACGATGGATTCTTTGCACGGTTCCGTCGACGACTTGGCACGTGAGTTGGTGCGGGTGCTCGGCGTCAATCAGACGGATCGACGTGCCCTGGAACTCATTCTCTTTGCGGGCGAGACGGTTACGACGCCCGGACTTCTGGCCGAGCGGCTCGGTCTCACCGCCGCCGGAACTACGATCGTGCTCAACCGCCTGGAGAAGTTGGGCTACATCAGGCGATCGCTACATCCGACCGACCACCGCCGAGTAACCGTGCTTGCCACCGATCTCGCAGCCAGCCGTCTCTCGGAACTCGTCTCCCCACTGCTGGATCAGGCCGGCAAGATGTTGTCGCGTCATTACAGCGCGGCGGAGATTGATCTGATTGTCGGGTTCCTCGCTCGCACGGACGAAATACAGCAAGCGCATCTCAAGCGGATGCGGGAATTGGAACCGTACCCACACTAGAAGTCGTCGTCGATCGACAGAACCGCAGTTGGTGCGGGCCGGAAAAGGCACGCAGGCAGCTGATTTCGCGGCCGCCAATTGCCCGGGCGTACTCTTCAGGCGACGGTTCGACGAGCGGAGGCACACCGATGAGCGAAGTACCCGAAACCGCGTTGGAATTGCGGTCCCTGGTGACTCCGGACGGCACGCTCGAACTCTCGCTGCAGGACGTCGACATACCCAAACCAACCGCTGACGAAGTCGTCGTCCGCGTCGAGGCGTCGCCGGTCAACCCGTCGGATCTGGGTCTCCTGATTCCCGGCGCCGACATGTCCGCCGCGACGGTCACGGGCACCCCGGCGCGTCCCGTCGTCACCGCGCCCTTGCCGGACGGAGCACTGGCACAGCTGGCCGTCCGCGTCGGACAATCACTTCCCGTCGGCAACGAAGGTGCGGGCACCGTGGTGGCGGCGGGGGAGTCGGCCGCGGCGCAGGCGCTCCTGGGCAAGGTGGTGGGTATCGCCGGCGGCGCCATGTATTCGCAGTACCGCGTCGTGAAAGCCGCGGCCTGCCTGGTGCTTCCCGACGGTGCGACGGCGAAGGACGGGGCGTCGTCGTTCGTCAACCCGCTGACGGCGCTGGGCATGGTGGAAACCATGCGCCGCGAAGGACATTCGGCCTTGGTGCACACGGCGGCGGCGTCGAACCTGGGCCAGATGCTGGTCAAGATCTGCCTCGCCGACGGGGTGCCGCTGGTCAACATCGTCCGCAAGGCGGAGCAGGAACAGATCCTGCGAGACCTTGGCGCCGAGTACGTATGTAACTCGGCCGCACCGACATTCGAGCACGACCTGCTCGAGGCGCTCAAGGCCACCTCGGCGACGCTGGCCTTCGACGCCACCGGTGGCGGCACGCTCGCCAGTCAGATTCTCAACGGAATGGAGCAGGCGGCCAACGCGACCGCGACGCAGTACTCCCGCTACGGGTCGGCCGTCCACAAGCAGGTGTACATCTACGGCGGCCTCGACACCGGCCCCACGATCCTCAACCGAAGCTTCGGTATGGCGTGGGGTATCGGCGGCTGGCTGCTCACGCCGTTCCTCGCCAGTGCGGGAGCCGAGGTCATCGGCAGGCTCCGGGCGCGCGTGGCCGCGGAACTCACCACCACCTTCGCGAGCAACTACACCCAGGAAGTCTCGCTGGCCGGTCTGCTCAAACCCGAGGCGTTCAACAGCTACCTCAAGAAGGCAACGGGCGAGAAGTTCCTCGTGACACCGCAATCGCAGCCGTAGCTGGCAAATCCCTGTCAGGCACGCTGCAAGACGCGCGTACCAAATGATTCTCAGCTACCTTTCGGCTCATGATCTCCGTCGTCATCCCGTGCCGGGACGGTGCCGGCGTGCTCGCCAAACAACTGGATGCCGTACTGGCGCAGGAGACCAGTACCGAGTTCGAGATCGTCGTCGCCGACAACGGGTCGACGGACGGCACCGCCGACCTGGTGCGCTCCTACTCGGATCCGCGTGTGCGCGTCGTGGATGCCAGTCGGGCACCCGGCGCCAATATTGCTCGCAACATTGGAATTACGGCGTCCAAGGGTGAGTACATTCTGCTCACCGATGCCGACGATGTAGTCCACGCGGGATGGATCGAGGCGTATCACCGGGCCTTCATGGGAGGAGCGCAGGCCGTCGGCGGTGGACTTGACCGCATCCTCGCAGACGGCACGCTGCTGGCTCGGGAACGTCGGCTCTATCCGGCGCTGGGCCGCAAGGATGTGTTCGCGAATGGAACGAACTGCGGGTTCACGCGCGAGCTGTTCCACCGGGTGCACGGCTTCGATGAATGGTTCAAAGGCGGCGCTGACGAAGTCGACTTCTTTTGGCGGGTAGCCGAAGCCGGGTTCATGTTGGAGTTGGTGCCGGATGCTGTGGTGAGCAAGGTGCAGCGCACCGATCTGAAGGCGGCGTTCGTTCAGTATCGGAATTTCGGCCGCGGTGAAGCACGCGTCCTCGACAAGTTCCGTCCATGGTGGCTGGGTCCCGCTGCGGTGGGGGCTGCGTTTCAGTCGCTCGTATGGGGTGTGGCGTGGTTGTCCGGTGTCGGCCGCAGGAAGACGACATGCGCCCTGGCGTGGAACCTTGGTGCGCTGCAGGAAGCAGTACAGCTGCTGCGCGTACGTGCCGTCGGCCGAGCCTAGGTCAGGGCCGGGTCCACAGTCGCAGCCAATTTGCTGACGGCCGTCATCACATCGGCAACAGCCGCCGTGTGATGGCGAGATGGTTGCCACCGAATATCCGCCGCGTCAATTTACGGTTTGCTAGAGGTTTGTCATTTGCGTGCCGCCGGCGTGGCCGCAGTCGTACCCTGCATTTCAGTCGCGATCAAGGCCGGACAACGGCGCCCGGCCACACCTCGATCTGACGCTGGAGTGCCATGACGAAACCACGGCCGCCACTGCAGCCGTTGCCGCCCGTCGCTGCGGGCCAGGTCCATGCGCCGCTCAACCGAGATCGCACCCCGCCTTACAAGATCGTCGGCGTGATCGTGGCCGTTGTCGCCGCCGCGGCAATGATGCTCACCTGGCTCCAGTTCCGCGGCGCGTTCGACACCAAGGCCCAGCTGTACGTGCTGGCCAGCCGGGCCGGGCTGTCGATGGACAACGGCTCCAAGGTCACCTACAACGGCGTGCCGATCGGGCGGCTCACGGGCAGCGAAGTGGTGGCCGCGCCCGGCGAGAAGGCCGAAGCAAAACTGATCGTCAATGTCGATCCGCGATACCTCAACGTGCTGCCGCGCAACGTGGACGTGAAGCTGCTCGCCACAACGGTATTCGGCAACAAGTACATCTCCATGACCTCGCCGCCGGACCCGGCGCCGCAGCGCCTCAAGCCTGGAGACACCGTGAACGCCGTCAGCGTCACCACGGAATTCAATACGCTGTTCGAGACCATCACTGCCATCTCCGAGCAGGTCGATCCGATAAAGCTGAACGCGACGCTATCCGCTGCGGCCCAGGCCCTCGACGGATTGGGCGACAAGTTCGGTCAGTCACTGGTCAACGGCAACGTCATCCTGGCCGATCTCAACCAGCGGATGCCGTCCATCCGGCACGACAACCGCGCGCTGGCCGATCTCGCCGAGGTCTACGCGAACGCGTCCCCGGATTTGTGGGACGGCCTGAAGAACGCGGTGACCACCGAACGCGCTCTGAATGATCAGCGCGGCAACATCGATCAGGCGTTGATGGCCTCGGTCGGCTTCGGCAACACCGGCGGTGACATCTTCGAGCGTGGCGGGCCATACCTCGTGCGCGGCGCTCAAGACCTGATTCCCACGGCCCAGGTGCTGGACAAGTACAGCCCCGAGATCGATTGCGGGATAAGGGCTCTCCCGCGCGCGGTGCAGGCTACCTCGTTCGCCGTGGGCGGCAACGGTTACTCGCTGATATCGCACACGGCGCTCGTCGGCTCGGCGAACCAGTACGTCTACCCGGACAATCTGCCTCGCATCAACGCCCGGGGTGGGCCCATGGGCCGGCCCGGCTGCTGGACCGTCACCCGGGACATCTGGCCCATGCCGTACATGGTGATGGACACCGGTGCCTCGATCGCGCCGTACAACCATTTCGGTCTCGGATCGCCGTTCGCGTCCGAGTACGTCTGGGGTCGCCAGGACGGCGAAAACACCATCAACCCGTGACCATTGATGCGAGAACCACCGCCGCGCTAGAGCCGTTCAGCGGTACCAGCGGCAGGGCCCGTTCCTGAGCGCGGCGTGGAAGCGCGACGTCCTTCCATCGGTTCCCGTCCGTCGATCACACGTGCCCGGAACGTTACCCGTGGCTAGAGCACGTTCTCCGGACCCACGGCGGCCCACACGGTCTTGCCCGCCGGGTTCGGCAGGTTTCCCCACACTCGCGCCAGCGCAGCCACCACCGCCAGACCCGATACCTGGTCAGCGCCGTGCGCGGCGTCCTCCTTGCGCTGTGCCAGTGCGGGACTGGCGTCCTCGACGGCAACGGTGACCACCTGGCCGTCGTACTCCACCCGCAGCGTGGGCGAAGAATCGGTGTGCCGCAACACGTTTTCGACCAACGCCGTGGCGATCGCAGCCGTCACCGGGACCATGGCCGGGCACGACCAGCCGGACAACCAGCCGTCGACCAATCGTTGTGCGTCGATGATGCTGCTGACATGGGGCGGCAGGTCCGCCCGTGCCCGTCGTCGCCGGCGGGGACGTTCGCTGCCCATCGTCTGCGTCGCGTCCTTCAGCGTGGGGAACACCGGCACATAGCGTGTGACGCCGCGGCCACGGATGACGGCCCGGACCGCATCGTCGGCGCACACCAGCAGGATCGGCACGTCGGGCCAGGTGCTGACATGCCAACGGGCACTGGTGAAGACCGACCACGCGGATGCTTCCGGCACCCGCAACTCGTTGACATCGACGATCACCACCCGGGGTTCGTCGAGCGCCGCCTTGACCACCCTGTCACGCAATGTGCGATACGACAGACTGTCGAGCACGCCGGTGCAGACCAATGTGTACTCGCCACCCCCGCCGTAGAGAGGTGCGCTGATATGCAGCGGTTCAGTCACCGGCTCCCGCCACCGTGAGTCGTTCGGTCGGCCATCACGCCCACTCACTTCCAGCATCGGTGCGTTCAGTCTAGTTCTTTCAGGGGATTTCGATGAGGACGAGTCACGAGGGATCTCGACCCCGCTAGATGGCTACCCGGTGACGGCGGAGTGAAACCGTCGTTGACGGTGCCGTCACTTTTGCTGGACGCGTGGTAGAAACGGGTTTGCTGGATTCCGCCGACAGTGGGCCTTATGACCGGAAAATTGGAGACAGCCCGGTCACAAGGCCGACTGTCGGAGTGCTCGGCGCGGTCAGCGCTTGCGGCTGCAGTTCGGCTGGGCCGGCTTGGCCGGCCAGGCGCACACGTTGAGGTACGTCTCGGTGCCCATGCCGCCGCCATCGAAGACGGCGTAGCTGTCGCCGTGCGTGCCGGTGTAGGTGGCACCGCCACCGCCTCCCGGTCCGCCGTCGGACGACACGATGGTGGTGACGGCCCAGCCCTTGCCCTCGAGCGCGGCCTTGTACGCCGTCACGACCTCGGTGGGTGCGCCCGTCACCTTGAAGCTGAGGTGAATCCCGTTGTCCGCGATGGTGTCTGGGCCCCAGGTCTGGGCGGTGCCGCCGGGTGTCGGGACCAGCGCCTGCAGTTCGGCGGGCGCTGGTGCCGAGGTGCTGGTCGATGCGGAGCTCGACGATCCTTTGGCGCCGGAGTCGGCCTTGCCGCCGCAGCCCGCCACAAGGCCGAGCACTGCTGCCGTCGCTGTCACGGCGCGGATTGTGTTGCCCATGGTCGCTCCCATCCTCGAGCGCACCGTATCAACGTATTCGACGCTGTGGTCAAAAATGGCGCGGTTGGGTGGACCAGGGGGACACACCTACGATGCCAAGGTGGCAGGGGAAGGCTGGGTAGCGCACATCCCGACGGCCACCTACGGCCCGCCCCGGCTGGGCGGTGCGGTCATCGCGCGGCCGGCGATCACCGGATTGCTGTCCGGCTCGGCTGCGGAACTGGTGGTGGTCATCGCGCCCGCCGGATACGGCAAGACCACGGCGGTGGCGCTCTGGGATGACGCCGACACCCGGCAGTTCGCCTGGGTGCGGCTCGACCATCTCGACAACGACCCTGCTCACCTGCTGTTGCATCTGGTGACCGCCGTGGACCAGGTTGCCCCAGTCGATCCCGCGACGTTCCAGTACCTGCGCGGCGCCGGCCGGGCCGTCGATACCCAACTGGTTCCCGCGGCGATCGCGGCGCTGGAGTCCGCCGGGCCGATTGTGTTGGTGCTGGACGATATTCATGAGCTGACACACGAAGCGGCGGTGTCGGCCCTGCGCGCCCTGGTCCAACTCGCCCCGGAATCGACGACGCTGACATTGATCGGCCGCACCGCGCCGCAGCTCGATCTGGCGCGGCGCCGGCTGCAGGGCGGCGTGCTGGATGTCGGTACCGAGGAGCTGAAACTCTCGGTGACAGAGGCGGAATCGGCCCTCGGCTCGGTCGGCGGACCGGTCGGTCCGACGGCCGCGCTCGTGGTCGACCGCTGCGAGGGCTGGGCAGCCGGCGTGGTGATGGCGGCCATGGCCTTGCGTGACGGTTCGTCTGCCGACGCGATCACCGGACGTCACCGCCTGGTCGCGGACTATCTCGTCGAAGAAGTACTGGGCCGGCTGGACCCGGCCGTCGAAGCATTCCTCGTGGAATCCGCGGTGCTCGACCACTTCACCGACGACGATCTGAACTACGTTCTGCAGCGCGAAGATTCAGCTGACATGCTGAGCGCGATCCATGCCTCCGGCAACCTGTTCCTGATCTCACTCGACGCGCACGGCATCGAATACCGGTACCACCGGCTGTTCGCCGATCTGCTGCGGGCGCGGCTGCGCAATCGCGATCCGGAGCGGTTCCGCGCCCTGGCGTCCCGGGCGGCCGAGCATCTCGAGCGGTCCGGCGACACCGACGGTGCCCTCCTGCAGGCACTGGCGGCCGACGACCCGGCACACGCCGCGGCACTGGTGGAACGCGATGCCGTACGTCTCGGATTCGACGGCCGCGCGGGCATCTTGGAGCGCCGGCTGAGCCTGCTCGACGAGCATGTCTTCGCCGAGCATCCCGATGCCGCGATCGCCCGGGCCTGGTTCGGGCTGACGCTGGGGGACGCCGATCTCATCCAGCGGTCCCTGTTGCTGGCCGCGGCCGCCGACCGTGGTGCGCCATTGGCGGACGGTGCACCGTCGGTGAAAGTGGCTGCCGCCCTGGTCGGTTCACTCGTCGGCATCGGCGGGGTGCTCGAGGTGGTCCGGCATGCCGACACGGTCTGCGCCGCGGGCAATCACCTCGTGAACCCGTGGTGGGGCGCGGCGGCCTCGGTCAAGGGCGGTGCACTGTCGATGGCCGGTGACGCGGAAAGTGCCAGGGCGACACTGGAATCGTCGCTCCCGGTGCTCGACGACCTTCCCGGCTTCCGGGCCGTGGCGCTGGCACATCTGGCCCTGCTGGACCTCGACGACGGGGCCCCGCAGTCCGCGGCGCGGCGCAGCGCCCAGGCCCGCAGCATCGTCGACTCCCGCGACCTGTGCGACCTGGTGCCCATCGTCTTGGTGTACGCGGTGGACGGGTTGGTGCGGAGCCACCGCGGCGACGTCGCCGGGGCGCGAGATGCGGTGCGGGGCACCGAACGGCTGCTGGACCGGCTGGGCGACCTGGCGGCGCGCACGGCGGCACTGGGACATGCGCTGACGGCGGCTACCGCCCTCGAGATCGACGACCCGGAACTGTGCCGGCGGCATCTCGACGCGGGGCTGTTGGCCGCCCGGCGGGAGCCCGATGCGGCGTCGGTGCACCTACGGTTGGCGCGCGTTCGGGAATTGCTTGCCGCACACGCGCGGCACGGGCCGCGGCCATCGCTGACCGCGGCCGAGCTGCGTCTGCTCCCGCACCTGGCGACCCACCTGTCCCTGCAGAAGATCGCCGGCGAACTGCACCTGGGGCGGGAAACCGTGAAGAGTCAGGCCAAGGCGATCTACCGCAAGCTGTCGGTGTCGTCGCGCGCCGAGGCCGTCGCCGAGGCGGCGCGCCTCGGTCTGCTCGACCAGCCCTGACCCGTCAGGCCTTGCGGGCGAGGAAGCGGGCGAACGGGATCAGCATCGTGAACTCGGCGATCAGCACCACCGTGATCATCACCGTGACGCGCGGATCGCCGAAGTTCTGGCCGGCCACCACGAAGGCGGCCGCCGCATTGCGTTGCGCGGTGCCCAACGCGAGTACGGGCCGCGCGGTGGCGCTGAAAAACACCAGGGCCCAGCCGATTCCGGCGCAGATTGCGGTGTAGACGATGGCCGCCAGGATGCCCCGCGTGCCGTACACCGACAGCACCTCCCGGAAATTGGCGACGATGGTCAGGACGACCACCAGCACCATGCTGACGGTGCTCAGCAACCCGATGGCCGGCCTGACGCGCGCTGCCGACGCTTCAGCCTGCTTGCGCCAGAACAGCCCGATCGCCAAGGGGATCAGCATGAGAATCACCAGCGAGGACGCGATCGCGAGCGGATCGACCGCCGACCCCTTGAGGAAGATCGGCAGCACGATCGGCACATAGACCACCGTCGTGATCATCAGCAGCACCATCAGGCCGACACTCAACCCGGTGTCGGCCTTGGCGAACTCGGCGAGCTTGATCAGGAACGGTGCGCCCGCGGCCAGTCCGCACAGCAGCAGGCCCACGCCCAGCGGCTCGTCGAGGTCGAGCAGCCGCCACAGCGCGAGCGCAACCAGCGGCGCCGCAACGAAATTGGCGACCAGGGTCAGGCTCACCACCCGAATGTCCTTGAGTGGCGCCAGAATCTGGGCCGGGGTCAGGCTCAGCCCCACACCCAGGGTGCTGGACACCACGAACAGGACGACGGCGATGTTGGAACTGCGCGCCGCCAGATCGGCAACCGTCACATCGTCACCAGGTTGCGCCAGAACGACTTCAGGCTGTCGCTGGCACCGAACAGGGTGGTGAAGTGCGTCGAGTCGACCAGCACGATGTCGCCGGCGCGGTCACCGGTCGGCGGCATGTGGATCAGCGCGTTGAACTCGGTGTTGCCCGCCAGGGTGAACGGGTGCGGCCGGGTCTGGTCGATCAACTGGCGGCCCAGCACCCGAAGGTCGGCACTCTCCGGGGCGGTGAGCTGGTAGTGCGGCAGGTGCGGGTGCAGGGCCAGGGTGGTGACGTCGCGCAGCAGGCCCGCCGAATCCAGATCACGGAAAGCGGTGAGCGGCACGATCTGTTTGGTGCCCTCGACCGTCGCCGGGCGCAGACCCCACGTGTTGTGCACCGGGATGTTCAGTCCCTTCAGCAGCGACCGCGCGAAGCCGCTGAAGTTCTGGACGCGTGGCGTCAGCGGGTCACCGTGATGCAGGTACTCCATCTGCTGCTGCGCTTTGTCGTCGGTGAAACCGACGTCGTGGTGCGGGGCCAGCATCAGGCACGTGCCCTCGCGCTTCAGCCACTGCTGGATCGCGGCCACCTCTTCCAGGGTGGCTTCCTCGTCGCCGAGCAGGTGGTCCAGCCCGAAGATCATCAGGGTGTCGGTGTCGTTCAGGATGCGTTCGTCGATCGGCAGCCGGTAGCCGGCCTGATCGACACGCTGGAACACCGCCACCGGATGGCCGGTCGCCGCACCGGCCACGTCCTGAAAGGACAGGGAGGAGCGGTGGAACAGCTCCAGCGTGCCGTCGACGCCCTGCAGGAACTCCCGCGCGCTGTATTCGGCGCCTTCGTACGCCGGCCACGTTGCCGCGCGCACCTCGGTCATGGTGGAGAACCGGTTGTACAGCAGGGCCGGGTCCCGCTGGGCCTCCCACGGGTAGCTCCACGACCAGTAGATGCTGACGCGACGGTTGCCGTTGTGGGGACGGGTGATGTGGGCCTGGTTGTAGGTGCGGGCGTAAGAACTCATGATGCTCCTTGCTGTCCGAGTGTTGACAGGTAACGCAGTGCGGTCAGGCCGGGTAGGAAGAAATATGCCCCGCCGCGCAGCGTGGTGAATGCCGGTAACCCTTTGTGCACCTTGCGAATCGGTCGCTTGGGGATGGTGAAGTCCAGCGTGCCGTCCTGCGTGCCGCAGATGGGGTCGTGTTCGTTGCCGAGCTCCTGGAACGCGGTGTCGTTGATCCACACGTTCTGGGCGAACTCGAATTGCCGCACCAGGCTCGCGCAGATCAGGAACATCCCGACACCGCGCTCGACACCGTCGTCGGCGGCGCCCTCAGGGAGCGCCGGGCCGTAGGTGCCGCTGCGCCGGATCATCCTGCGCCGATTGGGATTCGGTTCGGTGTCACGTGGGTTGAGCCGACGCGCGTGCGAGCCGACCGGGCACTTGTAGCCGTGCGGATCCATCGTCGCGTAGTCGAAATCGTTGTTGCGCATCGGATCCGCGCCGAGGTCCGGATCGTCGTGTTCGGGCGCCAGGGCCAGCGGCGCGCCGCTGCGCCACCGGCCCATGAACTTGGCGGCCAGCAGTTCCTGGCCCTCGGCGTCCTCGGCATTCTGCTTCAGGTAGTCGCGGAAGGTCCCGACATGTTCCTCCAGCCGGCGGTACGCCATATAGCTGCCGTTGCGTGAAAGGACCTCGAGGGCAGGCTGATTCGAGACCAAGCCCTCCTCGTCCGGATAGCCGAGGAGGAACTCGCCCGGGGCCAGTGCCCCGCCGGCGCCGGGGATCAGCGTCTCACCGGAACCGGCCATCTGCGGCTGCGATACCGGGTCGCGGTAGCCGAAGTGATCGTGGTCGTACTCGAACGGCGCAGTGGCCGCCAGATCGAGATGCGACAGCGACCGCACGCCGGGGCACCGGGCCAACAGCGCGTCGTGCTCGCCGACGCACCGCACCCGTTCGTCCTCGTCGCGGGCGAACAGGATGACGATGGCATGCAGGTCGTCGCCCGCGAGCCCGCCGGCCCAGTGCTCCGGTGCGGCCGCGCCGGTGTCACCCAGGATGTCGGCGCGGGCGGCCATGCCCTCACGGAACTCGGCTGGGAAGGTGGCCAGCGTCTGCTCGTCAAGTCCCAACGCACGCAAGCCGTTCCAGGTGAACGCGAGGTTCACCCACCGCTTGAAGATGTTGACGGTCTTGCGGACGTCGGTGGCCGACTGTACGAGCGGAACCATCTCGGCCAGCCAGGCCTGCCCGGCTTCGGGGGTGTCGAACGACAGGAACTCGTACCGACCGGTGAGGTGGGGTGTGCCGGTCAGCATGATGTGCTGAATATCGTCGAATTCGAGTGCTGTCACTGCATCTGGTCCAACATGTCGGAGAACGCGGCCTTGAGCCGCAGGGCCTTCTTGATCTCGACGGCCGTCACGTAGGGGTACTCGCCGTACTCGAGGAAGCTCGGCACCTGGTGCTCGCGGACGAACATGATGAACGCCTCGGGGTTGGTCTTCCAATCTGCCGGGAAGCCCTCCAGATGGGTGAACGCCGTGGTGATGCCCGTCGAGCTGAACAGCTTGACGGCGTCCTCGGTGTACTTGTCGAAGTCGGTGTCGAAGATGCCCTGGTACTGGAAGTGCAGGCCCGAACCGACGTCGAACAGGTTCCACCGCAGGTAGTGCAGCTTCAGCGGGGCCAGCACGTCGGGCTGCGCCGCGACCGCCGCCTCGAGCTGCTTGCCGTAGTCGCGGATCGCCTGCTCGTGGCCGTCGAGCACCTTGGCGATGATGTTGAAGCCGTAGCACGCCGGGGTGCGTGGGAAGACCGGCCCGTAGCGACCGCGAGTGAGCTCGAAGTAGCCCTCCTTCGGGACGGCCAGAGCTGCGGGTTGGGTCCAATCGTCATTTCCGTTGTGCGCCATGGCAACGAGATTATGGACGCGGCGAGGGCGCGTCGTCCCCCGATTCGGGGGAAATTGACGGCCGGCGTCCTGGGCCGCGTCAGCCGCGGCTGACGGTGTTGGACCGGCCCGGATCAGGAACTTCCGGATTCCCGGAGTGGTAGGTCACGTGGTTGTCCATGCCCGACGTGACGATCTTGTCGGCGGAGTCGACCGTCACGGTGTTCTCGATGCCGGAGACCTCGACGGTCGAGCAGTGCCCGGTGATGGTGACGCTGTTGGACACCCCGCTGATGGTGATCGGCCGGTCGTTGCACGCGACGGTGCGGTGGCCGCGGACGCCCGCGACCTGAATGGGCCGGTTGGGATCGTCGGACTGCGGCGGCAATTCGACCAGGCCGGGACCGGACATGACCGTGGTGCCGTTGACGACCACCGAGGATTCGTCACCGGGCGGGGTCGGGACGGCGACCGAGACGCTGGGCGGGGCCCCTGGGTTGGGCGTCAGAAACGTCGGGTGCTTCTTGCCGGTCAAGTTGGTGACGAAGATGATGGCGGCGACCACCGGGCCGACGATGACGGCGAGGACGACGACGCCCAAGATCATGCGGCGTGCCGCGGTGCTCGGCACGCCCGGCGGCAACGGTTGCGGCGGCCAGGTCGTTTGGGGCCGGTGGTACTGGGCGGGGTACGGATTGCTCGGCGCCGCCGCGCGGGAGGACCACGCGTGGCCGGGCTCCGTCAGCTCCGAGGCCCGCGCCTGTTCGTTCATCGCGCGCTCGAGCTCGCGGATGCGGGCTTCTGGATCGTCGTCGCGACTCATGATCCGATGCTGTCACACCCGGCGAACTCAACGCCACAGGTAGCGGGTCTTGGGCCGGCCGGTCCCGCCGTATTCGCTTCGGCGCGTGACGGTTCCGTCGTCGGCCAGCCGTTCCAGATAGCGCCACGCGGTCACCCGGGCAACTCCGACGGCTTTGGCCGCCTCGTCGGCCGTCAGCCCGTCGGGGCTGTCGCGCACCGCGCGGGCGATGTCGTCGTTCGTCAGTGTCGCGGCACCTTTCGGGGCCGTGGATTTGTCTGCGCTGGTGCGTAATTCGGCGAGGGCCCGGTCCACCTCGGCCTGGCTGGCGGCGTCCACCCCGGCGGGGAGGGCCGTCCGGTACCGCTGATAGCGGTCCAGCCGGTCCCGGAAGGCCGCGAAGGTGAACGGCTTCAACAGATACGCCAGTGCGCCGTGCGCGACGGCGGCGCGCACCATCTCCAGATCGCGCTCGGAGGTGATGGCGATGATGTCCGGCGCCGGCCGCAGCCCGGACAGTGCCGACGCCAGGCTGATGCCGCTGGCGTCGGGCAGCCCGAGGTCCAGCAGGACCAGGTCGATGGGCTCGTCGGTGGTGGTCGCCCGGGTCGCGGCCTGGATGGCCTCGCGTGCCGTGTGGGCCACCGCGGCGACGGAAAACCCTTCCAGCCGTTCGACATACGTGCGGTGCGCCTCGGCGATCAGGGGATCGTCGTCGACGATCAGCACGGTGGTCATGAGGCTGCCGCCGGAATCGTCACCGACACCACCGAACCGTAATTGACATCGGACGACAGCGTGCCGCCGTGTCGGTTGACCACCTGTGCCACCAGGGCGAGGCCCAGCCCGTGTCCCGGCGCCGATTTCGTCGAATAACCACGGCGCATGGCGTTTTCGAACGTCGCCGGGTCCATGCCGGTGCCGCTGTCGGCCACCCGCATGTGCAGTTCGGCGCCCGGCTCGCACCGCACCGTCACCTCGACCCACGGCTCGTCGCGGTCGCATGCGTCCATCGCGTTGTCGATCAGGTTGCCCAGCACCGTCACCATTTCCGGCCCGCTCAGCGGTAGCTGTGAAGTGTCCGAAGGTAATTGTGAGTCCACGGTGACGGTGAAGTCGATGCCACGTTCGTGGGCCTGGGCGCTCTTGCCCAGCAGCAATGCCACGAGGGCGGGCTCGTGGACCTCGCTGGACAGCCGGTCGACGAGTCGCTGCGACAGCTCCAGTTCGTCGGTGGCGAAGGCCACGGCGTCGGACGGGCGGCCCATCTCGACCATGGTGATCACCGTGTGCAACTTGTTCGCCGCTTCGTGTGCCTGCGCCCGCAACGAGTCGGTGAGGACCTTCAGCGAGCTGAGTTCGCCCAGGGTGCTTTGCAATTCGGTGCGGTCCCGGATCGTCACGACCTCCGAACCCGCCCGGCCCGACACCGGGGAGCGGCTGACCACCAGCACCCGGTCATCGGTCACGTGGACCTCGTCGCGCACACCGGGATCGGCCGCGCGCAGGAACTCCGGCAGGTCGGACAGGGCCACCGCGCCCGGTGGCAGGGCCAGCAGGCGCCGTGCCTCGTCGTTGGCCAGCACCACGCGCCCCTTCTCGAGCACCAGCAGGCCCTCGGACACCGAATGCAGGACGGCGTCGTGGTGCTCGTACATCACGCGCAACTGGTCCGGCCGCAGCCCGTGGGTCTGACGAAGCAGCCGGCGCCGGATGAACCACGTACCCAGCAGCGAAAGGGCAAGGGCGGCAAGGCTGATCACCGCGATCATCGGGATCTGATGGCGCCACTGCGCGGTCAGCGTCGTCTCGGTGATGCCCGCGGCGACCAGGCCCACAATCTGTCCGGAGCCGTCCCGCACCGGGGTGATGGTGCGCACCGACCGGCCCAGGGTCCCGGTGTAGAACTCCGTGTGCGTCTGGCCTTTCAGGGCCTGCTCCGTGGTGCCCAGGTAGTGGCCGCCGATCTGGCGCGGGTCCGTGTGGGTGAACCGGGTGCCGTCGGGCGCCATGACGGTGATGAAGGCGATGCCGGTCTGGGCCCGAACGGTTTCGGTGACCGGCTGCAGGACTTCCGTGGCGTTGCCCGCCCGGATGGCGGCAGCCGTCGACGGTGCGTCGGCCAGTGCCGTGACGATGCCGGTGAGCAGCTGTTTGGCGGCGGCGTCGTTGGTGCGGCGGGACTGCACCACGGCCAGGGCACTACCGGCCGCCACCACCACGATGATGATCGCGATCTGCAGGGCGACGATCTGGCCGGCCAGGGACCAGCGTGGCGCGGCCGGCCAACTGCGCATCACTGCGTCCTTCTGTAGTCCGCCTGCTCGCGTCGGCGGTGAACTTCGGTGAACGAAATGAACATATGCGTGACGTGCCTCACGTTCTGGACAAACATCCTTGCAGAAGTTTTCGACAACGAGGCCGGAGGACTGCCCGACATGACTGATCAAGCGCCCCGTCGCGACCGCACCCATTGGCTGTACATCGCCGTGCTCGTCGCCGTCGTCGGCGGTGTGGCCGTCGGCCTCATCGCGCCCGGGGTGGGCAAGGACATCGCGGTCCTCGGCACCCTGTTCGTCAACCTGATCAAGATGATGATCACCCCGGTCATCTTCTGCACGATCGTCCTGGGCATCGGTTCGGTGCGCAAAGCCGCGACGGTCGGCAAGATCGGCGGCCTCTCGCTCGGCTACTTCCTCGCCATGTCGACGGTGGCGCTGGCGATCGGGCTGGTCGTCGGCAACCTGCTGAGCCCGGGATCGGGCCTGCACCTGTCGGCGCAGGCGACCGGTCAGGGCGCGAAACTGGCGCAGAAGGCGCACGAGGCCGGCGGCCTCATGGACTTCGTCTCGCACATCATCCCCGAGACGCTGCTGTCGGCGCTGACCAGCGGAAACGTGCTGCAGGCCCTGTTCATCGCCCTGCTCGTCGGCTTCGCCGTCCAGGCCATGGGTACGGCCGGTGAACCCATCCTGCGGGGCGTCCAGCACCTGCAGAAGCTGGTGTTCCGGGTGCTGATCATGATCCTGTGGCTGGCGCCGATCGGCGCGTTCGGTGCCATGGCCGGCGTCGTGGGCCAGACCGGCTGGCGCGCCGTCACCCAGCTGCTGACCCTGATGCTCGGGTTCTACGTGACCTGCGTCGTCTTCGTCTTCGGCGTGCTCGGGGTGCTGCTGTGGTCGGTGACCCGGATGTCGATCTTCCGGCTGGTCCGCTACCTGGCCCGCGAGTACCTGCTGATCTTCTCGACCTCGTCGTCGGAGTCGGCGCTGCCTCGGCTGATCGCCAAGATGGAGCACCTGGGTGTGGACCGCAGCACCGTCGGCGTCGTGGTGCCGACCGGCTACTCGTTCAACCTCGACGGGACCGCGATCTACCTGACGATGGCGGCGCTGTTCATCGCCGACGCCATGGGGCGGCCGATGGCGATCGGGGAGCAGTTGGCGCTGCTGGCCTTCATGATCGTCGCCTCCAAGGGTGCTGCCGGCGTCACGGGCGCGGGTCTGGCGACGCTGGCGGGTGGCCTGCAGAGCCACCGGCCGGACCTGCTGGACGGCGTCGGGCTGATCGTCGGCATCGACCGGTTCATGTCGGAGGCGCGGGCCGTCACCAACTTCTCGGGCAACGCCGTCGCCACGGTGCTGATCGGATCGTGGACCGGGAC
The DNA here is from genome assembly GCF_000686745.1 of Mycobacterium sp. UNC410CL29Cvi84. Lineage (NCBI taxonomy): Bacteria > Bacillati > Actinomycetota > Actinomycetes > Mycobacteriales > Mycobacteriaceae > Mycobacterium > Mycobacterium sp. UNC410CL29Cvi84. The sequence continues at coordinate 257,632 of NZ_KK366011.1, forward strand.
ACTCGACCGGGCAAAGGCCGCAGCCGTATTGCACGGCGCCGATCCGTTCGATGAGCTGACGATGCTCGATTCGGGTGTCGAGCACCCGTCGGGCAACACCGGTGTGACGGCACTCACATCATGAACAAAATGTGAATTCGTCGATAACAGCGAATCTCGGGGCCCGCTCAGGCGGGCCTCCGGGCTGTCGTGATCTTGATGGACGGAAGTGGAACCTGGGTTTTATCGTGCGGGTGAGACGGATGGGATTGTTTGCGTTCGTGTCGCGGTGTGATGTTTCGCTCACTTTGCCAGGGAATGCCAGGAAACGCTGCTTGGAAACCCTCAGGAATGAGGCGGACCTATGTTTGCTCAATTTGAATTCAACCGTTGTTTACGCAGGTCGGGGCATCGATCACCATTGATAACAAGTGCATAACAATTCACAACATAAGTAACTCCTAAGAGCTTCTGATCAATTCGTGACGAGGCGTCGCTGAAGCCGTCCGGAATGTCGGTGGGGATCACTACACTTCTTGAAAGCAGCGCTCATCCGGGCGCACCCGGACGGGCAATCGACTACCGGCGCGTTGCCGCGCTGGCGGAGGTACCGAAGATCGTGGCAAATAATAACGCTCGTGCAAAAGCGAAGCGGGCCGGCGCCCAGGCGCTGCGCGGAACCATGGACATCGCGCAGGTTGGCCGCGGCACCATCGCCGACATCGCCGAGAGTGCGGGTCAGTTGGTCGCGACCAGCTACGCCGACAACATGGTGTCGCTGATCGAGCCGCGCAGCCGCAGCATCCGCGATATCGCCGTCGACGGCGAGCCGTTCGCGGTCGTGGCCACCGCCGACCGGGCGTACGTCGCCGTGTCCGGTGCCGAGTTCGACGGCGTCGCCGTCATCGACGTCGCCACCGGTGCCGAGCTGGCCGCCTACCCGCTGGCCTCGGGCGTGAGTGCCCTCGCCGTCAGCCCCGACGGCAAGCGGGTGTTCGCGGGCCGCGCCGGCGACACCTACATCGACGTCGCCGTCATCGACATCACCGCCGACCGCGTCGGCACCATCGAGATCGCCACCGGCGCCGCCATCAGCATCGACGCCCTCGCGGTCGACCACACCGGTCGCCGGCTCTACGTCGCCACCACCGATGAGGTGGGCAGCCAGCTGGTCGTCGTCGACACCGAGACCACCCGCATCCGCAACACCATCGTCATCGGTGCCCCGATCCGCAGCCTGGCGCTCGGCCCGGACAACACCGCCTACGTGCTGACCTCGGACCTGACCGCCCGCGGTGAGGTGCACGTCGTCGACCTGGCCGCCGGTCGCGTGACCGGCCGCTTCGCCGTCGGCGACGCCCCGACCCAGCTGGTGCTCGGCGCCGACGGCACCCGTGCCTACGTCGTCGACTACGACCGCGTCTCGGTGTTCTGCACCCAGACCAACACGGTCGTCGACACCATCGCGGCCGACGTTCAGCCGTCGTGCGTCACCGTCAGCCGTGACGGCTCGCGGCTGTACGTCGCGGACGTCGTCGGTGACGTCACCGCGGTCGCCGTCGAGGCCCCCAAGCCGCTGCTCTACTCGCAGTTCATGGCAACCAAGTCCGTCGCCATGAACGAGGTGCGCGCGCTGGAGCCCGCGACCGTCTAGTCAGTCCACAAAAACGCCCCCGCCGGCCGGCGGGGGCGTTTTTGGTATCCGGGGACTACTGCCTGCCCGTGCAGTCGAGTGACACCGAAATGGTCCTGCTGGTTTGCGGCAGCAGGATGGAATTGCTGTTGCGGCCCAGCCCGGGGCCGACCCACGGCACCAACTGCGTCGTCTGCTGTGGATTGCGCACACTGGTCACCGTGCACTCGGACACCGGTGCCGTCCCGAGCTTGTCGATCGTGACCACGTAGCCCTCGGATTGCAGCCGGTTGATCGTGTCCTGCGCCGATTCGGCCGCGGCCAATCCGGCCGGCGCCAGCATCGCGGCCACCCCGCCGACAGTCGCCGCGGCGAGCGTCCAATTTCTGCGCATGATTTTCTCCTGTCGTGCCAACGCTAATCATCCTCCTACCTGGCAGGGTCGGCTAGCATCTCGACATCCCAGCGGCAGCAACCCAGAGGCGACATTCACGATGCTCAGTACGATGCAGGACGCCCCGCTCACGATCACCACGATCATGCGGCACGCGACCGGTCAGAATTCCCGCCGAACCGTCACCACGGCGCTCGGCGGTGGGCAGTACCGCACCACGACCTACGGCGAAGTCGGCCGGCAGTCCGCGCAGCTGGCCAACGCGTTGCGCGGGCTCGGCATCACCGGCGACCAGCGGGTCGCCACGTTCATGTGGAACAACGCCGAACACACGGTGGCCTATCTGGCCATCCCGTCGATGGGCGCGGTGCTGCACACCCTCAACATCCGGTTGTCGCCGGAGCAGATCGCCTACATCGCCAACGAGGCCGAGGACTCCGTCGTCATCGCCGATCTCTCGTTGACCGCCCAGTTGGCCCCGGTACTGCCGCAGATGAACACGGTGCACACGGTGATCGCCATCGGCGCAGGGGATTTGGCGCCGCTCGAAGCCTCCGGAAAAACGGTACTGCGGTACGACGAATTGTTGGCCGCCCAGCCCGTCGAGTTCGACTGGCCGGAGATCGACGAGCGGTCCGCGGCGGCGATGTGTTACACCAGCGGCACCACCGGGAATCCGAAAGGCGTTGTCTACAGCCACCGTTCGAGTTTTCTGCACGCCATGGCGACGTGTACCAGCAATGCGCTGGACGTCGGCAGCGACGACGTGACCCTGCCCATCGTGCCGATGTTCCACGCCAACGCCTGGGGGCTGCCGTACGCCGCCCTGATGGCCGGTGCCGACCTGGTGATGCCGGACCGGTTCCTCGACGGCGCTTCCCTGATCGACCTCATCGAGACGCACCGCCCGACCATCGCCGGCGCGGTGCCGACCATCTGGAACGACGTGATGAACTGCCTGGAAAAGAATCCGGGACACGACATTTCGTCGTTGCGGATCGTGGGCTGCGGCGGCTCGGCGGTGCCGGTGTCGATGATGCGGATCTTCCAGGAACGCTACGGCGTGCACATCCGCCAGGCCTGGGGGATGACCGAGACCTCGCCGTTGGCCACCACCGCCAAGCCGCTGCCGAACGTGTCCGAGGAGCAGTACTGGGCCTCCCGCGCGACCGCCGGCCGTCCGATGTGCGGTGTCGAGATTCGGATCGTCGACGACGCCGGCAGCCCGCTGCCGCACGACGGAGAAGCGGTCGGGGAGATCGAGATTCGCGGCCCGTGGATCACCGGCAGCTACTACCTGGGCTACGACGCGAGCAAGTTCGACAGCGGCTGGCTGCGTACCGGCGATGTCGGACGCATCGACGACTGCGGGTTCGTCACGCTCACCGACCGGGCCAAGGACGTCATCAAGTCCGGCGGTGAATGGATTTCCTCGGTCGAGTTGGAGAACCACCTGATCGCGCACCCCGCGGTGCTGGAAGCCGCCGTGGTCGCGGTGCCCGACGATCGCTGGCAGGAACGGCCTTTGGTTGCTGTCGTGCTGCACGAGGGCGCCTCGGCGACACCTGATGAACTTCGAGAGTTCCTGGCGGACAAGGTGGTTCGCTGGTGGCTGCCCGAGCGGTGGACGTTCATCGACCAGGTGCCGCGCACCAGCGTCGGCAAGTACGACAAGAAGACCATCCGCGCCCGGTACGCCGACGGCGCCTACGACGTCGTCACCATCTAGTTCTCTCGCGAGCTAGGCACGCACCGCGAGGGTCGACATCAAGTCGGCGAGGCGGTCCGGGCGGTCGAGCATCGAGAATGTCCGTGCGCCGTCGATGATTTCGAGGCGCGAGTTCGGGATGATCTTCGCCAGTTTCTCGCCGTCGCCGACTTCGAAGAACAGGTCGTCGGCCGACCACGCGATGAGCGTGGGCTTGTCGAATTCGTGCAGCCGCGCTGCGACGCCGGTGGTGACCTCGGTGCGCAGGGAGCTGGTGAACACTCGAAGATCCTCGGCGACAGCAGGTTTGGACTGCGTGTTGTGCACCCACTCCCGGGTCAGGGCGTCGAGGTCGGTGTACGCGAGTCCGTCATAGGCGCGCTTGCGGACCAAGGGGATCCGGAACACCTGCGAGCCCGCCCGGAATACTGCCTTGGAGCGCGACGCCAGGATCAGCGGCTTGAGGATCGGTGGCGGAAAGTGTTCGAACGCATCGCAACTCGTCAGCACCATGGCGCCGATGCGCTCCGGGTGGTGGACCGCGACCAGCTGCGTGACCACACCGCCGGTGTCATTGCCGACGATGACGACGTCGTCGAGGTCCAGTGCGGCCAGGGTGTCGGCGACGATGCGCGCGATGCCGTGGATGCTCCGGTCGGCACCCGGGCGCAGCGCTTCGGGATGCGCGCCGAGCGGCCAGGTCGGGGCGATGCACCGCAGGCCGCGTTCGGCCAGGCGCGCGGCGACCCCGCGCCACAGCTGGCCACCCATCATGTATCCGTGCACGAAGACGACGGGCCTGCCGTCCTTCGGTCCGAATTCCTCGAAATGGATGGTTCCGGCGTTAATCTCGATGATCGACATGGATCACTCCTAGCTCGATACTCATTTACAAACAGGCTGTCCGCAACTTACCAACAGGGTGTATGGAAAACAAGAGGCGTACTCAGGAGGAGCGCTCCGCGGCTACCCGCGAAGCGTTGATCGTCGCCGCGCGGCGACTGTGGGGCGAGCGAGGTTATGCCGAGGTGGGCACGCCGGAGATCGCGACGACGGCCGGGGTCACCCGGGGCGCGATGTACCACCAATTCGCCGACAAGGCAGCGCTTTTCCTAGCCGTCGTGGAAGTGGTGGAGCAGGACGTGATGGCCCGGATGGGGGCCATGGTGGCGGCGTCGGGCGCGACGTCCCCGGCCGATGCGATTCGCGCCGCGGTCGACGCCTGGCTGGAGGTCTCCGGCGATCCGGAGGTGCGTCAGCTGGTCCTGCTCGACGCCCCGAGCGTGCTCGGCTGGGCAGGCTTCCGTGACGTCGCCCAGCGCTACAGCCTGGGTATGACGGAGCAGTTGCTCAGCGAGGCCATGAAGGCCGGCCAGCTGGCCCGGCAGCCCGTGCGGGCGCTGGCGCACGTGCTCATCGGGGCCCTCGACGAGGCGGCCATGCTCATCGCCACCGCGGACGACCCGAAGAAGACCCGCCGCGAGACCCGCCAGGTGCTGCGCCGCCTCGTCGACGCCATGTTCGACGGCTGATTACTTCCGCGAGCAGACGCAAAACTGTCGTTTTCGAAGCGAAAACGACAGTTTTACGTCTGCTCGCAAGTGGGAGGTGACTAGCGCTCGGCGCGCTGGTAGGCCGTCACGACGGCGGCGCCGCCCAGGCCGATGTTGTGCTGCAACGCGGCGGTGACGCCGTCGACCTGACGCTTGTCGGCGGTGCCGCGCAGCTGCCACGTCAGCTCCGAGCACTGGGCCAGGCCCGTCGCACCCAGCGGGTGACCCTTGGAGATCAGGCCGCCCGACGGGTTGACGACCCAGCGGCCGCCGTAAGTGGTGTCGTTGTTGTCGATCAAGCTCGGCGCCTCGCCCTCACCGCACAGCCCCAGGGCTTCGTACAGCAGGAGCTCGTTGGCGGAGAAGCAGTCGTGCAGCTCGATGACCTGGAAGTCCTCGGGGCCGAGGCCCGACTGGTCGTAAACCTTCTGGGCCGCTTGGACATTCATGTCGTAGCCGATGATGTTGGCGGCGCTGCCGTCGAAAGTCGAGGCGAAGTCGGTCGTCATGGCCTGGCCGACGATCTCGACGGCCTGCGACGCCAGTCCGTGCTTGTCGACGAACGCCTCGCTGGCGAGGATCGCCGCGCCCGACCCGTCGGAGGTGGGGGAGCATTGCAGCTTGGTCAGTGGGTCGGAGATCATCTTGGCGGCCAGGATGTCGTCGAGCGTGTACTCGTCCTGGAACTGTGCGTACGGGTTGTTGACCGAATGCTTGTGGTTCTTGTAGCCGATTTTTGCAAAATGTTCTGCAGTGCTTCCATATTTCTTCATGTGCTCACGGCCGGCCGCACCGAACATCCACGGCGCCACGGGGAAGGCGAATTCGTCGATCTCGGCCAGGGCCTTGACGTGCCGGCCCAGCGGCGATTCGCGGTCCTGCGCACCCGCCTGGAGCGAACCCGGCTGCATCTTCTCGAAGCCCAGTGCGATGGTGCAGTCGGCGAGGCCGCCGCGGATCGCCTGTGCGGCAAGGAAAAGCGCCGTCGACCCCGTCGAACAGTTGTTGTTGACGTTGACGATCGGGATGCCCGTCATGCCCAGCTCGTACAGGGCGCGCTGGCCGGAGGTCGAGTCGCCCGAGCAGTAGCCGACGTAGCCCTGCTCCACCTGGTCGTACGAGATGCCGGCGTCGGCGAGCGCCTTGTTGCCGGACTCGTTGGCCATCTGCGGGTAGTCCCAGCCCTCACGGCTGCCGGGCTTCTCGAATTTGGTCATGCCGACGCCGACGACGAACACGCGATTCTTGGCCATGGGTTTCCTTTCGTTACTACCTGTAGTTCAGTCACGCCCGGCGGTTTTAGTCAAGACCCCAAAGGTCTGGTCTCCGACGCCGAGCCGGTGGTATACAACCTAGAACGTGTTCTAGTTCTGGCGGTGCTCGGGAGGGTTCATGGCGTTGCGGGTCGTGCAGTGGGCAACCGGCGGGGTCGGCGTCGCCGCGATCAAAGGCGTGCTGGAACATCCGGACCTGGAACTCGTCGGTTGTTGGGTGCATTCGGAAGCCAAGAACGGCAAGGATGTTGGCGAGATCATCGGCGTCGGGCCGCTGGGCGTCACCGCGACCAACAACATCGACGACATCCTGGCACTCGAGGCCGACGCCGTCATCTACGCGCCGCTGATGGCCAACCCCGACGAGGTGGCCGCACTGCTGCGGTCCGGCAAGAACGTGGTGACACCGGTCGGGTGGGTGTATCCGAGCGAGAAGCAGGGCGCGCCGATGCGGGAGGCCGCGCTGGCCGGTGGCGCCACGCTGCACGGCACCGGCATCGCTCCCGGCGGCATCAGCGAGAAGTTCCCGCTGCTGTTCTCGGTGATGTCCACCGGCGTGACTTTCGTTCGCGCCGAGGAGTTCTCGGACCTACGGACCTATGAGGCGCCCGACGTGCTGCGGCACGTCATGGGGTTCGGGGAGACCCCGGACAAGGCACTGACCGGTCCGATGCAGAAGCTGCTCGACAGCGGCTTCATCCAGGCCGTCCGGATGTGCGTCGACGAGTTCGGCTTCAACGCCGATCCGAAGATCGTTGCGCGTCAAGAGGTTGCGGTGGCGACCGCACCGATCGATTCGCCGCTGGGGCCCATTCAGCCCGGCCAGGTGGCGGCCCGCAAGTTCCACTGGGAGGCGGTCGTCGGCGACGAGGTCGTCGTGCGTGTCACCGTCAACTGGTTCATGGGTGAGGAAAACCTCGACCCTGCATGGGATTTCGGCCCTGAAGGCCAACGCTACGAGATGGAGGTCAAGGGAAATCCGGACTTCACCGTGTCGATCAAGGGCTTTCAGGGACTGGTCGGAGAGGACGGCCCCGAACCCGGCGTCGTCGGCACCGCCGCCCACTGCGTCAACTCCGTGCCCGCGGTGTGTGCCGCGGAACCGGGTATCGCCACCTATCTGGACCTGCCGCTCTTCAGCGCGAAAGCGGCGCCGCGACTGAGGTGAGCGTGACGTTTTTGCACGCCCGCGGCGGCGTGTCGGCGTACAAACACGCACGCTCGCGGTAATCAGGGTTGCACAAGTATCCGGATCGGATTGCCTTCGGCCCGATCGAGTTTCGCGATGCCTTCGGCGACGTCCTCGAGCGGGACGATCTCGCTGATCGACCGGGTGAGGTCCAGGCGGCCGCGGGACACCAGCGTGGCCAGCGTGCCGATGTCGGCGTTCTGATAACCCAGGTGCCCGCGCACCTGCTTCTTGGTCAGGTTGAAGAACGATGTCGGGCCGATCGACGGGGCATCGGCGCTCATCCCGACGCCGACGAACCGTCCGCCCACGGTCAGCGCCGCCAGCGCCTGATCGAACGTGGACCCCTTGCCGACCGCGTCGAACGCGACGTCGAGCATCCGGCCGCCGGTGGCCGCACCGATCTGGGCCAACAACTCCGGGTCGCGGGCGTCGAAGGCGTAGTCCGCGCCGACCTCCAGCGCGCGCTCCAACACCGCCGGGTTGACGTCGACCGCGACGATCGGCGCCGCCCCGACCAACCGGGCCAACTGCACGATGTGCGTGCCGAGCCCACCCACGCCCCATACGCCGACGGACTCGCCGATACCCACCTGGCCGGTCCGCACGACGGCGCCGAACGGCGTCGACACCGCGTCGGCGAGGATCGCGGCCTGCTCAAGCGGCACGTTGTCGGGGACGCGCGTCAGCCCGAACGCCTGCGCGACGGTGTATTCGGCCCAGCCCCCGTCGTACGCGAACGCCATGAGCCGGATCCGCAGACAGTTGGACATGTCGCCGCGGAGACAGTTCACGCAGTCCATGCACGGCTTGCCGGCCGCGACGACGACGCGGTCGCCCTCGGCCCAGCCGGTGACGCCCGGTCCCAGTTTGGCGATGGTGCCCGACGTTTCGTGGCCCTGCGTCACCACCGGGAGCTGCGACGGGAACGTGCCGTTGATCAGGCTGAGGTCGGAGTGGCAGATGCCGCAGTAGGCGACCTTGACCAGCACCTCGCCGGGTCCCGGTTCCGGAATCGGAACATCTTCCACCGCAACCTTTTTGGTGTCGGCGTAGAACCGTTGGGCCCGCATCGTTGAGGTCATGACACTCCAGTGGTCAGCATCGATGGTTACGATCGCCATCATGGCGCAGGCATTGGTGGTCGAGCAATCACGAATAGTCCCCGTCGCGGTGGCCGACGCATTCAGCGGCACCGCACCGATTCCGTTGAACGAGCTGTTCTGTCGTTGGTACGGACCGATCCCGCCGATCAAGGCCGTGCGCAACCAGACCGGTATCTGGGACGCGGTGGGGCAGACCCGGACGATCCTGCTGACCGGTGGCGGCAGCATGGCCGAGACCCTGACCTCGTACGACGAGCCGCACTCGTTCGGCTACACGCTGTCGGACATCAACGGACCGCTGGCGCCGCTGGTGGGCGGCGTGCAAGGGATGTGGCTGTTCCAGGACGTCTCAGGTGGGCAGAATCCCCGCACCAAGATCACCTGGCGGTGGACTCTGCACCCGCGCAGCTCGCTGACCGCCCCGCTGCTGCCGGTGTTCGGCAAGCTGTGGAAGGGCTACGCGGGCCGATCGCTGGAGCATCTTTCTGACCTCCTGGTGGGATGACGGTCCCACGGCGTACGCCGAATCCTGTTAGATGAACTAATGGCTAAGCGCGCGCTCGTTCTGGCTGGTGGCGGCATCGCCGGCATCGCATGGGAGACCGGCATCCTGCAGGGAATCGCCGACGAGGCCCCCGAGATCGCCGCGGCGATCCGGAATTCGGATGTGGTGCTGGGCACATCGGCGGGCTCGGCGGTCGGTGCCCAGCTGGGCAGTGCACTGAGCATTGCTGAGCTGTTCGAGCGCCAGGTTGCCGCCGAATCGGCGGAGATCAGCCCGGGCATCAACATCGAGGCCGTCCTGACCACGTTCATCGACGCGATGTCGTCGACCAACGGCGGCCGGGCCGAACAGTTGCAGCGCCTCGGGGCGGCCGCGGCCGCCGCCGAGACCGTCAGCCCGGCCGTCCGTCGCAACGTCATCGAACGCCGGTTGCCGTCGCACGAGTGGCCCGACCATGACCTGCGCATCACCGGCGTCGACATCGACACCGGCGAGCTGGTGGTGTTCACGCGGGAATCGGGGGTGTCCGTCGTCGACGCCGTCGAGGCCAGCTGCGCGGTGCCGGCCGCCTGGCCGGTGGTGACCATCGGCGGCCGCCGGTACATGGACGGCGGCATGGGTAGCAGCGTCAACATGCTCGCGGTCAAGGACTGTGACACCGCCGTCGTGCTGGTGCCGGCTCCGTCGGACTCGCCGTCGCCGTTCGGGGCGGGCCCCGGCGCGGACGTCAGGAGCTTTGCCGGCAGTGCCTTCGGCATCTACGCCGACGACCAGTCCCTCGCCGCCTTCGGCGTCGACCCGCTGGATCCGGCCTGTCGAATCCCGTCGGCGCAGGCCGGCCGGGCGCAGGGCCGAAAGGTTGCGGCGGAGGTCGCCGCGTTCCTGGCCTAGTCGGCGAGGTCGAGGGAATCGAGTGCGGCACAAGCCAATTCGTGTCCGATCTCGATGACCTCGGAGGCTCGGTAGAACTCCAGGCTGCGGCACACCGTGCGTGGCACCTCGATCAACAGATCGGGTGGATAGGCCGCCAGGGTGTGTCGCATCAGCGCCGCCTGCGAGATTTCGATGGTGCGGTTCATGACCTCGAAGCCGCCGAGCCGCGGCACATGCGTGTCTTCTTCGGTCTCGACCTCGGACTCGGTGGCGGCGTCGATGCCGTCGACCGCGTTGCTGAAGCGGCTCAGCACCGATCGTGCGGTGGGACCGTCGAGCAGGGTGCTCGCCGCAGCCCGGTCGATCAGTGACGTCGTGCTGCGTCGCATGCGGTTCAACAGCTCCGCGGTGGGACGCGGGGAGTCCGGAGTCGGATTCGGGTCGCTGGCGTTGAGGCTGACCGCGATGGTCAGGTCGGCGTTGACGGCCGCGAGCGGTGCCATTGGCAGGGGGTCCAGGATGCCGCCGTCGGCCAGTAACCGGCCGTCGAGCAGATAGGGCGCGATGACGCCGGGGATGGCGATGGAGGCGCGGATGGCCGCGTCGATCGGGCCGCGCTGCAGCCAGACCGATTTGCCGGCGATCAGGTCGGTCGAGACGGCGGTGTAGGGGATCGGCAGGCTCTCGATGGTCCGCGGGCCGATGATCTCGCGGACGGCCGCCAGGATCTTCTCGGCGCGGAGCACGCCGGCGGCGGTCAGGGATGGATCGAGTAGGCGGAGGACCGCGCTCTGTGTGAGAGCGCTGGCCCAGGAGGTGAATTCGTCGAGCTTGTCGGCGGCCTGTAGCGCGCCGACGAGTGCGCCCATGGAAGAACCGGAGATGCCGACGACGTCGAATCCGCGCTCGCGGAGCGCGTCGAGGACGCCGATGTGTGCGTAACCCCGGGCGCCACCGCTGCCAAGGACCAGTGCGACCCGCATGGCCCTATTTTGGCGTGCGGATCAGACGGCGGCGAGACGAGGCCGCGTCAGCAGCGGATGCGCGAGAAGAACGCCGCCGAGATGAGCCCGATGATCAGGGCCACCTGCGGCTGTCCGCTGCTCATGGCGAAGAGGATGCCGCTGACGGCCGCTACTGCGATGAGCAGCAGGAGGATGCCCATGAAGAGCACTCGGCGCCCGTTGACCGCGCCACTGTGGACCCGGGCGACCGGTACGTGCTGAGGAGCAACCATTGAGCTCATCCCTTCGACAATGAGTGAGACACCCCATAGTGTGCACCATTGTGTGAGTCAAAGCACAATTACTGACCAGTAGTTGGGAATTGCGTCGTATTCGTTAGCTGATCTCATTGCTTTTGCGGCGTTTTGCCTGGTCGGCGGGCAAATTTGTTAGATGTGCTTTGTGTTCTGGGAATGGCGTAAGGGCCTGATTTCCGGGCCGCAAGAGGCCGCAAAATTAATTCGTTGAACTAATCTAATTAATTCGCGCGTGCATGCGGTGGCCCTGCATAGCGAGCGTGCGTTCAGATCGCGGAATCGGCCGGTTCGACGGTCTGTGTGCACATTCGCGGCACGGGAAGCCGACGTGCGTCAGTTGACGCAGGGGAGTCCGTCGTTGGCGCGCACCGGCGGCCCGGATTCCGGGGTCGGCAGCGTGGTGTCGTAGTTGGACGACTTGGCCGCGGCCAGGGACACGCTGTCCAGGGTGTCGGGCACCTGATAGCCCGGTCCCAGCGTGACGTGGATGCGGCCGGCAGGCACCGACGGATCGGCACGGACGGCGTCGATGCCCAGCAGTTCGGCCAGGTGCTTGGCTTCGGCATCGGTACCGGCGCCGAAGTCGACGGCCGTCGAACTGAGCTCGCCGTCCTGCGAGCTGCGGGTCTGGCCCATGGAGTACTCGAGATCGCCCAGGATCTCCGACATCTGCCGGCCCAGGCCCATCACGTCGGAACCGTTGATGACGTCGATGACGGCGGTCTTGGAGTTCTTCGACGTCGTACCGGTGCTGTCGGCGGCCTTGTCCAGCGTGGACGGCTCGGTCGACGTGCTGGGTGCGGACGTCGGTGCGCCTGCCGGCGGCTTGAGACCGAAGGCCTTGGCGACCTCGACCTTGATGGCCATGGGGTCGACGATGTTCACGTCCTGGCCGTCGATGTTGTCGTAGCGCACGACGGGCAGCGTCCGGTACTGGACGTTCGCGCCGCCGGCGATCTCGCCCATGCGCTTGAACTGCTCCTGGCCCCAGCCTGCCGACAGCACGACGTCCTTCTGCGCGACGCCGATCAGCTGGTTGAGCTTGCCGAGGTCGCTGAACGAGCCGTCCTTCTGCAGCTGGTGCATCACCGAGATGAGGAAGGCCTGCTGGCGGTGGGTCCGGTCCAGGTCGCCGTTGTCCAGGCCGTGGCGCTGCCGGACGAAGGCAACGACCTGGGAGGCGTCGAGCATCTGGCGGCCGGCCGGGAAATCGGCGCCCGAGTAGTCGTCGTACACGGGGTGGTTCAGGCAGATCTCGACGCCGCCGAGGCTCTCGGCGATGTCGTAGAAGCCGGCGAGGTTGACCTCGGCGAAGTAGTCGATGGGCGCACCGGTCAGATTGCGGACCGCGGCCAGGGTGGCGGCGCGGCCGGCCTCGCGGCTCTTGCGCTCCAGCTCGGCCTGGTCGGTGACGCCCTTGTCCATCAGGTGCTGCATGGCGTTGGCCTTGGTCAGGCCGTACGCCTCTTTGATCTTGATGTGGTCGTATCCGGGGATGCCGGTGACCCGCACGTAGTCGTCACGCGGGATCGAGAACGCGACCACGTGATTGTCGGCGGAGATGTGCGCCAGGATCAGCGTGTTGGTGTTGTAGCCGCCGTTGTCCGAATCCCCGGCGTGCAGCTTGTCGAGCAGCGCCTGCGGCAGGTCGTTGCCCTGCTGGTCTTTGCGCGAGTCCAGACCGATCAGCAGGATGTTCATCGCCCCGCCGGTGGACTTCGGTGCGTCCGCCCCGAGCGCGTCGCTGACCGTGATGCCGTGCAGTGCCCCGCGCACCGTCCACCAGCCCAGACCGGTCGTCGCCACCGCCACCGCGGTGACCAGCGTGAGCACCACGCGCCCGACGGTGTCCCAACCCACGCGGGTGCTGAGCAGGCTTTGCAGCCGGCTCCGGCGGTGCCGGGCTGGAAGACGGTGGCGCGCGGAATCGCTGCGCTGGAAATCGGAGGTGCTCAGATGCGACCTCGAGGGGATGCGGTCGTGGCGTTCATCTCGGCGGGCCTCGCGGGTACGTGAGGACCGCCGGTCGGCTCCGGCGGTCGGGAGTTTGCTGTCACCGCGGCCCGCGTGGATGCGTCAGAGCGATCGGACGGCAGTGCGACCGATTTTAGGGCAACGCCGCAGACTCAGCGAATCCTCAGTGAACGCCGGGTATCAGCCGCATTCACCTTTGGCGGCGCTGGTCGCGGCCATGATCACGCCGGCCTGCTGACCCGCGGTGAGCTCGGTCCAGGGGGTGTTGAAGTTACCGGGATCACGTGTTTCCGGCCGCTGCATGAGGTTCAGGTACGGCTCGACGAGCGTCGCCGGGTCGGCGTGCTGAGCGTCCATCCACAGCTTCGCGGCGTGGCAGGCCTGGCCGAACTCGGACTCGGTCGCCGCCGGCGGGGCGTCGACGGCGGTCGTCACGCCGCTCGGCGAGACGGCGGCGCCGCCCGGTGCCGGGTGTTCGTGTGACTGCGTGGGGAGCTCGGCGGGAGTGTGGTCGGGGGCCGCTTTCTTGTCCGGACCACAGGCTGTCAGGAACGTCAGTGCGGTGGTTGTGAGCAGCGCTGCCCGGATGACGTTGATCTGCATGCTTGCCAATCTAGATGCGTCGGCATTCAGGATCACCCTGACGCTAACCCTTTCCGGCCGGCCGGGCGGTCGTCACGATGGGAAACATGGCAGTGCAGAACGTGCAGAACGCGACATGTTGTCGGGCTTGAGCCCGGCCTTGTGAGGGCGCCAAGCCCACCGTTCGTTTCTGCATTGGAGTTCCGTCATGTCTGTCCTGACAGATTTTTCTGTTTCCGGTCCCACTTCCCTGGCCCCGACCCGCTTGCGGCTACCCGACCTGCTGCATGCCACTGATCGGTGCGCCGACGACGTGCTGAGCGGCCGCTACGACCGGCTGCTGCCGGCCGACGGTCTGCCCCTCCACGAACGCTGGTTCCGCCGGTTGTACGGCGACGACGAACTCGACCTCTGGCTGATCAGCTGGGTCCCCGAGCGCAGCACCGAGCTGCACGACCACGGCGGATCGCTCGGCGCACTGACCGTGGTGTCCGGGGCGCTCGAGGAAACCCGGTGGGACGGTCGCGGGCTGCGGCAGCGCACGCTCGAGGCGGGTGACCAGGCCGCGTTCCCGCTCGGCTGGGTGCACGACGTGGTGCGGGCGGGTAGCAAAGACGCCGCGGGAGTGTCGCCGGCCCCGCCCACCCTGAGCGTGCACGCCTACTCGCCGCCGCTGACCGCGATGTCGTACTACGACGTCACCGAGAGCCAGAAGCTGCGTCGCGTCTACACCGAACTGACCGATAAGCCCGAGGGGGACGGATGAGCGTGGCGAGCGAAGCGACGGGAAGCGTGGCCGAGCCGGGCGAAACGACTGGGCAGGCGATCAGCCGGGTCGACGCCATGCTGAACGCGGCCCGCGAGCGGCTGGTCCGGCTGTCCGCCGCCGAAATCCCCGCCGCGCTGGCCCGGGGCGCCATCCTGGTGGACATCAGGCCGGCCGCGCAGCGCGCCATCGAGGGTGAGTTCCCCGGCGCGCTCGTCGTCGAACGCAATGTCCTGGAATGGCGCTGCGACCCGACCAGTGACGCGCGCCTGCCACAGGCGACGGGCGTCGACGTCGAGTGGGTGGTGCTGTGCTCGCAGGGCTACACCTCGAGCTTGGCCGCCGCGGCGCTTCAGGACCTGGGGCTGTACCGGGCCACCGACGTCATCGGTGGCTACCGCGCGCTGGTCGATGAGGGACTGCTGGGCGGGACGGCCGCCTCGGTCCTGCTACGTGCCGGCGCTTGGGTGTAGCAGCGGACGCAACCGCTCCGTCTTCTCCGGGGTCCACCCCGGCGGCTGCAGCACGTCGGCCCAGGCGTTCGCGACATCACGGATGTAGACGTGGCCATGCCCGTCCGGCACATCGACCGCGACGGCCATGTCGGCCGACACCTGCAGGAACGTCACGACGGGAATCCACTCCATGCGCGGTGACACGTCCCGGCCGCGCGGTTCATCCAGCCAGTCGGGCCGGGCGAACAGCAGGTCGGGGTTCCACCAGGCGATCGGGTCGGACGCGTGCTGCAGATACACCACCCGTGGGTGGTCCCACGGCGCGTTGGCCGGACGGTTCAAATCCTCAGGGCGAGAACCGAACCGGGCATTGCGGCCGTCGTCGTAGATCGGCAGCTTTTCCAACGACCCGGCATCGCGGTACCGGGTCAGCTCGGTCCAGATCGGATTGTTGAACGTCGGCCCGGAGAACAACGCGCCGTTCGTGCGGGCCACCAGGTTGTTCAGTGCCTGGAACGGTGCCTCACCGCCGAACGAACCGAGGCTCTCACCGAACACGACCAGCTTCGGGCGCTTGCCCTCGGGCATCTGCCGGATCAGCGCGTCGACCTCTTCGAAGAGGTCCTGGCCGGCTTCCTGGGCGTTCGCCTTGTCGACGAGGAACGAGATCCAGCTGGGCAGGAACGAATACTGCATCGAGACGATCGCGGTGTTGCCGTTGTACATGTACTCCAGCGACGCGGCTTCGGCTTCGTTGATCCAGCCGGTGCCGGTCGTGGTGGCGACGGCGACAACGGCGCGCTCGAGTCCACCGGTGCGCTTGAGTTCCTGCGCGGCCAGCTTGGCCGTCGCCCGGATGCCGTCGGCCGAATGCAGGCCCGCGTAGGTGCGGATGGGCTCGATTGCCTTGCTGCCGTTGAACTTCGACAGTTCCTCGACGCTCGGTCCGTTGGCTACGAAGATGCGGCCCTGGCGGCCCAGCGAGGACCAGCTGGCCAGTGAGCCGGGCCCGCCGGACCGCAAAGGTGTTGTGGGAGGCGGGTTGTCGGGGTCGTCCTCATCGTTGGCCGAAGCGAAGGTGTTGTTGATCCACGACATCGCATAGTTGCCCACGACGCCGTTGAACACTTCCACCGACACGGCGACGACCAGCAGTACGGCCACCACACCGGACACCCTCGGCGGTGCCACCCGCTCCAGTTGCCGCATCAGGAAACGCACCAATTTGCGGATCAGCTGGCCGATCTCGACGAAGCCGAACAGGAAGACGATCGAATACACTGCCGTGAGTGGGTGATCCCAGAACTTCATCCGGGGCACGCCCATCATGTCGCGGACCTCGTCCTGCCAGACGTGGAACCAGATGATCGCCAGCACCTGGCCGATGACGCCGATCCCGATCAGGACCAGCCACGCCCAGCGGGGTGCCTTGGGGCTGCTGTCCTTCGAGCGCATGTAGCGCACCAGCCAGACGCCGAGCACCCCGAGGCCGTAGCCGCACGCGCCGGCGGCGCCGCTGACGATGCCCTGGAAGAGCGGCCCGCGCGGCAACAGCGACGGGGTCATCGAGAGCCAGATGAAGGTCAGGCCGACAGCGGTGCCGAAGAACGTGTAGCGGCGAACCCACCAATCCGAGGGCGGCTCTTCCAGTTTCGCGACGAGGGACTCCTCGCTCGACGGCTCGGCTACCGCGACAGCGGCGCCGTCGTCGTCGGCGGGATCAGGCGGTGGTGCGGTGTCGGCCACCGATCGACTTTACCGATGCGTGAAGTTCGGCGCGCGCTTCTCGGTGAACGCCGCCATGCCCTCGGTCTGGTCGTCGGTGGCGAAGGCCGAGTGGAACAGTCGGCGCTCGTAGAGCAGGCCCTCGGCGAGGGTGCTCTCGAACGCGCGGTTGACGGCCTCCTTCGCCATCCGCGATGCGGAAAGCGACATGCCGGCAATGGTTTTGGCGACGGCATTGGCCTCTTCGAGCAGCTTGTCGGCCGGTACCACGCGCGACACGAGGCCGCAGCGTTCGGCTTCCTCGGCGTCCATGTTGCGGCCGGTGAGGATCAGGTCCATCGCCTTGGCCTTGCCCACGGCGCGCGTCAGACGCTGGCTGCCGCCCATGCCGGGGAGCACACCCAGCTTGATCTCGGGCTGGCCGAATTTGGCGGTGTCGGCGGCGATCAGCAGGTCGCACATCATGGCCAGCTCACAACCGCCGCCGAGCGCGTAGCCGGCGACGGCGGCGATGGTGGGGGTGCGGGTCGCGGCGAACTTGTTCCACAGCGCGAAGAAGTCCTGCGAGAACACGTCGGCGAACGTCAGGCTCGCCATCTCCTTGATGTCGGCGCCCGCGGCGAAGGCCTTCTCGCTGCCGGTGATGATGATGGCGCCGATGCCCGGGTCTGCGTCCAGTTCGGCTGCGGCCGTGGTGACTTCGGCCATCACCTGGCTGTTGAGGGCGTTGAGCGCCTTGGGCCGGTTCAGGGTGATGGTGGCGACGCGGTCGTCGCGGGTGACCAGGATGGTTTCGAAAGTCATCAGGGAATCCTAGAAGGTGAGGTCGGGGTCGGCGGAGACGAAGTAGGCGTCGACGTCGGCTGCGGTGCAGTCCGACAGGTTGGCCGGGGACCACTGCGGGTTGCGGTCCTTGTCGACGAGCTGGGCGCGGATGCCCTCCACGAAATCGTGAGACTTGTGCGATGCCATCGAGACTCGGAATTCCTGCACGAGAGCATCCTCGAGGGTGGGCAGCTTCGCGGCGCGGCGCACGGCTTCCAGGGTCACCGTCAGTGCGATGGGGGACCGGGTGGCGATCAGGTCGGCCGCGGCGTTGGCGGGTGCGGCGTCGCTGTTCCGCAGGTTCTCCAGAATCTCCGCGACGGTGTCGGCCGCGTAGCACTCGTCGATCCAATGCTGTTGCGCCAGAAGCTCACTGGCCGGCGGCTCGACGGCGTACTTCTTGAGCGCCGCGTCGGGCCCATCACTGATGACCAGATCGCGGAAGGCGGGCAGGTCGGCCTGCGGGACGAAATGGTCGGCGAAGCCCAGGGCGATGGCGTCCGCGCCGGAGAACGGGGCACCGGTGAGCGCGGCGTGCAGGCCGATCAGGCCGGGCGCGCGGGACAGCAGGTAGGTGCCGCCGACGTCGGGGATGAAGCCGATGCCGACCTCGGGCATGCCCAGCTTGGTCTTCTCCGTGACGACGCGGATGTTGCCGTGCGCTCCGACCCCGACGCCGCCGCCCATCACGATGCCGTCCATCAACGAGATGTACGGCTTGGGGTAGCGGCCGATGTGGGCGTTGAGCAGGTACTCGTCGTGCCAGAACGTCCTGGCGTTGTCGTCCTGCGCCTTGGCGGAGTGGTAGAGCGCGACGACGTCGCCGCCCGCGCACAGGCCGCGCTCGCCGGCGCCGGTCAGCAGGACCGCGCGCACGCTGTCGTCGTGCTCCCACGCGGTGAGCGCCTCGGCCAGGCCCGTGACCATCACCTGGTTGAGCGAATTGATGGCCTTCGGACGGTTCAGCGTGACGACGCCGACGCCGTTCTCGACATTTACTAGGATATCCTCGTTTTCCGCCACGGTAAGCAATCTAGATCGTCGCGCAACCGCTGCGCCGACCAGGTACCGTTTCACAGTAAGTTCCCAGTTTCTCCGTCTCGCCGGGAACCAACACCCGAAGCCGTACGTTGAGTGGGTGTTCGTCAGCAGACGGACCACAGCTTCAGGAGAGGAACCCGACGGTGCGCGAGAGCAGCAACCCGATATTTCGTTCCCTGCCCAAGTCGCAGGGCGGATACGCGCAATTCGGTAGTGGCGCCGCCGCTTATGGTGCCCAGCAGACCATGGCCCAGCCATACACCCAGTACCCGCAGCAGCAGGCCGGGTTCTCCCGCCCGCTGACCATCGACGACGTCGTCACCAAGACCGGCATCACGCTGGCGGTGCTGACGGTCAGTGCGGTCGTTTCGTATTTCGTGATCATGTCGAACCTGGCGCTGGCCGGGCCCATCGCCATGATCGGCGCCATCGGCGGTCTGGTGATGGTCCTCATCGCCACGTTCGGCCGTAAGCAGGACAACCCGGGCATCGTCCTCACCTACGCGGTGCTCGAGGGCATGTTCCTCGGCGCCTTCTCGTTCGTGATGGCCAACTTCGCGGTGCAGGGCATCAGCGCCGGCGCCCTGATCAGCCAAGCCGTTCTCGGCACCTTCGGTGTGTTCTTCGGCATGCTCGTCGTCTACAAGACCGGCGCCATCCGCGTCACCCCGAAGTTCACCCGCATGATCGTCGCCGGCATGTTCGGCGTCCTCGCACTGATGCTGGGCAACTTCATCATCGGCCTGTTCAACGGCGGTGCCGGCATGGGCCTGCGCAACGGCGGCACCCTCGCGATCATCTTCTCGCTGGTGTGCATCGCGCTGGCGGCGTTCAGCTTCCTGCTGGACTTCGACGCTGCCGACCAGATGATCCGCGCCGGTGCGCCGGAGAAGGCGGCGTGGGGCGTCGCGCTCGGCCTGACCGTCACCCTGGTCTGGCTGTACGTGGAAATCCTGCGGCTGCTGAGTTACTTCAACAACGACTAGCTCCGTTGACAGAGAAGGGGCGTCCGCTTCGGCGGGCGCCCCTTCTTCGTGTCGTGCTGTGTTGCGCTCAGACTGCGCGCGGCTTGACGCGGCCGGCAGCTTCGGCGGCGTTGCGCCGTGCGGTGTCGATGTCCTCGGCCCGCGCCAGGGCCACGCCCATCCGGCGGGTGCGGAAGCTCTCCGGCTTGCCGAACAGCCGAATGTCGGTGCCCGGCACCTGCAGAGCCTCGTCGACGCCGTCGAAGACGATGCCCTGGGCCTCGACGCCGCCGTAGATCACCGCGCTGGCGCCCGGGCTCTTGAGCGACGTGTCCACCGGCAGACCGAGGATCGCGCGGGCATGGAGCTCAAACTCGTTCTGCCACTGCGTGATCATGGTCGTCATGCCGGTGTCGTGCGGCCGCGGACTCACTTCGCTGAACCACACCTGGTCGCCCTTGACGAACAACTCGACGCCGAAAACGCCCCGCCCGCCGAGGTTTTCGGTGACCTTGTGCGCGATCTCCTGGGCGTTGGCCAGGGCGGCGGCCGACATCGGGTGCGGCTGCCAGCTCTCCACGTAATCGCCGGAGACCTGACGGTGCCCGATCGGCTCGCAGAACTGGGTGACGACGGCGCCGTCCGCGTCGTTGGCCCGGACGGTCAGCAGCGTGATCTCGTAATCGAAATCGACGAAGCCCTCGACGATGATGCGGGTGTTGGTCACGCGCGCCCCGCCCATGGCGTAGTCCCACGCCTTCGCGACGTCGTCCGGGCCGTCGAGCTTGCTCTGGCCCTTGCCGGAACTGCTCATCACGGGCTTCACGACGCAGGGGTAGCCGATGCCGCCGTCGATGGCGGCTTGGAGTTCCTCGAGCGAATCGCAGAACTTGTAGGGGCTCGTCGGCACCCCGAGCTCCTCGGCGGCCAGGCGCCGGATGCCCTCGCGGTCCATGGTCAGGCGGGCGGCCCGTGCGGTCGGGATCACCCGCACGACACCGGCCTCCTCGAGTTCCTGCAGCGCGGGCGTGGCGATGGCCTCGATCTCCGGCACGACGAGGTCCGGCTTCTCGGCCTCGATCAGAGCCTTGAGCTGTTCGGGATCGGTCATCGTGATGGTCCGCGCGTGGTGGGCCACCTGCTGGCCCGGCGCGTTCTCGTAGCGGTCGACGGCAATGGTCTCGACGCCCAAGCGCTGCAACGCGATCAGCACTTCGCGACCGAGTTCGCCGGAGCCGAGCAGCATTACCTTGGTCGCGTTCGGCGACAGTGGGGTTCCGATGGTGGTCATCGGGGGCTGAGTCTATTGGGTCGGGTCCGAATTGAGTTGCGCAAGGTCGACGCAGTCGTGGTCCGCCGGCCCGTTGATCCTGTACTGAGGGCGTAGGTTTCTCACACTTTGCGCCGCTGGGGCAGAGTCAGCGGTGGGGCTGGTTGAGCCTGCGGTGAGGGCCCACGCTTCCCCCAACTTTGCGCCGCTGCGGCAGGGTCAGTGGTGGGTGCTGGTTGACCCTGCGCTGATGGCCTCGGCTACTCGCGTTTTTGCGCCGCTGCCGCAGGATGGACGACAGGAGCGTTGTGCACAGTCCGCGATTCGTCCACAAGCGAGGCTCGGCTGGCTGATTGCGCGGGAAATTGTGTCGGACGACGCCTGCACGGTTGCCGCTATGGACATCGACAACCAGCCGTTCATCGGCAGCGAAGCGCTGCAAGCGGGCGCCCTCAACCGGTACGAACTGCGCCGGTATTCCCGCGCGATCATGCCGAACGTGTACGTGGACAAGCGGATTGATCCGTCTTTGCAGCAGCGCGCCGCCGCCGCGTGGTTGTGGTCGCAGCGTGAAGCGGTCATTGCGGGCTCGACTGCATCAAGCCTGCTGGGCGCGAAGTGGATTCCCGACGATGCTCCAATCGAACTGATCTGGCAGAACGCGCGCGCACCGCGCGGTGTCGTCACTCGCGACGACCTGATTTTTGCTGATGAGTTCCGAGCCGTCGACGGACTGCCTACCACCACACCGGAACGCACCGCGTTCGACCTCGGGCGCCGCGGTTGGCTCAACGATGCTGTCGCGCGACTCGATGCACTTTGCGCAGCAACGGGATTCGATACGAATGAAGTATTGGCGCTCGCCGACGAGCATCGACACTGCCGGGGGCTTCGTCAACTGGAGCGAGCCTTGGACCTTTGCGATCCGGGCGGGCAATCTCCCCAGGAAACGAGACTCCGACTGATGCTGATCGCCGACGATTTCCCGCGGCCGCAGACGCAGATTCCGGTCCTCGGGCCCGACGGTAGTCCCAGGTACTTCCTCGACATGGGCTGGGAAGACCTGATGGTCGCCGTCGAATACGACGGGGAACAACACGCTGATCAACTCGGCTACGACATCGTGCGCAGTGAGTACATCGCCGGAGTCGGTTGGACGGTAATCCGGGTGGCTGCAGGCCATCGGAAGCCCGACGTGCTGGCTCGGGTGAACCGCGCCTGGGATTTCGCGGTGCGCCGGCGTAATCCTGCGGCTTTCACTCTGCGGTGAGGGCGCTCGGCACTCGGAAAATTCCGCCGTAGTCGCAGAGGCAACCTGAGAAACGGGTTGGTTCTGCAGTGTGGGTGTGAGTTACTCGCACTTTTGCGCCGTATCCGCAGCGTCAACCCCTGGGTGGTTGACGCTGCGCTGAGGATGCTGGTCACTCGCAGAAATGCGCCGCCAGCGCCGAGCCAACCCCAGAAACACGTTGACCCTGTACCTGGGGCGCATGTCACTCGAACAAATGCGCCCTGAGTACAGGGTCAACGCGAGGCGGCGGGACGCCGCTTCAGAGACTTACGAAAGCCGCTCGATGATCATGGCCATACCCTGGCCACCACCGACACACATGGTCTCGATGCCGAACTGCTTGTCGTGGGTCTGCAGGTTGTTGATCAGCGTCGCGGTGATGCGGGCGCCGGTCATGCCGAACGGGTGGCCGAGGGCGATGGCGCCACCGGACACGTTCAGGCGGTCCTCGTCCATGCCCAGGGCACGAGCCGAGCCCAGCACCTGCACGGCGAAGGCCTCGTTGATCTCGTAGAGGTCGACGTCGTTGATGGCCATGTTGGCGCGGCCGAGGGCCTGCTTGACGGCCTCGATCGGGCCCAGGCCCATGATCTCCGGCGACAGACCCGACACACCGGTCGAGACGATGCGCGCCAGCGGGGTCAGGCCGAGGGCCTTGGCCTTGTCGTCGCTCATGATCACGAGGGCGGCGGCGCCGTCGTTCAGCGGGCAGGCGTTACCGGCGGTGATGGTGCCGTTCGGGCGGAACACCGGCTGCAGCTGGCTGATCTTCTCGTAGGTGGTGCCGGCACGCGGGCCGTCATCCTTGGAGACGACGGTGCCGTCGGGCAGCGTGACCGGGACGATCTCGCGCTCGAAGAAGCCGGCGTTGATGGCTTCCTCGGCCTTGTTCTGCGAACGGACACCCCAGTGGTCCTGGTCCTCACGGCTGATGCCCGTGTGCAGGACGACGTTCTCGGCGGTCTGGCCCATGGCGATGTAGACGTCGGGCAGGACGCCGTCTTCGCGCGGGTCGTGCCACTCGGTGGCGCCTTCGGCCTGCTTGACGGTGCGGGCCTGGGCCTCGTCGAAGATCGAGTTCTTGCTGTTCGGGGCGCCGTCGGCAGCACCGACGCCGAAGCGGGACACGGTCTCGACACCGGCCGAGATGAACACGTCGCCCTCGCCGGCCTTGATCGCGTGGAACGCCATGCGGGTGGTCTGCAGCGACGACGAGCAGTAGCGGTTGACGGTGGTGCCCGGCATGAAGTCGTAGCCGAGCTCGACGGCCACGGCGCGGCCGATGTTGTAGGCGGCCTCACCGCCGGGCTGTCCGCAGCCGATCATCAGGTCGGCGACATCGCGCGGGTCGAGTGCGGGCACCTTGTCCAGCGCGGCGCGCACCATCTGGGCGGCGAGGTCGTCGGGCCGCATGGTGGCCAGCGAGCCCTTGACGGCACGGCCGATGGGGGAGCGGGCGGTGGAGACGATGACGGCTTCGGGCATGGCAGGAGCTCCTAAGGATCCAGGAAATACTTCCTGGCGAATTTATCCCGTGACGGGAGCGACGATCGGCGCGGGTACGCCTGTCGTGCGCCGCCACAGGTGCGCCACGCCTGCCAGGCGGGCCAGCAGGCTCGTCACGTCCGCGGTCCGGGAGACCAGCGCGGATGCCGGCGGCGACTCAGTTGTCCACTCGCCCAACGCTTCACACAGGGCGGGCAGCAGCTGCTGGGCGGCCAGCGAGTATCCGGCGGCCGATGGATGGAACATGTCCGAGGAGAACAGCACCTCGGGCGCCTTGAGGAAATCGGGCGCCAGCAGGTCGGAGAACGGCACCGGCACGCCGCCGTTCGACCGGACCTGACCGGCTTGTGCGCGCGCCAGGCGCAGACCGCGGCTGCGGGCCACGAACCGCAGCGGCTGGGGGATGGCTGCGATGGCCCCGAAGTCCGGACAGGTGCCGACGACCACGACGGCGCCGCTGGCGCACAGGCGCTGGACCGCGTTGCCGAGCCGGCGGGCCGACTGCCCGATGCCGTTGACGGCGGTGATGTCGTTGGCCCCGATCATGATGACCGCGGCGTCCGGGGGCGGGCCGGCCACGAACATGGCGTCGATCTGGCCGGACAGGCCTTTCGACGTCGCCCCGACGATCGCCTTGGTGGACAACCGGATTCGCTTGCCGGACTGCTGCGCCAGCCCGCGGGCGAGCAGGACGCCGGGCACCTCGTCGGCGTCGCGGCAGCCGTACCCGGTGGCGGTGGAGTCACCGAAGATCATCAGGTGCAGGTCGAACGGCACGCCGCGTTGCCACTTTTCGACGGGTCCGCCCCCGGGGCTGTAGACGCCGTCGGCGCGCGGCGGGACCTCCCATGACTTGGGGATGACCCGGCGCGCCTTGGCCGCTTGGCCGCTCAGGAGGTTGCGGGCCCCGACGTAGACCGATCCCGTCGAGGCAATGGTGGCTGCGGTCGCCAGAGCGATTGTCGTCCGGCGCGGTGCACGTATGCCCACGGCGTTCAGTCTAGGTCGGTTGCGGAGATTCGCAGGTCGATGAACCGCGGGCAGCCCGGTCACGTAGTCATATCGACTGGGGCATTAATTCGGCGACTTTGATTGTTGATCTATGTAGCAGTGGCAAGCTAAGTTACGCGGGTTGTCTATTAAGTGACGTAAATAACGAAGTGCACCGGAACTACAAAGGCGTAGGAGTGGTGGCGATGACCGCACCGAGCAGGGTTGTCAGAACCCATAGTGTTGCTATAAGTCCTGTTAAGGGGCGGAAACCACGCCGCTACCCGGTCAGCGACGGCGCACCGGTAGAGATCGTCGAGGACGGTCCCAGCCTCGCCGGCCGCCTGATGTCGGTAGCCGCGACACTCGCCATCAAGTCAACTCTGACCATCGGCAGCTACGTCCCGAAGGCCCCCTGGCCGTGGGGAATGGTGGACTTCGTCGCTCGCGTCATGAGGCCCGAGCCGGGCACCGTCCGCGCCACGATTGGTTTGCCGAACTGTACGGCACACCTGGTCCGCGCCAAGGGCGTGCTGCCGGCCGACGGCCGTCGCAGCGTCATCCTCTACATGCACGGCGGGGCATTCCTGACCTGTGGCGTGCACACCCACGGCCGCGTCGTCGGCGCGTTGTCGAAGTACGCCGACGCCCCCGTCCTGGTCGTCGACTACCGGATGATCCCGAAGCACTCGATCGGCGAGGCCCTCGAGGACTGCCACGACGCCTACCGGTGGCTGCGCCTGAAGGGCTACGAGCCCGATCAGATTGTGCTGGCCGGGGATTCGGCCGGCGGTTACCTGTCGCTGGCGCTGGCCGAGAAGCTCCAGGAGGAAGGCGAGCTGCCGGCCGCGGTGACGACGATGTCGCCGCTGTTCGAGATCGACAACGAGAGCCGGGCCCAGCACCCGAACATGAAGTCCGACGCGATGTTCCCGGCGCACGCCTTCGATGCGCTCATCGAACTCATCGAGGACGCCGCGTCGCGCCACATCGTCGACGGAAAGCCCGAAGAGGTGTACGAGCCGCTCGACCACATCGAGCCCGGCCTGCCGCGCACCCTGATCCACGTATCCGGTTCCGAGGTGCTGCTCAACGACGCCCGCAAGGCCGCGCACATGCTGGCCGCCAGCGGTGTGCCGGTCGAGGTGCACGTCTGGCCCGGCCAGATGCACGTGTTCCAGCTCGCTGCCCCGCTGGTCAAGGAAGCCGACCGCTCGCTGAAGCAGATCGGCGAGTACATCCGCGAGGCAACCTGGTAATCCCGCATGCGCGACCCGGGTGCGGCCTGACAACATGTACCCATGCGCATCGCCAGGCACGTCAGTGAACTCATCGGCAATACGCCTCTGGTCCAACTGAACTCGGTTGTTCCAGGGGGTTCGGGGGTGGTCGCGGCCAAGATCGAATACCTCAACCCCGGCGGCAGCGCCAAGGACCGCATCGCGGTCAAGATGATCGACGCCGCCGAAGAGGCCGGACTGCTCAAGCCGGGTGGGACCATCGTCGAGCCCACCTCCGGTAACACCGGTGTCGGGCTCGCCATCGTCGCGCAGCAGCGCGGCTACAAGTGCATCTTCGTCTGCCCCGACAAGGTCAGCGAGGACAAGCAGAACGTGTTGCGCGCGTATGGCGCCGACGTCGTCGTCTGCCCGACGGCCGTGGCCCCCGACCACCCGGACAGCTACTACAGCGTCTCCAACCGGCTCGTCACCGAGATCGACGGCGCCTGGAAGCCGGACCAGTACTCCAACCCGAACGGTCCGGCCAGCCACTACGAGACCACCGGCCCGGAGATCTGGGCCGACACCGACGGCAAGATCACGCATTTCGTGGCGGGCGTCGGTACCGGCGGCACCATCACCGGCACCGGCCGCTACCTCAAAGAGGTCTCGGGCGGCCGGGTGAAGGTCGTCGGCGTCGACCCGGAAGGCTCGGTGTACTCCGGCGGTACCGGCCGGCCGTACCTCGTCGAGGGTGTCGGCGAGGACTTCTGGCCGTCGGCCTACGACCCGAGCGTGCCCGACGAGATCATCGCCGTATCCGACGCCGACTCGTTCGAGATGACCCGGCGCCTGGCGCGCGAAGAGGCCCTGCTGGTCGGCGGCTCGTGCGGTATGGCCGCGGTCGCGGCGATCAAGGTCGCCGAGCGCGAGGGGCCCGACGCCCTCGTCGTCGTCCTGCTGCCGGACGGCGGAAGAGGTTATCTGTCAAAGGTTTTCAACGACGAGTGGATGTCGTCGTACGGCTTCCTGCGCACCCGGCTGGACGGCTCGCCCGAGGAACACACCGTCGGCGACGTGCTGCGCGGCAAGTCCGGCGGGCTGCCGGACCTGGTGCACACCCACCCGTCGGAGACGGTGCGCGACGCCATCGGCATCCTGCGCGAGTACGGCGTCTCGCAGATGCCGGTCGTCGGGGCCGAGCCGCCGGTGATGGCCGGCGAGGTCGCCGGCAGCGTGTCCGAACGTGAGCTGCTCTCAGCGGTTTTCGAAGGCCGGGCGAAACTGGCCGACGCCGTGGCGCAGCACATGAGCCCGCCGCTGCCGCTGATCGGTGCCGGCGAGCTGGCTTCCGCGGCGGCCAAGGAACTGCGTGAGGTCGACGCCGTGATGGTCGTCGACGACGGCAAGCCCGTCGGCGTGCTGACCCGGCACGATCTGCTGGGATTCCTGTCACAGGGCGGCTCGCGTAAATAGCCGCGTAAGTCGGGGGAGATTGACTTATCTTCTCCGATAGGGCGAGACATTCACCTCTCGCTGGTTCACCATTCGAAAGGCCGCAATGACCGAGTACCCGCCCCCGCCGCCCGGGAATTTCCCGCCGCCCCCGCCGGGGAATTTCCCGCCGCCTCCGCCGGGTGGTTACCCGCCGGCCGGTGGATATCCCGGTGTCGGCGGCCCGCCGGACAACAACCTGGTGTGGGGCATCCTCGTCACCATCTTCTGCTGCCTGCCCTTCGGCGTGGTGTCGATCGTGAAGGCGACACAGGTCAAGACGCTGTGGGAGCAGGGCCGGCCCGACCTGGCGCAGGCCGCCGCGGATGAAGCGAAGAAGTGGGCCATGTGGGGCGCCATCGCCGGTGTCGTCGTGGCCGTGCTGTACATCATCTTCGCCGTCGTGCTCGGCCTGTTCTCGGTCTCCACGTCGTACTCCGGCTAGTCAGGTCCCCCAGATGCAACACCTGCTGCGGCCCAAGGCGGTTAGTCCGCTCCTTGGGCCGCTCGGTGTTGCGGCCGGCGCCGGCGTCGTGTGCTGCGCGATCTGGCTGAGCAATCCGACGGTGCCGGGTGGCCCGATGCCGGTTTGCCCCACCAAGGCGCTGTTGGGCATCGACTGCCCCGGCTGCGGCAGCATGCGAATGCTGTATTCACTGATGCACGGCGACTTTTCGGCTGCATTGCATTTCAATGCGGTAGGTCTGGTCGCCTTGATATTGCTCGTCTGGTCCTATGGCGCTTGGACCTACGGCCGTGTTGTGGGCCGAAAAATCACCAGTTGGCAGCATCGGGGCTGGGCCGCTCCGGCCGTTTTGACGGTAGTGTGCATTTGGTTTGTTATTCGCAATGTGCCGATAGCGCCGTTCATTTCGTTGTACGTGTAGTTCACGTTTGTAATTGGAAACGCCACATCCACATCGCTCGGAGGGACGAAAGATGACGGACCAACCGACGGAAGGCACGCCGCCGGACGCCAATAAGCCGACGGAGTACATTCCGCAGCCACCGCCGGGAGGGTTCCCCCCGCCGCCGGGAGGCGCTCCGACGGAATACATTCCGCAGGCGCCGCAGGGTGGCTACCCGCCGCCTCCGCAGGGTGGTTACCCGCCGCCTCCGCCGCCCGGCGGATTCCCGCCGCCTCCGCAGGGTGGCTACCCGCCGCCGCCGGGGCAAGGTGGCTACGCCCCGCCGCCACCGCCACCGGGTGGTGCCTACCCGCCGCCCCCGCCGCCGCAGGGCGGCTTCGCACCGCCACCTC
Source organism: Mycobacterium sp. UNC410CL29Cvi84 (assembly GCF_000686745.1). Taxonomy (NCBI): domain Bacteria; kingdom Bacillati; phylum Actinomycetota; class Actinomycetes; order Mycobacteriales; family Mycobacteriaceae; genus Mycobacterium; species Mycobacterium sp. UNC410CL29Cvi84. Next base: position 286,472 of record NZ_KK366011.1, read on the forward strand.
CGGGGGCCTACCCGCCGGCCGGATACCAGTACGGCGCGCCGGGTGGTGCCGCCCCGTTCAGCGTCGGCGACGCGCTGTCGTGGGCGTGGAACAAATTCACCAAGAACCCGGGACCGCTGATCGTGTCGACGCTGGTCTACGGCCTCATCGTCGGTGTGATCGTCGGCATCGTCGAGTTCAGTGTGCTGGGCTTGGCTGAGACCTCGGTCTCGAGCTACTCGGCGGACGACGCCGGCTTCAGCTACTCGTACAACGTCACCTCGCTGGGACCGGCCAGCATCGCCGTCCTGATACTCGGCTACCTCGTGTTGCTGGTGGTCGCGGCGGCCATCTCGTCGGCGCAGTACGTCGGCCTGCTGGGCATCGCCGACGGACAGCCGACCACCATCGGGTCCTTTTTCAAGCCGCGCTACATCGGCCCGATGATCCTGCTGACGCTCATCGTCGGCGTGCTCGTGGGTATCGGCTACGTGTTGTGCGTGATTCCCGGTTTGATCGTCGCGCTGTTCGCGATATTCGCGCACGCGGTCCTGGTCGACCGCGGCCAGTCGCCGATCGACTCGCTGAAGGCCAGCATCGAGATCGTGAAAGCCAATGTCGGACAGGTGATCCTGGTGTGGCTGGTGGCCGGCCTGATCGGCGCGGCCGGCATCCTCGCCTGCGGCGTCGGTGTGCTGGTCTCGGCGCCGGTGGCCTCGCTGATGCTGGTGTACACCTACCGTCGTCTCAGCGGTGGTCAGGTCGCCCCGCTGACGCCGTGACGTCGTGATCTGTTCGGGGGACGGGGCCGCTGGGTCGCGGCCCCCGAACAGGCATGACGGCAGTACCAACTGAGACGGGACGACTTGAACTACACACCATGGTGGGCCCGCGTGGTGGCCAGCCTGATCGACCGGTTCCCTCCGCTGTTCGTCATCGTCGTCGGCGGTCTGGTCGAGCGTTCCCAGCGCGTGACGAAATGCCTTGCCGACCAAGCGGACTACAGCATCGGCCCGTACTGCGCCACCGGAAACTCTGTTGCCGGCGTGCTGATCTGGCTGGCCGGCCTCATCGTCGCGCTGTTGTTCATGGTGTGGAATCACGGCTATCTGCAGGGCACCACGGGCTCCAGCCTGGGTAAGCGGGTGCTGCATTTCCAGGTGATCGACGAAAAGACGGGCCTGCCCCTCGGTTTCGGTCGCTCGGTGCTGCGGCAGCTGGCCCACGTCGCCGACGCCATCCCGGTGTTCGCCGGGTACCTGTTCCCGCTGTGGGACGCCAAGCGGCAGACCCTGGCCGACAAGATCATGTCGACCGTCTGCGTGTCGACGCGATGATGGCGTACGCCCCGTGGTGGCGACGAGCCGCTGCGGCCGTCATCGACCTGCTGCCGCTGGTGGTACTCACCGCGGCCGGCGCGGCGCTGGTGTGGTTCACCCGAGATCGGCTGTGCGACACCGATACCTCCGCGTTCGACGGCGGCGCCCAATGCGGCGACGGCTACTCGACGCTGGGCTATGTCAGTCTGGTGGCCACCTGGGCGCTCATGGTCGGCTATCTGGTCTGGAACTTCGGCTACCGTCAGGGCCGCACCGGCGCCAGCCTCGGAAAGACCGCCCTGCGCTGCCGGGTGGTCGGCCAAACCTCAGGGGCGCCAATAGGTTTCGCGCGGTCACTGCTGCGGCAGGCGGTGCACCTGGCCGACCTGTCGATCGTCGGCTACCTGTGGCCGCTGTGGGACGCCAAGCGGCAGACCTTCGCCGACATGGTCATGGAGACCGTCTGCGTGACGCCGCCGCGCACGCGCACCCCCGTCAGCGGAACGCACTGACTCCCGTCAACGCCTGCCCGATCACCAGCTGGTGCACCTCGGACGTGCCCTCGTAGGTCAGTACCGACTCGAGGTTGTTGGCGTGCCGGATCACCGGGTACTCGAGCGTGATGCCGTTGGCGCCCAACAGGGTTCGGCACTGCCGGGCGATCTTGATGGCCTCACGGACGTTGTTCAGCTTGCCGACGCTGACCTGCTCGGGCTGGATCTTCCCGGCGTCCTTGAGCCGGCCGAGCTGCAGGGCCAGCAGCTGCGCCTTGCCGAGTTCGACCGCCATGTCGGCGATCTTGGCCTGCGTCAGTTGGTATTCCGCCAGCGTCTTGTCGAAAACCGTACGGGTGCCGACGTAGTCCAGCGTCGCCTGCAGGCAGTCGCGGGCCGCGCCCACCGCACCGAACACGATGCCGAACCGCGCCTCCGACAGGCAGCTCAGCGGGCCGGACAGACCGCGCGCGCCGGGCAGCCGCGCGGACTCCGGCAGCCGGACGTCGTCGAGGCTGAACTCAGAGGTCACCGAGGCCCGCAGCGACATCTTGCGCGTCATCTCCCGGGCGCTGAAACCCGGTGTGTCCGTAGGCACCGCGAACCCCAGCACACCCTCCTCAGCGCGGGCCCACACCACCGCGACATCGGCGACCGAGGCGTTGGTGATCCACATCTTCGACCCGTTGAGCACCCAGTCGTCGCCGTCGCGGCGGGCGGTCGTGCGCATGCCGCCGGGGTTGGAACCGAAGTCCGGCTCGGTGAGACCGAAACAGCCGATCAGGTCGCCCGCGGCCAAGCCGGGCAGCCACTGCTCCCGCTGCTCCTCGCTGCCCCAGTGATGGATCGCGAACATCGCCAGCGAGCCCTGGACCGAGACGAGGGAACGGATGCCGCTGTCGACGGCCTCCAGCTCCTGGCACACCAGCCCGTACGCCGTCGCCGTCGAACCGCTGCAGCCGTAGCCGGTGAGGTGCATGCCGAGCAGGCCCAGCTTGCCCACCTCGGCGGCGATCTCGCGCACCGGAACCGAACCGTTCTCGAACCACTCGGCGATGTAGGGACGCAGCCGCTGCTCGCCGAACTGGCGCACCATGGTGCGCAATTCGATGTCCTCGGCGCTCAGCAGGTCGTCGGTGCCGAGCAGATTGTCGATCGAGGCTGTCATGGTGCAGTTCTACACCGGGAGTTCGGCGTAAAGCGAGAGCAGGCCCCGGCTACGCTGGTCGCTCAGGGACAGACGGGGTGGACGATGACTGAGCAGGAACAGAACCAGGGCGCGGGCGAGCCGGAGGCGTCGACGCCGGCTTACGGCATGCCGCCGCTGCCGGCCTACGGCGGCGAGCCCTACCCGTCCATGCCGGCGCCCGAACCGTTTCCGCCGCCGGTCGCCGGTTTCCCGGGGCCGGGTTACCCGCCGCCGGTCGGGCCGTATCCGCCTGCGGCCCAGGGCTATCCGGGTGTGCCGCCGATGCCCGGCATGATGCCGTTCGGTTATGCGCCGGTGCCGAAGACCAACGGGCTGGCCATCGCGTCGTTGGTCTGCTCGCTGCTGGGACTGGTGACGTGCGCCGGCACCTCGATCCTCGGCGTGATCTTCGGGCACCTCGCCAAGTCGCAGATCAAGCAGAGCGGTGAAGAGGGCGAGGGCATGGCTCTCGCGGGCTTGATCGTCGGCTACATCGGTTTGGCGCTCTTCGCGCTGATCGCCATCTTCTACTTCGGTCTGATCGCGCTCATGCTGGGCAGCAGCGGCAGCACCACCTACTAGACGGGACCCACAATGACGAATCCGTACGAGCCGACGTCGCATGCATACGAACCCGGCGACAGTTCCAGCCAGCAACAGCCGGGTGAACCGCAGTTCGGGCAGCCGGAGTACCCGGGCTACCCGCAGCAGCCCGGTTTTCAGCAGGCCGGGTACCCGCCGCCCGGCTATCCGCAGCAGCCGGGCTACCCGCCGCCGGGTTACCCGCAGCAGCCGGGCTATGGCTACGTGCCGCAGTACGCGGCTGATCCGTCCGCGCCCTGGGGCCGCGACCCGCTGACGGGACTGCCACTGTCGGACAAGTCGAAGGTGACGGCCGGCCTGCTGCAGATCCTGTTGGGCGGCTTCGGCGTCGGGCGATTTTATCTCGGCTACACGACCATCGGCGTGCTCCAGCTCGTCGTCTCGTTGGTGACCTGCGGCATCGGCGCCATCTGGCCTTTGATCGACGGCATCATGATTCTGATGGGGAACGTTCCCGACACCCAAGGGCGCAAGCTGCGCGACTAGGCTGGCGCCTGTGAGTGAGCAGCGCAGCCAGGCAGACCACTACCGCGCCTACGGACCCGCGACCCGGGCCATTCATGCCGGGTTCCGGCCGGACCCACAGACCGGTGCCGTCAACACCCCGATCTACGCCAGTTCGACGTTCGCGCAGGACGGCGTCGGCGGGCTGCGCGGCGGGTTCGAGTACGCCCGCACCGGCAACCCGACCCGGGCGGCGCTGGAGGCACTGCTGGCCGCGGTCGAGGGCGGGCACTACGGCCGCGCGTTCAGCTCCGGCATGGCGGCCACCGACTGCGCGCTGCGCGCCGTGCTGCGTCCGGGCGACCACATCGTCATCCCCGACGACGCCTACGGCGGCACCTTCCGGCTGATCGACAAGGTGTTCACACAGTGGGGCATCACGCACACGCCGGCGCAGCTGTCGAACCTCGACGAGGTGCGTGCGGCGATCACGTCGAAGACCCGGCTGATCTGGGTGGAGACCCCGACCAACCCGCTGCTGTCCATCGCCGACATCTCGGCCATCGTGCAGATCGCCGCGACATCGGGCGTGAAGGTGTTGGTGGACAACACCTTTGCCTCACCGGCGCTGCAACAGCCGCTGTCGCTCGGGGCGGACATCGTGCTGCACTCGACCACCAAGTACATCGGCGGCCACTCGGACGTCGTCGGCGGCGCGCTGGTGACCAATGACGAAGAGCTGGACTCGAAATTCGCGTTCCTGCAGAACGGCGCCGGCGCGGTGCCGGGCCCGTTCGACGCCTACCTCACCTACCGCGGCCTCAAGACGCTGCCGCTGCGCATGCAGCGGCACTGCGAGAACGCCTTGCGGGTGGCCGAATTCCTCAATGACCACAAGGCCGTCTCGACGGTGCTGTACCCGGGTCTGTCGAGTCATCCGGGCTACGAGGTGGCGGCCAAGCAGATGAGCGGCTTCGGTGGCATGGTGTCGGTGCGGCTGCACGGCGGCGAGCAGGCCGCACGCGAATTGTGCTCGCGCACCGAGATTTTCATCCTCGCCGAGTCGCTCGGCGGCGTGGAGTCGCTGATCGAGCATCCGGGCGCCATGACGCACGCGTCCACCGCCGGCTCGCAGCTGGAGGTGCCGAACGATCTGGTCCGGCTGTCGGTCGGCATCGAGGATGTCGCCGACCTGATCGGGGACCTGGAGCAGGCCCTGGGTTAACCCAGGGCAGCCCGCACCGCGGCGGCCGTGACGGCGAGATTCACCTCGGCGACGCCGGTCTCGTACTCGTTGACCCAGTGGCCGCTGGCGATGTCGCCGGCGCGGGCATGCACCCACCGCCAGCCGCGGTCGTTGAGGCTCATCAGCGAGCCGAGACCGTCGACGGTGTGCAACAGCGTCACGATGGCCGCCGTCGCCGGTGCGGGCGGTCTGCGGTCGAACAGGGCCGACAGCATCTCCGCGCGCGCCTGGCCGACGCGCGTCCGGTCCGTCAGCGGCAAGGCATAGTGCGCCCGGAACCTGTTGCCGCCCAACGGCTGCCGGCGCAGCTGTCCCGCGCGCTCCAGCCGGTCGATGAGACTATCCTCGGTGCTCTTGCGCAGTTTGGACATGACGTCGGCAGGTCGCCGCGGCCGCTGACGAAGTAGCTCCAGTGCCGGCGCGGACACCGGGTCGACGGCGTCGTCGCCGGAGAGGGCGACCAAATGGCCGTCGGGTGCGCCGTCACCTGGCGCGGCGGGCCGAACACGGCACGCCAGCGCCAGGTCCAGCAGGACGGCACCGGACAACACCCGGTGCCGACGTGGTTGATCCAGACCCGGCTGTGCGGACGAATTGTCCAGGAGCAGCAGATACAGGTCTTCGGCGATCTGAGCCATGGGCTGTCAGCTGGTGGCCGGCGGGGTAGCGCCGGCCGTCGCAGGGCTAGGCGTGATAGGGCTCGGCCTTGACCAGCGTGACCTTGACGGTGGCGCCGCTGGGCACCGTGTAGCTGCGCTCCTCGCCGACCTTGGCGTCGATCAGCGCGTGGCCGAGCGGCGAGTTGGGGGAGTACACCTCGAGCTTGCCGTCGGTGACGCCTTCCTGGCGCGTGGCGATGAGGAACGTCTCGGTGTCGTTCTGGTCGCCGTCGTAGTAGACGGTCACGACCGAGCCGGGCAGTGCCACACCGGACTTCTTCGGTGCCTCTCCGACCTTGGCGTTGTTGAGCAGTTCCTGCAGCTGACGGATGCGAGCTTCCTGCTGGCCCTGCTCTTCGCGGGCCGCGTGGTAGCCACCGTTCTCGCGGAGGTCGCCCTCTTCGCGGCGGTCGTTGATTTCGGCAGCGATGACCGGACGGTTGGCGATCAGCTGATCGAGCTCGGCCTTCAGGCGCTCGAATGCCTCTTCGGTGAGCCAGGTGACCTGGGTATCGGTCATGTCTGCTGCTCTCCTGTCGTAGTAAGCGTGCGTGTATGCCCGGGCGGTCTGTCCGGGGTTGCCCCGTTGCTTGGGGCCGGCGGTGCTGCGATCGCGAGGGCAGGTCCAGGTCCCCCCAGAAGGTGCCAGCAGGTGCCCGCTAATGCAGCAATACACGGCCCCAGTCGGAACCGTGTACTGAGCAAGCGTACCACTTGGGCGTCTCCGAACGGTCATGATTTCGCAGTTCGGAGTTCGCCGGATGGTTGGTCACCTGGCCGGCAATCAGGGCGCGACGAGGTACGACGGCACGTCGGTGCCGCAGCCGTAGACATCGCCGACGACCGGCGGTTTTGTGGACTTCACGACCGCCGTCACCTGGACTGTCTTGGCCTCCGCCGGCACGACGAGGATCTCGCGCCGTCCGGTTTCGCTGCCGTCGAGAGCCCTGGCCCGCACGATGCACACGGCGGGTTGGGCCGGGTCCTCGCGGGTGACGGAGATCGTCACCGCAACAGTTTCGTTGTCGATGAGTTTGTAGGTGCTCAACTCACCCTTGACGGGCGATGTCCCCAGGCGCTGGAAACCGACGAACGCAAGCGCCACACCAGCGACGACGATGAGGAGCGTGAGGCCGATCGCGATACGGCGACGGGTCAGCCGGGACATGCGCTGGCGCCCGTAGCGGGCGGTCGGACGCTCGATCATGGCTGCTTTGGGTGCCCCATCGGTCGGTTCGGATTGCTTGGACTGGAACTATAGGACGCAGCGACATGGTTGGACTGCACCGAGTTGTCCCACCGAGTAGAGACAGTAGGTAAGGCACACGTGAGCGAACTGCGGTTGATGGCGGTGCACGCGCACCCCGACGACGAGTCGAGCAAGGGTGCGGCCACCATGGCCAAGTACGCGGCCAACGGCGCCCGGGTCATGGTCGTGACCCTGACCGGCGGCGAACGCGGCGACATCCTGAACCCGGCGATGGACCTGCCCGAGGTGCACGGCCGCATCCATGAGGTACGCCGCGACGAGATGGCCCGGGCCGCCGAGATCCTCGGTGTCGAGCACCACTGGCTGGGGTTCGTCGACTCCGGACTGCCCGAGGGCGATCCGCTGCCGCCGCTGCCCGAGGGCTCGTTCGCGGTGGTGCCGATCGAGGAGCCCGTCCGCCGGCTGGTACGGGTGATCCGCGAGTTCCGGCCGCATGTGATCACCACCTACGACGAGAACGGCGGCTACCCGCACCCCGACCACATCCGGTGCCACCAGGTGTCGATGGCCGCGTACGAAGCGGCCGCCGACCACGTGCAGTTCCCCGACGAGGGCGAGCCCTGGAGCATCTCGAAGCTGTACTACGGCCACGGTTTCCTGCGCCGGCGCATGCAGATGCTGCAGGACGAGTTCGCCAAGCACGGGGAGGTCGGGCCGTTCGAGAAGTGGCTGCAGCACTGGGACCCCGAACACGATCCCTTCGCCAACCGGGTGACGACCCGCATCGAGTGCGCCGACTTCTTCGAGCAGCGGGACCAGGCGCTGCTGGCCCACGCCACGCAGATCGACCCGAACGGCGATTTCTTCCGCGCGCCCATCGAATGGCAGCAGCGGCTGTGGCCGACCGAGGAGTACGAATTGGCCCGATCCAGGGTTCCGGTGACGTTGCCCGAGACCGATCTGTTCACGGGAGTATCGCTGTGATTTCTGTTCCGCTCACCATCCTGCTGGCCGAAGGTCCACGCCAGACGGGTCCCGACTTCGGCAAGGCCAGCCCGGCCGGGCTGGTGATCACGCTGATCCTGCTGATCGCCGTGGTGGCCCTGGTCTGGTCGATGAACCGACACCTGCGCAAGCTGCCCGAATCCTTCGACCCCGCGCACCCCGAACCGGATCAGGCCGTCGACGACGGCACCGTCGGCGGCGTGCCGCACGATGCGCCGGCGGGCGACACTGGGCCTGACAGCACTACAAAGCCGGAAGCTGGGTAAGACTCCAGGTATGGCAACGTCTGATGCACCGGCCTTCTCATCGCGGCTCGTACCTCACCGCTTGATCGGCGCCCGATGAACACCCTCGGCTCAGCCACCAGCCCATACCTGCGCCAGCACGCCGACAACCCGGTGCACTGGCAGCAGTGGACACCCGAGGCGCTGGCCGAAGCCGCGGCCCGCGACGTGCCGATCCTGCTGTCCATCGGCTACGCGGCCTGCCACTGGTGCCATGTGATGGCGCACGAGTCGTTCGAGGACTCGGACGTCGCTGCGGTGGCGAACGAGAACTTCGTCTGCATCAAGGTCGACCGGGAGGAACGTCCCGACCTCGACGCCATCTACATGAGCGCCACCGTCGCGATGACGGGCCAGGGCGGCTGGCCCATGACGTGCTTCCTGACGCCAGACGGCCGGCCCTTCTTCTGCGGCACGTACTACCCGAAAAGCAACTTCCTGCAGTTGCTTTCGGCCGTCACCGACACCTGGCGGAACCGGCGCGACGAAGTCGAGCAGGCCTCTGACCAGATCGCCACGGAGCTGCGCAAGATGTCGTCCGGGTTGCCCTCGGGTGGGCCGGCGCCGTCGCCCGAACTGTGCGACCACGCCGTCGCCGCGGTGCTGCGCGACGAGGACCTCACCCGCGGTGGCTTCGGCCGGGCGCCCAAGTTCCCGCCGTCGGCATTGCTGGAAGCGCTACTGCGACACCACGAACGCACCGGGTCCGCGCTCGATGCGGTGGAGCGCACCGGCACCGCGATGGCGCGCGGCGGCATCTACGACCAACTGGCGGGTGGCTTCGCCCGGTACAGCGTCGACGCCTCGTGGGTGGTGCCGCACTTTGAAAAGATGTTGTATGACAACGCTTTGCTGCTGCGGGTGTATGCGCACTGGGCGCGGCTGACCGGAAACCCGTTGGCGCGCAAGGTTGCCGATGAGACGGCGCGGTTCATCATCGACGACCTCGGCGACGGCGGCATGTTCGTCTCGTCGCTGGACGCCGACACCGCCGGGCACGAGGGCCTGACGTACGTGTGGACGCCGGCCGAGCTGGTGTCGGTGCTGGGCGACGACGACGGTCGTTGGGCCGCTTCGCTTTTCGAGGTCACCGACACCGGGATGTTCGAACACGGCAGCTCGGTGCTGCAGCTGCTGGCCGACCCCGACGATGCCGAACGCTTCGAGCAGGTCCGCGCGAAGTTGATGGCGGCACGGGCATTGCGGCCGCAGCCGGGGCGTGACGACAAGGTCGTCACCGCATGGAACGGCTTCGCCATCACGGCGCTGGCGGAAGCCTCGATCGCGCTCGGGAAACCCGAATTCCTCGACGCGGCAACGGGTTGCGCCTGCCGGCTACTGGACCTGCATCTCGTCGACGGCCGGCTGCGCCGGGCCAGCCTGGGCGGCGCCGTCGGCGACAGTGCCGGAATCCTGGAGGACTACGGGGCGCTGGCGACGGGTCTGTTGACGCTGCACCAGGTGACGGGTGACTCGTCGTGGCTGACTGCCGCGCACTCCCTCCTCGACACCACGCTCACGCAGTTCACCGACCCCGACCGCGGCGGCCGGTGGTTCGACACCGCGGACGACGCCGAGGCCCTGCTGGTGCGTCCCGCCGATCCGGTCGACGGGGCGACGCCGTCGGGCGCGTCGTTGGTCGCCGAGGCGCTGCTGACGTTCGCGCACCTCGCCGCCGAACCCGAGCGATACATCAATGCGGCCGCCGCCACGCTGGCGGCCGCGACCCCGATCCTGGCCCGCTCGCCGCGCGGCGGCGGCCACTGGCTGGCGGTCACCGAAGCGGCCGTCCGCGGCCCCATCCAGATCGCGGTGGCGTGCACCGGGCCGGATTCGGAATTGCTGAGTGCGGCACGCAGATTGGCGCCCGGCGGCGCCATCGTCGTCGGCGGTGCCGAAGGGTCGTCGGTGCTGCTCGACGGCCGTGGTCGCGTGAACGGTCGGGACGCCGCGTACGTCTGCCGTGGCCAGGTGTGCGACCTGCCGGTGACGACGGCGGGGGATCTCGCCGCTGCCCTCGGGGCGGCCGTGTAGCGTGCGGCGCATGCCCAGCGCTGAGCAGATCACCGAAAACGTCAACCGCTACCTGGACCTCGTCGACGTCGCCGACGCCGATGGGATCGCGCAGCTGTACGCCGTCGATGCCGCCATCGAGGACCCGGTCGGCGGTGAGGTGCACGTCGGCCGTCAGACGATTCACGGCTTCTACTCGAACATCGCGGGCACCAAGAACTCCCACGAACTGCACACGCTGCGGGTCTGCGGCCACGAGGCCGCGTTCTACTGGAGCCTGACCGTCAACGGCGCCATGCGCATCGACATCATCAGCACCATGAACTTCGACGCCGAGGCCAAGATCACGTCGATGAAGGCCTACTGGGGCCCGGCGAACGTCACCCAGCTCTGAGCGATTTGTGCACGATTTTCCGCGCTGGCCGCGGAAAATCGTGCACAAATCCCTAGGAGAAGACCGCGAACCACATCGCGATGTAGTGGCAGATGGCCGCGACCGCGGTGCAGGCGTGGAAGAACTCATGGTGCCCGAACGTCCGGGGCCACGGGTTGGGCCACTTGAGCGCGTAGAGCACGCCGCCGATCGAGTACAGCGCGCCGCCGACGATCAGCAGCACGACGGCCGTGACGCCCGCGCCGTCGAGGATCGGGCCGATGAACCACGCCGCCACCCAGCCCAACAGGATGTACAGCGGCACGCCGAGCCAGCGCGGTGCCGTCGGCCACAGCATCTTGAGGGCCACGCCGGCCAGCGCCCCGCTCCACACGATCCAGAACAACAGCCAGCCGTCGGTGCGCACCGCGAGGAGCGCGAACGGCGTGTAGCTGCCGGCGATGAAGATGAAGATCATCGAGTGGTCGAGGCGCTTCATCCAGATGCGGGCGTTCTGCGATTTCCAGTTCACCCGGTGATAGGTGCCGCTGACGGTGAACATCGCCACGATGGTGAAGGTGTACAGCAACGTCGCCAATCCGGCGCGCGTGCCCTGCATGGCCCACGACACCGAAACCAGTGCGGCACCGGCAAAGAACGCAACGACCGCCGAGTAGACGTGGATCCAGCCGCGGGCGCGGGGCTTGCCGAAAAATTCGACGACGCTTTCCACGACCACGTCGGGAAGCGTTTCCGAATGGCGGAGCACCGCGGCGGCACGGTACGGCTTGGTCATGTTCGACGGTGCCTCAGCCCGTTCGGAGGCAGCCGGATCTGTATTGCTCGGAGCGGTCAACGTTCCTCCACTAACAGCCATGGGATACCCAGAAGTCCACAGTAGTCTGGTTTCTCGTGGACATCATTCCCCCGCGCCTCAAGGAACCGGCATACCGGCTCTACGAGCTGCGGCTGCGTCAGGAGCTTGCGCACTCGAAAGCGCAACTGCCACGCCATATTGCGGTGCTGTGCGACGGGAATCGGCGCTGGGCCCGTGAGGCAGGTCACGACGACGTCAGCTACGGCTACCGCATGGGTGCCGCCAAGATCGCCGAGGTGCTGCGCTGGTGCCAGCAGGCCGGCATCGAGATGGCGACGATCTACCTGCTCTCCACCGAGAACCTGCAGCGCGACCCGCAGGAGCTGGCGCCGCTGATCGACATCATCACCGACGTCGTCGAGGAGATCTGCGCGCCCGACAAGCACTGGACCGTGCGGACCGTCGGCGACCTCGAGCTGCTCGGTGAGGAACCGGCCAAGCGGCTGCGCGACGCCGTCGAGTCGACGGCCGAGCACACCGGCGCCGGTTCGTTCCACGTCAACGTCGCCGTCGGTTACGGCGGCCGCCAGGAGATCGCCGACGCGGTGCGCACCCTGCTGAGCAAGGAGCTCGCCAACGGTGCGACGGCCGAAGACCTCATCGAGGCGGTGACCGTCGACGGCATCTCCGAGAACCTCTACACGTCGGGCCAGCCCGACCCCGACCTCGTCATCCGCACGTCGGGGGAGCAGCGGCTCAGCGGGTTCCTGTTGTGGCAGAGCGCCTATTCGGAGATGTGGTTCACCGACGCGCACTGGCCGGCTTTCCGGCGGGTGGACTTCCTGCGTGCGCTGCGTGACTACACGCTGCGGAACCGCCGCTACGGAAAATAGCGTTCGTGCCAGACTGAAGACATGGCTGCGCTGTCGGCAGTGGTCTTCGCCCTGAGCTGGTGGCTGGGGCTGTACCTGCTGGCGCGCGATCCCCGCAAGCCGATCCTGGCGTGGTCCGCGGTCGGGTTGTGCAGCTTCGCCGTGGTGGTCGCCGTCGACGCGATCCGGCTGGCGGGCGACGCACCGACCGGCCCGCTGAGCCACATCGAGGCATATCTGGCCGTAGTGCCCGGCATCGCCTGGCTCACCGTGCTGCTCGAGTTGTCCCGGCCCGTCGATTCGGCGCGCAGCCGGTGGGGCTTCGTCGCGGTGGCGACGGTGGCGGCCATCGCCTTGGTGGGCGCCGGGATATCCGGCGGTGTGCACCCGCCGCTGCGGACCGGGCACTGGGTCATGGTCGGCGCCATCGCCCTGTCGGCGTTCAGCGCGCTCGTGCTGGCGGTGCGACGGCTGCGTCGCGGTGCGTCGTCCCGCAAGATCGTCCCGGCGGTGGTGGCGGCGACCATCTTCTTCGGGCTCGGCAACGCGATCCTGCTCATCCCGCTGGGACTCCTGCCGAGCTGGCTGGTGCTGGCGTCCGCGGCCTTCGACGTGCTGCTGCTCGGTATCGCGGTGGCGTGGTGGGACGCGTTCGACGAAGGTCAGGCCCTGCGCGCAGGCATGCGCCGCTCGCTGGTCGGCAGCATGGCGGTGGCCGTGCTGTTCGGCGGCCAGGTGCTGATCGGCCTGGCGGTCACCGGCGAGCATCTGGCGCTCATGGTGTTGTTGTTCACCAGCCTCGCCGTGGCGATCGCCATCAACGTGCTGGCCGACCCGCTGTCGGGGCTGATGGACCGGCTGGCCTTCGCGCGCGAACCGGACCTGCGGGCCGACCGCGCCGCGCTGCGCCGCACCGAGGCGGCGCTGCCGCTGCGCGCCACCAACCCGCTGGACCACGTCGACGACGAGACCTTCGTCCGCCTGACCCGTCGCGCGCTCGGCCACTACGCCGACCTCTCCAAGCTCGTCGCCTCCCCGCTGACGACGCTGCCGGTGATCGACGACCGACTGGCCCGCCGCGGCGCGCCCGACCAGCCGCTGGAGCGCGCCAACGAGCTCAAGGATTTGCTGGCCGATCGCATCGCTGCCCTCAAGCCACGGGACGGCGGCGACTTCGGCACCACCGAGCAGTGGCGCCACTACAACTCGCTGTACTTCCCGTACGTCGTCGGGGTCCGGGCCTACGCGCAGAACGCCACCGCGGCCGGGCTCGACCCGGTGGCCCGGCAGGCGTGGCAGTGGTTCGTCACCGAAGTGCCGCAGCGGTCGCTGCACAACTGGCAGAACGCGGCGGCGCGGGTGATCGCCGCCGACCTGCGCGGTACCCCGGTGTCAACGCTGACCTAGGCAGCTCGCGTCGCTGACCTGCGGTTGGCAGTGCCTGGCAGTAATCGGCAGCGTTTGGTGCAGACGGAGCGACCCGGTTCGAGCAGTGTCGTGGGTGTCCCCAACCGGCACCGCAAGGAGCGACCGCCATGACCGCAATCAACCCCGGGCTCCACACCCGCCCACTGTCCGACAGTTCCGATTCCCTGCTCCGTTTCGCCCTCCGCGTCGACGGCACGTTGTGCTCGCTCACCGGCCTGCTGATGGCGTTCACCGCTGATCCGCTGTCCCGGTTGTCGGGGCTGTCGGCGACGTCCGAATGGATCATCGGCGCGGTACTGGTCGTGTGGGGGTTTGCTCTGTACGTCATGGCCGCCGTGCCCAGGATTCGGCGCGTCGGGACCGGCGTGCTGATCGGCAACCTGATCGGCACCGTCGCGGTGCTGGGTGTGCTGGCTTCCGGAGTGCTCCCGCTGACCGCGGCAGGCAACGTCCTCGTGCTGGCCGTCATGGCCGTCGGCCTGGGCTGCGCCTGGCTGCAATACCTCGGAGTGCGCCGTCTGGCGTGACTCCCGTCCCGCCGGGCGGGGGCGTCGCTGAAAGAGGTTGCAGTTGACGTCCCCGCGCCGGCCTTCCAACCCCTCCACCGAAAGGAAACCCATGACCACCATCACCGCACCCGCCCGCGTCCGCTCCGACCGTCTGCTGCGTCTGGCCCTGCGCGCCGACGCCCTCGTCAGCGGCACCGGCGGCGTCATCCTGGCGGCCGCGGCCGGCGCCATCGCATCGGAGTCCGGCATCCCGCGGCCGGCCGTGTACGTCCTTGCCACGGTCCTTGTCGTCTACGGCGTCGGCGTCTACGGGCTCTCGACCCTGGCGGCGGTGCGTCGTCCCGGTATCGCGGTGGCGATCGCCAACGTGGTCTTCACCATCGCCGCGGTGCTGGCCGTGATCGACGACGTCTGGCCGCTGACGGCGACGGGTGTGGCCATGCTGATCGTCAGCGCCGTCTACACGCTGGCCATGGCGGAGCTGCAGTACGCCGGCGTCCGTCGCGCCTGACCCCCCGGGGATTTGTGCACGATTTTCCGCGCCTACCGCGGAAAATCGTGCACAAATCCCTGTTCAGAGCTTGCGGAGGCGCAGCCGGTTGATGGAGTGGTCGGCGTCTTTGCGCAGCACCAGCGTGGCCCGCGGCCGGGTCGGCAGGATGTTGTGGATCAGGTTGGGCAGGTTGATGGACTGCCAGATGTCGCGGGCGGCGAAGATGGCCTGCTCGTCGGTCAGCGTCGAGTAGTGGTGGAAGTGCGACTGCGGATTGGCGAAGGCGCCCGCCCGCATCGCGAGGAATCGCGACACGTACCACTGCTCGATGTCCTCGATGCGGGCGTCGACGTACACCGAGAAGTCGAACAGGTCCGAGATCATCAGCGCCGGCCCGGTCTGCAGGACGTTGAGGCCCTCGATGATCAGGATGTCGGGGTGCCGGACGACGACCTTCTCGCCGGGCACGATGTCGTAGATCAGGTGCGAATACACCGGGGCGGACGCCTGATCGGCGCCCGACTTGACCGCGGTGACGAACCGCATCAGTGCGCGGCGGTCGTAGCTCTCGGGAAAGCCCTTGCGGTGCATGATCTTTCGCCGCATGAGTTCGGCGTTCGGGTACAGGAACCCGTCGGTGGTGACGAGGTCGACGCGCGGGTGGTGGCCGAACCGGGCGAGCAGCGCCTGCAGCACGCGCGCGGTGGTCGACTTGCCGACGGCGACGCTGCCGGCCACGCCGATGATGAACGGCACCGGGCGGTCGGGATTCTGCTGCGGTTCGCCGAGGAACTCCGCCGTCGCGGCGAAGAGGCGCTGCCGGGCGGCGACCTGCAGGTGGATCAGACGGGCCAGGGGCAGGTAGACCTCTTCGACTTCCAGCAGGTCGAGTTGCTCGCCCATACCGCGCAGGCCCAGCAGTTCATGAGCAGTGAGTTTCAGGGGAGTCGCCATACGCAGCGCGCGCCATTGGCGCCTGTCGAACTCGACGTAGGGACTCGGCTCGCTCGGCCGCGGCATGTGCCCAGTCTTGCAGTCATTGCCGGGCGATGAACGCGGGGGTACCGGCTAACGTGGGCGGGTATGAGCGCTGGGCAGATCCCGATGCCGGTTCCCGACACCGTCGCCGACGGCTTGATCCGCGAATACTTGCTGCTCGGTCTGCGGTTCGACCGCATCGAGGAGGGCTACGTCGACTCGTTCACCGGCGACCCGGCGTTGCGGAAGCAGGTCGCCGATGAACCCGCGCCGGACCCCGCGGCACTGGCCCGCCAGGCCCGCCGGCTGCACGGCGAGGTCGACGGTTCCGGGCTGGACCCGCAGCGCGCGGACTACCTGAAGGCGCATCTGCGGGCCCTGGACTGCGCGGGGCGCAAGTTCGCGGGGGAGGACGTCGGATTCGTCGACGAGGTCCGCGACTACTTCGACGTGTCCATCGCCAAGGGCGACGAGGACCGCTACCGCGAGGCGCATCGCCTGCTCGACGAGGCGCTGGGCGGCAGTGGCCCGCTGGTGGAGCGCATGCAGGCCCACCGCTCGGGCGAGGAGATTCCGCCCGAGCGGCTCGAGGAGTGCATCCACGCGTTCTCGTCCGCGCTGCGCGACCGGGTCCGGGTCGACTTCCCGCTGCCGGACACCGAGACCATCAACTACGAGATCGTCACCGACAAGCCGTGGTCGGGCTTCAACTACTACGAGGGCAACTACCGGTCGACGGTGGCGGTCAACGCGGACCTCAAGCAGCAGATGTCGAACCTGCCGCGGCTGGTGGCGCACGAGTCGTACCCGGGGCACCACACCGAGCACTGCCGCAAGGAGGCGGGCCTCGTCGAGCTGGGCGGCCAGGCCGAGCAGACGATCTTCCTGGTCAACACCCCGCAGTGCCTGATGGCGGAGGGTCTCGCGGACCTGGCGCTGTACGCGGCGGTGCCCGAGAACTGGGGTGCGTGGGCCGCCGAGATCTACAAAGACCTGGGCCTGCGCTTCGATGGTGAACGCGCAGAAGCGATCTCACGGGCCAGCGCGGCGCTGGCCGACGTCCGCCAGGACGCCGCGCTGATGCTGCACGACGAACACCGCGACGCCGACGATGTGGTCGCGTTCCTGCAGCGCTGGCTGCTGACCAGCCCCGAGCGGGCCCGGCAGTCCATGCGGTTCCTGTCGTCGCCGCTGTGGCGCGCGTACACGTCGACCTATGTCGAGGGCTACCGCCTGCTGCGCGGCTGGCTCGACGCCCGGCCCGACGGCGTCAGCCTCACGACGCGGTTCGGCCGCCTGCTCGACGAGCCGCTGATCCCGTCGTCTCTGCGGAGTTAGCCGCCGGTGGTGACCCTGCGGCGCGAAAGCGCCGGAAAGGCCATGCCGCTCAACATCTTGTTGGTGGGGTGGATGGCGATCGGGCGGGGCTTGTTTGTCCCCCTGGGTTGGATGACGGTGTTCGTCGTCCTCGTCTCGCCGGTGCTGCTGATCTGCCTGACGATGACGACCAGGATGATCCGGCAGCTGCCCGGGCGGGAGCTGACCCCTGCTCAGACCCGCGCGCAGGTGACCGTGTGGTCGGCGATGTTCGGCTTCGGCGTGTTCTGCGCAGACGGCGGCGACAGCGGCACCACGTCGTCGATCCTGATGAAACTGCTCGGAGAGCCGTCCTGGTCGGAAACCGTGAGCCTGGCGCTGTGGTGGGCCTGCGTCATCGCCGGGCCCGTCGCGTGGTGTGTGCTGTTCGCCAAGCTCAGCGGTAGCCGTGCGCCCGCCCAGCCGCCGTTTCCGCACCCCGGCTAGGCGTCACCCTGGGGCGGGAGCGATGCGACCAGCGGATTAGTCTGGGGGCATGACCTCTGACGCTTCCGTGTCCAACGCCGGCCTGGGTGCCGAGTACGCCGCCACCGCCAGCGAGGCCTACCAGGCGGCGCTGCGGGTCATCGAGCAGGTCGAGCCGCGGGTCGCTGCGGCCACCCGGAAAGAGCTTGAGGATCAACGCAGTTCGCTGAAGCTGATCGCCAGCGAGAACTACGCGTCGCCGGCCGTGCTGCTGACCATGGGCACCTGGTTCTCGGACAAGTACGCCGAGGGCACCGTCGGGCACCGGTTCTACGCCGCCTGCCAGAACGTCGACACCGTCGAGGCACTGGCCGCCGAGCACGCCCGCGAGCTGTTCGGCGCGCCGTACGCCTACGCGCAGCCGCACTCGGGCATCGACGCCAACCTGGTCGCCTTCTGGGCCATCCTGGCCACCCGCATCGAGGCTCCGGGCCTGGCCGAGCTGGGCGCCAAGCACGTCAACGACCTGTCCGAGGCGGACTGGGAGAAGCTGCGCAACAAGCTGGGCAACCAGCGTCTGCTGGGTATGTCGCTGGACACCGGCGGCCACCTGACCCACGGCTTCCGCCCCAACATCTCGGGCAAGATGTTCCACCAGCGCAGCTACGGAACCGACGCGCAGACCGGCCTCATCGACTACGACGCCGTCGCCGCTGCCGCCCGCGAGTTCAAGCCGCTGGTGCTGGTCGCCGGCTACTCGGCCTACCCGCGCCGGGTGAACTTCGCCAAGATGCGCGAGATCGCCGACGAGGTCGGCGCCACCCTCCTGGTCGACATGGCCCACTTCGCGGGCCTGGTGGCCGGCAAGGTGTTCACCGGCGACGAGGACCCGGTGCCGCACGCCCACGTCACGACCACGACGACGCACAAGTCGCTGCGCGGCCCGCGCGGTGGCCTGGTGCTGGCGACCGAGGAATACGCCCCGGCTGTCGATAAGGGCTGCCCGATGGTGCTCGGCGGCCCACTGTCGCACGTGATGGCCGCCAAGGCCGTCGCGCTGGCCGAGGCCCGTCAGCCCGAGTTCCGCAGCTACGCCCAGAACGTCGCCGACAACGCCAAGTCGCTCGCCGAGGGCTTCCTCAAGCGTGGCGCGACGCTGGTCACCGGCGGCACCGACAACCACCTGGTGCTGCTGGACGTGCAGTCGTTCGGCCTGACCGGCCGCCAGGCCGAGTCGGCGCTACTGGACGCCGGCGTCGTCACCAACCGCAACGCCATCCCGAACGACCCGAACGGCGCCTGGTACACCAGCGGCATCCGCTTCGGCACCCCGGCGCTGACCACGCGCGGCTTCGGCGCCGACGAGTTCGACAAGGTCGCCGAACTGGTGGTCGACGTGCTGAACAACGCATCGGCCGACGCCGGTCCGAACGGCCCGTCGAAGGCCAAGTACACGCTGACCGACGGCACCGCCGACCGTGTCCGCGCGGCGTCGGCCGAGATGCTCGACGCCAACCCGCTGTACCCGGGTCTGACGCTCTGATTTGACGCCCGAGATGGGACCTATGACCTCCAATCGCAAGACTTTGGTCATGGGTCCCTTCTTTGGTCGGCGGGGCAGATTTCAAAAACATGTGAACTCGGGTTACAGTTACTTTCATGGCTGAGAAACCGGTTGCCAACGCACTGACCCTCGAGCTCGAGCCCGTGGTGGACACCGAGCTGTCCCGGCACCTCGCGACTGAGGAAGCCTGGTACGCCCACGACTACGTGCCGTTCGAGCAGGGTGAAAACTTCGCCTTCCTCGGCGGCACCGACTGGGACGCCTCCGGTGTCACGCTGCCCAAGCCGGTCACCGATGCGCTGGAAATTCTGCTGATCACCAAGGACAACCTCGCCGGCTACCACCGTGAGCTGGTCGAACACTTCATCCTCGAGGACAAGTGGGGCCGCTGGCTGGGCCGCTGGACCGCCGAGGAACACCTGCACGCCATCGCGCTGCGTAACTACCTGGTGGTCACCCGCCAGATCGACCCCACCGCCAACGAGGACGTGCGCGTCGAGCACGTCATGAAGGGCTACCGGGCCGACAAGTTCAGCCAGATCGAGACGCTGGTCTTCATGGCGTTCTTCGAGCGGGCGCACGCCGTGTTCACCCGCAACCTGCAGGCCCAGATCGACGAGCCGGTGCTCGCCGCCATGGCCGGCCGCATCGCCTGCGACGAAGAGCGGCACGAGGAGTTCTTCGCGAACCTCGTCGCGCACCTGCTGGAGACGCACCGCGACGAGACCATCGCCGCCATCGCGGCCCGGGCCGCCGGCCTTGAGGTCATCGGTGCGGACATCGACGCCTACCAGGACAAGGTCCAGGTTGTTGCTGACGCCGGCATCTTCGACGGTGCGGCGCTGCGCACGGTCATCTCCGACCGCATCAAGGCGTGGGGGCTGAGCGACGAACCGTCGCTCGCTCAGTTCATCTAGACGTCACAAAAGAGTCACGGCGCGCCAGTGAGCGCGCGGCCGTCGCCGGGGGTAGCGTCGCCGGTGATGGCTAGCGAATTGCTCTGCTATCCGGGCGGTACCCGATTAGAGATTGGGACCGGCCCCGGTCCAGGTACCGCTGCGTCCACCGAAGTACTCGTGTGGGGCCGCACGGGCCGAGGAGCGCCACGTGTCTGATTCGCAGGTCCGTACCTACGTGCTCGATACCTCCGTGTTGCTGTCCGATCCCTGGGCATGCACGCGTTTCGCTGAGCACGAAGTGGTTGTCCCCCTGGTGGTCATCAGTGAGCTGGAGGGTAAACGCCACCACCACGAACTGGGCTGGTTCGCCCGGCAGGCCCTGCGCATGTTCGATGACTTGCGATTGGAACACGGTCGGTTGGATCAGCCGATTCCTGTTGGGACGCAAGGGGGAACGCTCCAGGTCGAGCTGAACCACGTCGACCAGTCGGTGCTGCCCTCGGGCTTCCGCACCGACACCAACGACCACCGCATCCTCGCCTGCGCCGCCAACCTCGCGGCCGAGGGCAAGCGAGTCACGTTGGTCAGCAAGGACATTCCGCTGCGCGTCAAGGCCGGCGCGGTGGGCCTGACTGCCGACGAGTACCACGCGCAGGATGTCGTGACGTCCGGCTGGACCGGCATGACCGAGATGGACGCCTCGCCGGAAGACATCGACACGCTGTTCGCCGACGGCGAGGTGGACCTGCTGGAGGCGCGGGATCTGCCGTGCCACACCGGAATCCGCCTGCTCGGTGGCACGTCGCATGCGCTCGGCCGGGTCAACGCCGAGAAGCGGGTGCAGCTGGTCCGCGGTGACCGCGAAGTGTTCGGCCTCCGGGGAAGGTCAGCCGAACAACGCGTCGCCCTCGATCTGCTGCTCGACGAGTCCGTCGGCATCGTCTCCCTCGGCGGCAAGGCCGGTACCGGTAAGTCGGCGCTGGCGCTGTGCGCGGGGCTCGAGGCGGTGCTCGAGCGCCGCACCCAGCGCAAGGTCGTCGTGTTCCGGCCGCTGTATGCCGTTGGCGGACAAGACCTCGGCTACCTGCCGGGCAGCGAGAGCGAGAAGATGGGCCCGTGGGCGCAGGCCGTCTTCGACACCTTGGAAGGCCTGGCCAGCCCGGCCGTGCTGGAAGAGGTGCTGTCCCGCGGAATGCTGGAAGTGTTGCCGCTGACCCACATTCGCGGCCGCTCGCTGCACGACTCGTTCGTCATCGTCGACGAGGCCCAGTCACTCGAGCGCAACGTGCTCCTGACCGTGCTGTCCCGGCTGGGCTCGGGCTCTCGGGTGGTGCTCACGCACGACGTGGCACAGCGCGACAACCTGCGCGTCGGCCGGCATGACGGTGTCGCCGCGGTGATCGAGAAGCTCAAGGGGCACCCCCTGTTCGCGCACATCACCCTGATGCGCAGCGAACGCTCGCCGATTGCCGCGCTCGTCACCGAGATGCTCGAGGAGATCAGCCCCGGCACCCTGCCGTGACGCGGTTGTCGAGGATGACCTTGCCGACGGTCTCGCCGGACTCCAGCAAGCGGTGAGCCAGCCCGGCATCGCGTAGCGGTACGACGGTGTCGACCACCGGGTGGATTGCCCTTGTGTCGAACAAGGGCAATACCTCGCGGATGACGCCGGCGACGATCGCGGCTTTCTGATCGGCCGGGCGGGCCCGCAGCATCGTGGCGGTCACGCTGGCCCGCTTGGCCATCAGCAGGCCGAGGTCCAACATCGCGGGCTCTGTGGAACCGCCGATGACGACCAGATGTCCGTCGGGTGCCAGGCAGTCGAGGTTGCGTGCCAGGTAGCTCGAGCCCACTACGTCGAGGATGGCGTCAACGCCCCGACCTCCGGTGGCCGACAGCGTGGCGGCGACGAAATCCTCGGTGCGGTAGTTGATCGCTGTGCGCGCACCGAGGTCACGCCCGGCGCGCACCTTGTCGTCGCTGCCGGCGGTCGTGATGACGTCAGCCCCGATCGCGGCGGCCCATTGAATGGCGAACGTGCCGATGCCGCCACCGGCGCCGTGGATGAGCACGGTGTGCCCGCCGGTGAGTCCGGCGACCATCGCGAGGTTGGAGTACACCGTGCAGGCCACCTCCGGGACCGCGGCGGCTTCGATCATGCTCAGCCCTCGCGGGATCGGCATCACCTGGGTCGCACGAACCGCCACCTGGTCGGCGTAGCCGCCGCCGTCGAGCAGAGCGCACACCTGGTCGCCCGGCGACCAACCGGTGACGCCTTCGTCAACTGCGACGATGGTTCCCGCACATTCCAGTCCGAGCGGCCGCGGCGCCCCGGGCGGCACCGGGTACCGTCCGCGCCGCTGAAGCAGGTCGGCGTTGTTGATCCCGGCGGCCTCGACGCCGATCACCACCTCGCCCGGGCCGGGAAGCACGGGGGCCACGGCTTGCCATTGCAAGACGTCTGGGTCGCCGGGGCGATCGAACAACACTGCTGAGGGCATGTGAAACGTCCTTTGCCTGGTTGAGTGACTATGCCGCGGTTGCCGCGCGGTCGGCCGCCCAACGGGCGATGCTCTGGGCGTACCGCGGGGTCTCGACGCGGCAGTGGCGCCCGGAGGCGTCCTGACGGGCCGCGGCCGCCTCGGCGAAGGTCTGCCCGTGCTGGGCGATGAACTCCAAGAAATGTTCGGTGGGGTGCGAGGTGACCGTATTGGTGTAACGGCAGCGGTCACCGTCGAGCTGCTCCATGCGCAGCTCCCAGATGACCTGTGTGCTGGTCCACCCGAGCGGAGTCAACACATCAGACAGCGACACCATCCGGCAGTAGTGCGGCTCGGCGACCTCGAACCGGTACTGCTGCACCACCAACCCGGTGCCGATCATCTCCACGTTGATGGACATAGGGGTGCCGTCGTCGTCGACGGTATAGCCGGCTGCCTTGTGGTCGCCCGGGGCGCACCGCTGATATTCGTGTGTGGGCAGGGTTTTCAGCCACCGCGCGATGTCGACGTGATCGAACGGCGCCTGCACCTCTGCGGTCACCCGCGCCTGCGACAAGATCAGATCCTCACGAACCGCCGAACTCATGAAATGCTCCCTTCAATCCGATGTTGTGTGTGATCAACCCTGCTCGAAGGGAAACTCGGGCACCACGCCGCTAGCCGCACATTCGGCGGTAGTGCTAGCCCCCACACGTGCCGGTGTCAGGGACCAGCCAGCCGCGGCCGGTAGCATTTCTCCCGTGCCACGCCGACCCGATAGCCCGTTCTGGTCCTATTGGCGAACCGTCCTCGGCGTGTGCGCCGGTGTGACGATCGTCGTGGTCGGGTGCCAGACCGGCAATGTCGCCAAGGCAGACGAGGTCGACTGCAGCAAGTACAAGTGCATTGCGCTGACCTTCGATGACGGTCCCAGCCCGTACACCGACCGGCTGCTGAAAATCCTGCAGGACAACGACGCCAAGGCGACGTTCTTCGAGATCGGCAACAAGGTCGCCGCCAACCCCGCCGGCGCCAAGCGCGTCGTCGACGCCGGGATGGAGCTGGGCAGCCACACCTGGGAACACCCCAACATGACGACGATCCCGCCGGAGTTCATCGCGGGCCAGTTCAGCAAGGCCAGCGACGCCATCGAGAAGGCCACCGGGCAGCGGCCGAAACTCGTGCGCACCGCAGGTGGCCTGATCAACGACCAGGTGCTCGCCGAGGCGAAGAAGCAGGGCCTGGCCGACATCAACTGGGACGTCATCCCGTTCGACTGGGCCAACGACTCCAACACCGCGGCCACCCGCTACATGCTGATGACGCAGATCAAGCCGAATTCGGTGGTGCTGTTCCACGACACCTACTCGTCGACGGTCGATCTGGTGCAGCAGTTCATCCCGGTCCTCAAGGCCAACGGCTACCACATGGTGACCGTCAGCCACATGGTCGGCCACCGTGAGCCGGGCACCAGCTATGGCAGCCGGGAGAACGGCCCGCCGGTCAACGACCTGACCGACATCCCGCCGGCGGAGATTCCGACGCTGCCCAACACCCCGTCGCCGCCGCCGATGCCGAACATCCCGATCACCGACATCCCGGGCGCCAATTCCGGCGGCTCCAACAACGGTCAGTAGGTACGCCGAGCGGCTGCCGCAGAGGTAGGTGCCGCCACCGGAAGTACGTGGCTTCAATCACGACGGGCCGCGGCTGCGGTGACTGAACCCAGGTACTTTTTCCGGCCACCAACGGTCCCTGAGTGCAAAAACCACCGGCACGTTGCCATTGCGATTGAACTCAGGGACTTTCCCGCCGGGTCCCGCGCCGCCCGCCAACGCATCCTCAATCCACGGCGTGCAGGGCGCGCTACGCAGTGGGGAAGCGGTCGACGATCGCGTCGACCATGGCCAGGAGTTCGGCGATGCGCCCGTGCAGTACGTCGAGATGCTTGTCGGCACCCTGCTTGGCCGCCCGGCGCTCCGTCACCGCCAGTTGCAGGTGCAATTCGGCCAGTTCGTCCTCGAGCAGTTCGATGAACAACCTGGCCTGCAGGACATCCGCATTGCGCTGACCCGGTGATGTCGTCACGAGTTTGAGGACCTCGGCCTGGGGTTTGGACAGCCGCTCGCCGGTGTGCGTGTGCGGCATGTGGAAGCGGCCGTGCGTCATGCACGGGACGGCATCCAGCCGGGCACCTCGGTGCGAATCGGTGAGGTCGGCCGTCATTGCAACACCATCGCAAACGCTCGGGTCGAATCCCGTTTCCCGGCAGTATCTGTCCAGTAAGGAGCTGTTCACATTGGCTTCACCTGCGGTGTGAGAAGAGCCTGCGGGAGGGCAACAAAAAAAGTGCCCCCTTCCGAAGAAGAGGGCACTTTCGAAGCGAAACTGATCGCCGACTGCTCTGGAGGCTCCTCGCGCTAGCGCTCGTCGCGGACCTTCGCCATGGCCAGCACGTCGAGGCGCTTGTCCAGCTCGGCCAGGGAGAGGTTCTCGCCGATCAGGCCGCGGTCGATGACCGTCTGCCGGATGGTCTTCTTCTCCTTGAGGGCTTCCTTGGCCACCTTGGCGGCTTCCTCGTAGCCGATGGCCGAGTTCAGCGGCGTCACGATCGACGGCGACGACTCCGCCAGCGTCCGCAGGTGGTCCTCGTTGGCGACGAGGCCGTCGATGCACTTGGAGGCGAACAGCCGCGAGACGTTGGACAGCAGCGTGAAGGACTCCAGCACGTTGCGGGCCATCATCGGGATGTAGACGTTCAGCTCGAAGGCGCCCGACAGGCCGCCGACGGTGACGGCCGCGTCGTTGCCGATGACCTGCGCGGCGACCTGGGTAACCGCTTCGGGCAGAACAGGATTGACCTTGCCCGGCATGATCGAGCTGCCCGGCTGGAGGTCCGGCAGCTGGATTTCGCCGAGGCCGGTCAGCGGGCCGGAGCCCATCCAGCGCACGTCGTTGGCGATCTTGGTCAGCGACACCGCGATGGTCTTCAGCGCGCCGGACGCCTCGACGAGTCCGTCGCGAGCGGCCTGGGCCTCGAAAGAGTCTGCGGCGGTGCGCAGTTCGGCGATGCCGGTCTGGTTCACCAGCACCTCGACGACCTTGGCGCCGAAGCCGTCGGGGGCGTTCAGGCCGGTGCCGACGGCGGTGCCGCCGATGGCCAGCTCACCCAGCCGGGGCAGCGTCGCCTTGACGCGCTCGATGCCGGCCTCGATCTGGCGGGCGTAGCCACCGAACTCCTGGCCCAGGGTGACGGGCACCGCGTCCATGAGGTGGGTGCGGCCGGACTTGACGACGGTGCGCCACGCACGGGCCTTGTTGGCCAGCGACTCGTGCAGCACCTCGAGGGCCGGAATCAGGTGGCGCACAGCTGCTTCCGTCGCCGCGATGTGCGTGGCGGTGGGGAAGGTGTCGTTGGAGC
This sequence comes from Mycobacterium sp. UNC410CL29Cvi84, assembly GCF_000686745.1. Classification (NCBI taxonomy): domain Bacteria; kingdom Bacillati; phylum Actinomycetota; class Actinomycetes; order Mycobacteriales; family Mycobacteriaceae; genus Mycobacterium; species Mycobacterium sp. UNC410CL29Cvi84. Next base: position 312,533 of record NZ_KK366011.1, read on the forward strand.
TCTGCGACATGTTGACGTGGTCGTTGGGGTGGACCTCGACACCGTTGCGCGCCGCGATCGAGGCGATGACCTCGTTGGCGTTCATGTTCGAGCTGGTGCCCGAGCCGGTCTGGAACACGTCGATGGGGAACTGGTCGTCGTGCAGACCGTCGGCGATCTCACCTGCGGCGGCGATGATCGCGTCGGCCTTCTCGGGGTCCAGCAGACCCAGGTCCTTGTTGACCTGTGCGCAGGCGCCCTTCAGCAGACCCAGCGCGCGGATCTGGGTGCGCTCCAGGCCGCGGAACGAGATCGGGAAGTTCTCCACGGCCCGCTGCGTCTGCGCGCGCCACAGGGCGTTGATCGGCACCCGGACTTCGCCCATGGTGTCGTGCTCGATCCGGTACTCGGCTTCGACAACGTTGTCGGACATGTGCTCCCTTTTGTTGAGGTGAACGGAAACTACGGCAGGGGGTGTGCGGCGGAGAGGTCCCCGGTGAAGTCCACCGCGGAGTACTCGTTGAGCTTGGACAGCCGGTGGTAGGCCTCGATCATCCGGACGGTGCCGGACTTCGAGCGCATCACGATCGACTGGGTGGTGCAACCGCCGGCGAAGTAACGCACTCCGTTGAGCAGGTCGCCGTCGGTGACGCCGGTGGCGCAGAAGAAGACGTTGTCGCCGGCGACCAGGTCTTCGGTGGTGAGCACGCGCTCGAGGTCGTAGCCGCGGTCGAGGGCCCGCTGGCGCTCGTCATCGTCGGTGGGGGCGAGGACGGCCTGGATCGCGCCGCCCATGCAGCGGATGGCGGCCGCGGCGATGATGCCCTCCGGGGTGCCTCCGATACCGGCCAGGATGTCGGTGCCGGATTCGGGGCGGCAGGCCGAGATGGCGCCGGCGACGTCGCCGTCGGAGATCAGCCGGATGCGGGCGCCGGCCTCGCGGACCTCGCTGATCAGCTGGGCGTGGCGGGGCCGGTCCAGGATGCACACCGTGACGTCGGCGACCGACTCGTTGAGGCGCTTGGCGACGCGGCGGATGTTCTCGCCGATGGGCACGGTGATGTCGATGACGTCGGCAGCGTCGGGGCCGACGGCGATCTTGTTCATGTAGAAGACGGCCGACGGGTCGAACATGGTGCCGCGCTCGGAGACCGCCAGCACCGAGATGGCGTTGGGCATGCCCTTGCTCATCAGGGTGGTGCCGTCGACCGGGTCGACGGCGAAGTCGCAGTCGGGGCCGTCGCCATTGCCGACCTCTTCGCCGTTGTAGAGCATCGGGGCGTGGTCCTTCTCGCCCTCGCCGATGACCACGACACCGCGCATCGAGACCGAATTGACCAGCTCACGCATGGCATCGACGGCCGCGCCGTCGCCGCCTTCCTTGTCGCCACGGCCGACCCAGCGGCCGGCTGCCATGGCGCCGGCTTCGGTCACGCGGACCAGTTCGAGGGCGAGGTTGCGGTCTGGGGCTTCCCGGCGCGAAGGCGTCATGCGCAAATTGTCCCATTAGCCGGTGTGCCCGGGGGAGCTGGGATACTGAGCACCGTGACGTCATCATCCCCGGAACCTGAGGGCCAGCCTGTGCCCGCGCCCGACGTGGTCACCGAGGGCCAGTCGGTGCCGGTGCCGCGCCCGGCGAAGGACCGGCTGCTGCAGGACGGCCGCGACATGTTCTGGTCCATCGCCCCGCTGGTGGTGGCGTGTATCGCGCTGGCCGGGATGCTCGGGATGTGCTCGTTCGCGCCGCAGGGTCCGGGCAAGGGGCCGGCACCCCAGTACGACGCCCCGGCCGCGCTCAAAGCCGACGCCGCCGCGCTGCGCATCCCGATCCGGGTGCCGGAGCTGCCGTCCGGTTGGCACGCCAATTCCGGGTCGCGCGGTGCCATCGAAGCCGGTCGCACCGACCCCGTCACCAAGCAGCCGACGCGCGCGCTGACGTCGAAGGTCGGCTATCTGACCGCCGTGGGCATGTTCGTCGCGCTCGTCCAGAGCAACGCCGACGAGGAGAAGCTGGTGTCCTCGATCCACACCGGCATGTACCCGACCGGTGCGCAGGACATCGGCGGCGTGCACTGGGTGGTGTACGAGGGTGCCGGCGAAGACCAGCAGGGCACCGAACCGATCTGGACCGCGAAGCTCGACGGGCCGACGGGCCCGTCGCAGGTCGCGGTCAGTGGTTCGGCGAGTCCGGCGGACTATCGGACTCTGGCTGAGGCGACGCAGAAGGCGCAGCCGCTGCCTTAACCGGCGGCGTGCGACGGGCCCGGATCGCGGCGATGAGCCGTCCGAGACGGCCCGGGGCGTGGGGTGCGTCGGGTTCCGGCTCGCTCAACGGAACACCTTTGTAGACAGCGAGATACACGCTGATCGTGGTGACCACGACGATCATCAGCACGGGGCCGATCACCAGGCCCAGGAAACCGAACATCGCGATCCCGGAGAACACCGACAGCAGCATCAGCGCCGAATCCAGCCGGGCCGCCTTGGGCACCAGGATGGGCCGGAGCACGTTGTCGATGTTTGTGACCACGAGGACGTGGAACAGGATCACGAACAGGCCGCCGCCGACGTTGCCGAACAGCGCCAGGCCGATGGCGAACGGGATGCTGACGATGCCGCCGCCCAGCGGGATCACCGACAGCGCGCTCAGCAGGATCGCGAAGATGAAGAATCCGTCGTGGAAGCCTGCGATGTAGATCGAGATCGCGCCCGAAACACCTTGGGCCAGTGCGATGACGAACTGGCCGAGGACCGTGCCGCGCACCATCGCGCCCATCTTGGCCAGGTACAGGTCGGTGACGTCCTCGCCGAGGGGGTTGAGCCGACGGATCAACAGGATCAGTTCATCGCCGTTGACCAGCATCGAGATGAACACGTAGATGAAGATCACGGCACCGGCCAGCGCGCCGAACAGCCCGCCCGCCGCGGTCTGCAGCACGTTCAGGCCCCACTCGCCGGCGCGCTGCGCAAAGCTGACGATCCATTTCTGCACCGACTCGGGCGTCAGCGTCACGTGGTGCAGGTACGGGATTTGTGCCAGCAGGTCATTGGCGGCCTGCAGCGCCCGGGTGCCCAGCGCGCCCATGTCGTTGCGGCTGACCCAGTCCGACACGTTGCGGATCATGGTGGTGATCTGGACGACGCCGATGGCGACGGCCCCGCTGATCGGCACGACCACCACGAGCAGCGCCGCCAGCAGGGTCAGTGTGGCCGACAGGCCGGTGCTCAGCCGTGCCGACAGCCGGCGGAACAACGGGGTGAACAGATAGGCCACCACTCCGGCCACCACGACCAGCATGAACTGCCCGCGCAGGAAGTACGCGCCGAATCCGACCGCCAGGATCGTCGCGACGGCGAGCGCCCGCTTCTGGGTGACCGTGAAATCGGTGTCCATGACGGTGATTCTGACGGATCTGCCGCCGGTTGTTATCCCGACGCGAGCTTGAGGATGTGGCTCATGATGTCGGGGTAGCGCTTCAGGTGGGCGCCGCCGTTGAGGTCGAGCACCTCGCCCGTCATCCATGACGACTGCTCCGAGCACAGGAACAGCACGGCGTTCGCGATGTCCTCGGGCGTACCGGCGCGGCCCAGCGCGGTGTTCTCCACGTACTCGTCGACGACGCCGGGGACCATCGCCGCACCTTCGGTCAGCGGCGTATGCACGAAGCCCGGTGCGACGGCGTTGACGCGAATTCCCTTGGGGCCCAGCTCCAGTGCGGCCACCTCGGTCAGCATCGACAGGCCCGCCTTGGCGGCGCTGTAGGCGCTCATCCCGATGGCCGGCTGGCGCCCGTTGAGCGACGAGATGCACACCAGGGACCCGCCTTCGCGGAGCTGCCGTCCGGCGTACTTGGTCACGATGAAGGAACCGGTCAGGCAGCAGTCGACGACGGCACGGAAATCTTCGACCGGCGTGTCCACGATGAGCCCGAAGGTCGAGAATCCGGCGCAGCTGACGACGGCGTCGAGCTCGCCGGCCTGCTCGAAGGCGGCGGCGACGGATGCCTCGTCGGTCACCTCGACCGTGACTGCGGTGTGTGGTTCACCGAGTGCGGCGGCGCGGGCCTCGGCGAGTTCGGCGTTCCGGTCGGCAATGGTGACGCGGTAGCCCTGCGCGGCCAGGCCTTGGGCAGTGGCCCAGCCGATACCGGATGCCCCACCGACGATGAGGGCGTTGCGCTGTGTGCTCACTGATTTCTCCCTGCCGTGATCGACGACCAACCAGACCGGGGCGCCGCAGTGTGAACAGATTAACAAATCTGTTCACACTGCGGTTTGAGTCGCGAATATGGCTGCCGGCCGGCTGCTTACTTGGCGTTCGGGTATGCGATGTCGAGGCAGCCCCGTCCCTTGTTACGGCCGATTCCTGTCGTCGCGTAACGCTCACGCCGCGACAACACACTCAGTTTCGTAATCGTCGGCGGACAGCCCGCCGCGACGGAGCTGAAGGGCAAACCAATGACCGCGACCAAGATTCGGGACTACGCACAGTCGGCGACATCAGAGGCCATCGTGAACCGAATCGCCGGCGATCTCGCCCGCTACGGACTTGTCATCGTGATCGGCTGGATCGGCCTGCTGAAGTTCACTTCGTATGAAGCACAAGGTATTCAGCCGCTCGTCGCGCACAGTCCGTTCATGAGTTGGATGTACGACGTCTTCTCCGTGACGACGTTCTCGTCCCTGCTCGGTGTGCTCGAAGTCGGCACCGCGGTGTTGCTTGCCGTCAAGCCCTGGTGGCCGAGGGTCTCGGCGGTCGGCAGTCTGATCGCGGTCGGGCTGTTCGTCGCGACAATCAGCTTCCTGTTCACGACACCGGGGGTCGGCGAGGCGGCTGCGGGTGGGTTTCCGGCGCTGTCGATGACGGGCCAGTTCCTGATCAAAGACGTTGCACTGCTTGGGATTGCGGCGTGGACGCTCGCCGATGCGCTGCAGGCCGCGCGGACGGCTGATCGTGCCTGAGCAGTCCTTCGACTTCGGGTGCGATGGCGGTTGTCGGTACGACTTCACCGGCCCGACTCATAGCTGAGCGATTATGCTCCCGGTCATCATGACCAGGGTCGTAGGTGACGAAGACGCCCTTGTCGCCGCGTTGAAGCGCGGCGACGAGAGCGCGTTCGCCGAGCTGGTGGACCGTCACACTCCGGCTCTGCTGCGGGTCGCGCAAGGTTATGTACCCAGCCGTGAGATTGCCGAAGATGTCGTACAGGACACCTGGATCGCATTGCTCAAAGGGATCGGCTCATTCGAAGGCAGATCCTCCTTGCGCACATGGCTTTTCGCGATCCTGATCAATATCGCCAAGAATCGGGGTGTCCGTGAACGGCGGAACGCCGATCTGGCGGTCGCGGCATTCACCGGTGGAACCGTCGACCCCGCGCGGTTTCGCGGCGCTGACGACCCGTACCCGGGGCACTGGCTGTCGGCCGCTGCGCCGTCACCTTTTCCGGACACCCCGGAGGGCTCCGCCTTGGGGCAGGAACTGATCACGGTGGCGCGACGGGGACTCGACACGTTGCCGGAACGCCAACGCGTCGTGGTGACAATGCGTGACATGCTGGGACTGGACTCCGACGAGGTCTGCGAGCTGCTCGAGATCAGTGCAGCCAACCAGCGCGTTCTGCTCCATCGAGGCCGCGCCGCCGTCCGGCAGGTGCTCGAGGACTATCTGAGGGATACGGCATGACGACCAATCCGATTGACTGCAATGAACTCGTCGAGTTGGTGACGTCCTACCTCGACGGAACGCTCGATCTGGAGGACCGGGCGCGATTCGACATGCACCTGCTCGAATGCGACGGCTGCGAGAACTACCTTCAACAGTTTCGCAGCACCATCGCGACCGTCGGCAAGATCGGGGCAGATGAACTCGACCCCGGCTTCCGGAACCGCCTGATCGACGCATTTCGCAACTGGCGCTGAGGGATCAGGGCATACGGCTGAGCCGTGTGTCGGCGTTGCCTGCGAACGTGAGACCCGCGAGACTGGCCAGGTGGTCACCGTGAATCAGCTGCGGCGCGGTGACGACGTGGGGGTCCGATGGGAAGCCGCCAGGGCCGATCCCGCTGCCGGGCTCGCGCACTTGGTCACCGGCTACGGCGGGTTCTCCGAGGCGGCACCTGCGCCGGTGATCCGGGAAGAGCTGCCCGCGGCGAATCTCGTCCTGCTGCTCAGCCTCGGCGAACCGATGTGTCTTTCCCGGTCGGGCGGCACGGAGCCCGTTCAGGCGCAGACGGCACTGGTCGGGGTGAGCCGAACCGGTGTGGTCGCAACGCATTCCGGCAGCCAATGTGTGTTGGAGGTCGAGCTCTCACCGCCGGCCGCCAGGACCGTGTTCGGCGTGCCGGCGGCCGAACTCGCCGATCAGATCGTCGATGTGGCGGCGTTGTGGCCGGACACGAATCAGCTGCTCGACCGACTGCACTCGGCGACGACTTGGACCGATCGCTTTCACCTGATCGAGGCGGCCTTGGGTACCCGATACGCCGAGGGGAGGGGAGTGAGCACCGCGGTGGCGGGAGCCTGGCGGCAGATCGTCACCGCTCGGGGCGACCTTGGCATGGACGTTCTGCGCGAGCAGACCGGATGGAGCCGCAAACGCCTGGCCGAGCGCTTCCGCGCAGAGATCGGGCTTCCGCCCAAGGCGATGGCCGGCCTGGCGCGGTTTCAGCACGCGGTGTACCTGATGCGCCGGCCCGGGCGGCCATCGCTGGCGGCGATCGCGCTGACGTGCGGTTACTACGACCAGGCCCACCTCAACCGTGAATTCCGCGACCTCGCCGGCTGCACGCCGACCGAGTTCCTGACCGCTCTGGCGGCCGATACCGCCGGCGCCGCGATGGCCGGCGGCGAAGCGGTATAGCTCTGTCCACACGGTACAAACGTCCAAGACGATGACCAGCGGACGCCCCTAACGTCGAAACGTCCGCTCACCCATCGACATTCAGGAGCACACGTGCACGGCGAGTTGACCTTCTTCGAAATCGGCGTACCGGATTCCGTTCGCGCGCAATCCTTTTACGGTCGTCTGTTCGGCTGGGAGTTTCCGCCGACGGGTGAGGGGGATCAGGTCTGGGTCAAGACGCCCGGCACGAGGGGCGGCCTGCACGGCGAGGATGCGGACGCCCGCATCGCCATGTATTTCTCCGTCGACGACATCGACGCCGCCGTGCAGGCAGTGCGGGCGCTCGGCGGTACCGCGGACGACGCCTGCCCCGAAGAGCCCGGCTTCGGACGGTTCTCCGCGTGCACCGACGACCAGGGTGTGCGGTTCGGGCTACATCAAGCCGCGCGCTAGGTCAGCCACCCCGCACACACCGGAAGCCGACGTGGCTCATCCCCGTATCGACCGCTTGGGGACGACGGGCCGCCGGCCGGTAGCGGAGACAGTAGCTGTCCGCGCACAGAAACGAACCGCCCTTGATCACCCGGCGCGGTACCGGTGTGCCCGGCTGATCCGGGTCGTAACTGTCTGCGGCGCAACAGGGTTGGCTGTCACGGGTCGCGCCGTAGAAGTCGGTGGTCCATTCCCAGACGTTGCCTGCCATGTCGAACAGGCCGTAGTCGTTCGGCGGGAAGCTGCCCACCGGTGTGGTCTGGCCGTAGCCGGTGTCGGGCAGGTAGGGGAATTCGCCGTGCCAGAAGTTGGCCAGCCGTTGGCCGGGTTGTTCGGGTTCGTCGCCCCACGCGTAGGTGGCGCGGTCCAGGCCACCGCGCGCCGCGACCTCCCACTGCGCCTCGGTGGGCAGGGCCAGCCCGGCCCACTCGGCGTACGCCGCGGCGTCCTCGAACGCCACGTGTACGACGGGATGTTGCTCCCGATTCCGCAGCGAAGACTTCGGGCCCCGCGGGTGGTTCCAGCACGCGCCCGGCGTCCACGTCCACCACTGGCTGAGGTGACGCAGGTCGACGGGGCCGGGCGTGCGCCGGAACACCATCGAGCCGGGTTGCAGGTTCTCCGCTGGAGCGCCCGGATAGTCCGCGGGGTCGAGCGGCCTTTCGGCCACGGTGACGTAGCCGGTGGCTTCGACGAATGCGGCGAAGTCCGCGTTGGTCACCTGGCGGGGCTGAATCCAGAAGCCCTCGACGGTGACCTCGCGCGCGGGCGCCTCCTCGGGGTAGTGCCCGTCGGAACCCAGCACCGCCGTCTGCCCGGGAATCCAGACCAAGGTCAACGGGGGAACACCTCGGCCCAGTCGGACCGCATGCTCGCCACGGTCCAGCCCTCGGTCTTTGCCAACTCCAGGACCCGTTCGGCCCCTGCGATGTAATCGAATTCGCGCTCGGCGTCGTCGTGCCGCACCAGCAGCCGGAAGTTGCGGGCGTACTCGAGCATCTCGATATCGCCGTTGGAATTGCCCGCGGCGAAGATCGGCCGGCGCCCGGTCCGGCCCCAGATTCGGGCCGGTTTCACCGGGCCGTCGTCGAGGAATTCCGGCTGGGACGTGGTGTACAGGTCGCCGTCCCGGTATTGCAGCGCAACCGAACTGCCTATGACACGCTCCGGCGGGATGCCGTACATGCTGCCGGTGACGGGCCGCATGAAATCGCGTCCGCCGCCGGAGACGATGTAGCAGGTGAACCCGTTCGCCTCCAGGTACCGCAGCAGTTCGACCATCGGGACATAGCCGCACTCGGTGTACGGACGGTCCAGCGTCGGATGCCGGACCTCGGCGAAGAATCCCGTGACCCGTTCGGTGAGCGCATCGACGGTGATGGCGTCGTTGGCCGAAAGAATGCCGGCGGCAAGGATTTTCAGATCACTGTCGTCGCCTTCGTAGTGCTTGGTGACGGCGTCGCCGAACCAGGCCAGGTCGCCGGACGCGGCCGCGGTGTACGGCTGACGTGCGGCCAGCGACGGATCGGCAGCGGCCTGCGCCGCCAGCCGGCGCACCAGGAAATCCAGCTGGACGTACGCCGGCTTCTCGCACCACAGTGTGCCGTCGTTGTCGAAGACCGCGATGCGGTCTTGCTGCGCAACGAAATCCGGGCCTTCGGTGGTGGCCCGCCCGACGAAGTCGACGATCGCCGACTTCGTCGGGCCGTTGTTCCAGGACTCCAACACCTAGTCGGCCGCCAGGAACTGGTGCAGCTTCTCGACGATCTGATCGATGCTGAAGCTGGCCGGTGGGTGCCGCGGCGGGAACTCCTTGAAGGTGTCGAGGAATGCCGCGGCCATCGCCGTCGCGTAGAAGGCGAAGAAGTCGCGCCGCAGGAACCACTCGTAGTACGTGTTCGACGTGATGTCGGCGTACTCGTAGGGGTCGGTGCGCAGGTTGAAGAGCTTGGGCACCCGCAGCGGCGTGAACGGCTCGGCCCAAATCCGCAGGGTGCCTTGGCAGCGCTGCTCGGCGAAGACGATCTTCCAGTTCTCGAAACGCATCGCGACCAGCTCCGCGTCGTCGTTGAAGTAGAAGAAGCCCCGGCGCGGGCTGTGCTCGACCTCGCCCGTCAGATACGGCAGCAGATTGAACCCGTCGATGTGGACCTTGTACTCGGTCTCGCCGTCGGCACCGGCCTTGTGGCCCTTCTTGAGCTTCTCGACGATATCGGGGTCGCCCGCGGCGGCCAGCAGCGTCGGCAGCCAGTCGTGGTGCTGGATGATGTCGTTGGAGACGGTGCCCGCCTTGATCTTTCCGGGCCAGCGGATCAGCTCCGGTACCCGGAAGGCGCCCTCCCAGTTGGTGTTCTTCTCGCTGCGGAACGGCGTGGTGCCGGCGTCGGGCCACGTGTTCCGGTGCGGGCCGTTGTCGGTGGAGTAGATGACGATGGTGTCGTCGGCGATGCCCAGTTCGTCCAGGACGTCCAGCACCGTGCCGACGTTCTTGTCGTGGTCGATCATCGCGTCGTGGTACTCGGACTGCCAGATGCCTGCTTGCCCGCGGCTCTCCGGCTTCACATGCGTGTAGAGGTGCATGTGGGTGAAGTTGCACCAGACGAAGAACGGATTGCCCTCGTCGTGCTGGCGCTTGATGTAGTCGACGGTGCGGTCGGCGATGTCGTCGTCGATGGTCTCCATCCGCTTCGCGGTCAGCGGCCCGGTGTCCTCGATGGTCTGCTTGCCGACCGGACCGAACTTCGGGTCGTCGGGTTCGGACGAGACCTCGGTGGTGGCCTTGCAGTTCATCACCCCGCGCGGCAGAGCCTTCTCGTACAGCCGCGGGAACTGGTCCTTGTGCGGGTAGTCGTACTGCTCGGGTTCTTCTTCGGCATTGAGGTGGTACAAGTTGCCGTAGAACTCGTCGAAGCCGTGCACCGTCGGCAGGTACTTGTTCAGGTCGCCGAAGTGGTTCTTGCCGAATTGCCCGGTGGCGTAGCCCAGCGGCTTGAGCAGTTCGGCGATGGTCGGATCCTCTGCGGCCCAACCGATGTCGACGCCCGGTATGCCGACTTTGCTCATCCCGGTGCGGTACACGCTCTGCCCGCTGATGAACGCTGCCCGGCCCGCGGTGCAGCTTTGCTCGCCGTAGGAGTCGGTGAAGCGCATGCCCTCGGCCGCGATGCGGTCGATGTTCGGGGTGCGGTAGCCCATGAGGCCGTCGCTGTAACAACTCAGGTTGCTGATGCCGATGTCGTCGCCCCAGATCACCAGGATGTTGGGTTTGCCGTCGGGCATGACAGAGCTCCTCGTTCGAAACGGAATTTCCTGTGCCCGTTCGACTTTACGGGTGGGTCAACGATTCCGGTGGCCGTTCGGCAGGTCGGCGAAATCGGTACTGGTCAACGGGCGGCGGGAGGCGCACGCTTACTTAGGGAAGGTGATCGACATGTACGACAAGGATCTGACCAACAAGTGGCACGTCGAGATCGAGTTCTTCGAGGACGATGTCCACACCCACGCCTCCGCACACGCCCGGCTGCGGGACGACACACTCACCACGACGGGGGATGCCTACCGCAACCCCAAAGACCCGAGTGCGCCGTTGGTCGGTGAGGAGATCGCGGCGGCCCGCGCACTCATCGCGCTCGGCACCGATCTCCTCATGGCGGCGTCGGCGAATATCGAGAAATCGACGCAGCACCCGGTGCACCTCTACCGTTGAAATCGGTAGAGGCACACGGGCGTACAGCTACTTCGTGGCTTCAGCCGCTTCCATCTGGTGGAAGAGGTCGACGTAGTACGGCATGCATTCCTTCATGGCCTGCTCGGTGTTGAAGAGCGGCTCGTAGCCCAGGTCGCGCTTGGCCTTGGCGATCGAGAAGTAGTTGTTCAGGTAGAGGCGCTCCACCGACAGCGGCTCGATCAGCGGCTCGGGCAGGGCGAACTTGAAGTGCAGCCACTGCCACGCCATCATCACGCGGTGCACGAGCTTGCCGGACACGTAGAACGTCGGCAGCTTGCGGCCGCACGCGGTGATGACGGGACGGGCGAACTCGAACATGTTGAGCGGTTCGCCGTCGTTGATGAAGTACGCCTGCCCGGGTGAGGTGCCGCCGGGCACCAGGTGCTCGCCCGCCAGGATGAAGCCGTGGATCAGGTTGTGCACGTAGGAGTTGTCCAGCTTGATGTTCTTGTTGCCCACCAGCACCTTGACGTGGCCGGCGAGGATGTTCTCGAACACCTTGCGGAACATGGTCTGGTCGCCCCGGCCCCAGATACCGCTGGGCCGGATGGAACACGTGAGCATGCCGTCGACGCCGTTCTGCGACAGCACGAACTTCTCGGCGGCGACCTTGGTCTCGGTGTACAGGTCGTTGAAGCGGGCGGTGTACGGCATGGTCTCGTCGCCGTTCTGGATGTCCTGCCCACCCATGACCACGCTGTTCGACGCGGTGTAGACGAAGCGCTTGACGCCCGCGGCCCGGCCCAGCTTCACCAGGTTCTCGGTGCCGCCGACGTTCACGCCGAAGCTGCGGTTGCGGTACTCGTCGGTGACGGACGCACCGCCCATCAGGTCGATGATCGCCGCGGTGTGGATGATCGTGTCGATATCGGCGACGGCCTTCGACACATCCTCGGGGTTCGTGATGTCGCCGACCTGCGTCTCCAGGTTCGGGTGCTCCGGCAGCGGCGACGGCGCCCGGTCGAAGGACCGGACGTGATGGCCACGGTCGAGCAGTTCGGTCACCAGGTTGGCGCCGACGAAGCCAGACCCGCCGGTTACCAGCACACGGCCGAGGTCTGTGGTCAGGGAAGCATCACGCATGGTGCAGGAGCATAACTGAAACGTGTTCCAGTTAACAGTGTGCGCAAAAAATTACCGTGCTGATCAATTTTCGTCGTCGGCGCCCGTGGCGAGCGCGTCCTCGACTTTCTTGCGGGCGCCGGCCAGGTGCTCCTCGCACCGTTTTGCCAGTTGTTCGCCCCTTTCCCAGAGCTGGAGCGAGGTGTCGAGATCGAGTCCGCCCGCTTCCAGTTTGCGGACGACCTCGATCAGTTCATCGCGGGCAGCTTCGTAGCCGAGCTGACTAATGTTCGTCATATATTCCTTCGCTCACGGTCGTGACGGCGCCGTCGGCCACCCGGATTCGGAGTCTGGTTCCCGCCGGGGCATCCTGCGCCGACCGCAGGACCGCACCGGCCGCCGACAGGTTCTGCACCACGGCGTACCCACGGGCCAGCGTCGCGGCCGGTCCGAGTGTGGCCAGCCGCGCCGACAGGTGCCCGACGTGGTCGGTTTCGGTGGCGATCAACCGCCTGACGTCGCGGCGCGCGGCCGCCACGGCCCGGGTGATCTCCTCGGCGCGCGCGTCCAGCGCCTGCAGTGGCTGCGCCAGCACCGGGCGGCCGCGCAGCTGACCGATGAAGCGTTCCTCGCGATGCACCCAGTTGCGCAGCGCCTGCGCGCTGCGCCGGCGCAGATCGGTCACCAGGGCCTGCTCGGCGGCGGCGTCGGGGACGACGCGTTTGGCCGCGTCGGTCGGGGTGGCCGCCCGCAGGTCGGCGACCAGGTCGCACAGCGGGTTGTCCGGTTCGTGCCCGACGGCGCTGACCACCGGGGTGGTGCACGCCGCGATCTCGCGGCACAGCGTCTCGTCGGAGAACGGCAGCAGGTCCTCGACGCTGCCGCCGCCGCGCGCGATCACGATGACGTCGACGTGCGGCGCGGCGTCCAGGGCGCGCAGGGCCTCGACGATCTGCGGCACCGCGTTGGTGCCCTGCACCGCCGTGTTGCGGATGTCGAAGTGGACTGCGGGCCAACGGCTTTGGGCGACGGTGACGACGTCGTGCTCGGCTGCCGAGGCGCGGCCGGTGATGAGGCCGATGGTGTTGGGCAGGAACGGAATCGGGCGCTTGAGCCGCGGGTCGAACAGGCCCTCGGCATCCAGCAGGCGGCGTAGCCGGTCGATGCGGGCCAGCAGCTCACCGATGCCGACGGCGCGAATCTGGCTGATGCGCAACGAGAATGAGCCGTTGCGGGTATAGAACTGCGGCTTGCCCAGCATGATCACCTGGGTGCCCTCCGACAGGGCGACCGGGGCGTCGTCGACGAGCGCGCGGGGGCAGCTGACCGACAGCGACATGTCCGCAGCCGGGTCGCGCAGCACCATCCAGGCCGTCGACTGCCGCAACTTCAGCTCGGTGAGCTGACCCTCGATCCAGATGGTGCCGAGCCGGTCGATGTACTTGGCCACCCGGGTGGATACCGCCCGGACCGGCCACGGGTTCTCGGCCGAGTTCTCGTTCCCGGCCGCTGCGGCAGCCGACGTCACCGCATCACTTCGCGGTCGCGCGGGTGATCCTGTTGGCCAGCAGCGTCTGGAATGGCGCGCGGGACTTCGTGTTGTTCTCGTAGGTCAGCAGCGCCTCGAGGTCGTCCACCTTGAGCTGGGGGAGCCGGGCGCGCAACTGCGCCAGGGTCAGCTCGGCGTAGTCCAGGTCCTCGACGATCGCGGGGGTCACGACGCTCGAGCCGTTGGCGGCCGAACCGTTCGTCGTCGCCTTCGGGGCCTCGGCGGCGCCGGTGCTGTACAGCGCGAACCGGCCTTCGGTCAGGCGCGCGCCGTCGGGCTGCTCGGTGGCCGGACCCGCGGGATCGGCGCTGGCCGGCTCCAGCAGATCTTCGTCGAACGTGGCCCATTCCGGCTGCTCGTCCTTGGGCGGGAACCACTGCTCCAGGGTCTCGTCGCCCTTGTTGACCAGTTCGGCCAGGTCCTGCTGCATTTTCATGACCAGCTGGGCGAGCTGACTGGCCAGCGTCATCGGGTAGGTCAGGATGGTGTGGGGGAGCCGAATGGTCTCCTCGAGCGCGGTCGCAGCCGCGCCGACCAGCAGCCGGACTCCGTAGGGCGCAGTAGACATGCTTGCCAGAGTACGGCTGGCTGTGGCCCTGCGTTGATCAGTACCCTTGTGCTATGCCACCGACGATCAATATGGGCATTCCCGGCGCGACCGTTTCGGTCGCCGGGGAGGCTATGAGCAAAACCGGCAAGCGCGTGCTGCTCGCCGAGCCGCGTGGCTACTGCGCCGGCGTGGACCGTGCGGTCGAGACCGTGGAGCGCGCACTGGAGAAGCACGGCGCCCCCGTGTATGTGCGCCACGAGATCGTGCACAACCGCTACGTGGTCGACACGCTGGCCAAGGCCGGCGCGGTGTTCGTCGAGCAGACCGATGAGGTGCCCGAGGGCGCCATCGTGGTGTTCTCCGCCCACGGCGTCGCGCCGACGGTGCACGAGGAGGCCGCGGCACGCAATCTCCGGACCATCGACGCCACCTGTCCGCTGGTCACCAAGGTGCACAACGAGGCCAAGCGCTTCGCCCGCGACGACTACGACATCCTTTTGGTCGGTCATGAGGGCCACGAAGAGGTCGTCGGCACCGCGGGCGAGGCCCCTGAGCACGTGCAGGTCGTCGACAACCCGGACGCCGTCGACAAGGTGACGGTCCGCGACCCGAACAAGGTCATCTGGCTGTCGCAGACCACGCTGTCGGTCGACGAGACCATGGAGACCGTCCGGCGGCTGCGGGAGAAGTTCCCGACGCTGCAGGACCCGCCCAGCGACGACATCTGCTACGCCACCCAGAACCGCCAGGTCGCGGTCAAGGCGATGGCACCGGAGTGTGAGCTGGTGATCGTCGTCGGTTCACGCAACTCGTCGAACTCGGTTCGTCTGGTCGAGGTGGCGCTGAACGCCGGTTCCAACGCCGCCAAGTTGGTCGACTACGCCGAGGACATCGACCCGGCCTGGCTCGACGGTGTCACGACCGTCGGCGTCACGTCAGGTGCGTCGGTGCCGGAAATCCTGGTGCGCGGCGTGCTCGAGCGCCTCGCGGAATTCGGCTACGACACCGTCCAGCCGGTCACCACCGCCAACGAGACGCTGGTCTTCGCGCTGCCGCGCGAGATTCGTCCGGCCCGGCACTGATCTTCCAGCGCAGGCGCGGTCGGCGTCAGTCCCAGTTGTTGTGGGACTGACGCGGCCGGCGCTCTGCGTGCTGTTCTGCCGCATCGTCGTCCGCACCGCGGTACCGCACCCGGGAGACGGGGTGGTGAGCGCCGCTGGGGGGCGCGTTGCGCGACGGACGGGCCGGGGACTGGTAGCGGTCGCCGGGCTCGTACGGATCGTCGGCGTAGCGACGACGGCGCGGCTCGGCCCCGGACGGGCGCTGCGTCGGCCGCTCGTAGCGGTCGCGTTCCCGCGGCTCCCGGTAGTCATAGCGCTCCTGCGCGGCGCGGCGCGGCTCGCCGGCCGGACGCGGACGGCGCCGCGGCTCGTCGGGTACGGCGTAGGAGTCGGTGGCGGCCGGGCGGGGACGAGCCGGCCGCGGCCGACGCATCTGTCCGGGCACCGGTTCGATCAGCTCGGTGTCACTGGCCTGCGCCCGGGCACGGGATGGCCGCGGCGCGCGCTGCGGATCCGCGGTGCCGCGGCGCGGCGACTCCGCTGCGGACCGACGCGACGGGGTCGCGCGGGTGCGGGAGCTGCGGGGCGTCTGGCCGGTGGTCAGCTTGGTGAGCTTGGCCGACAGCGTCGCGGCCAGGCCGGCGGGAGCGACGTCTTCGTCGTCCGCCTGACGGCGGCTGCGGCGCGGCTTGGGCTCGGCGACCGCCTCCTCCGCGTCGTCCTCGTCGAACGTCTGGAACTGCGGCAGGACGAACCAGCGGACGAGGCCGAGGACGAGAACCGTCGCCGCGGTGAAGAACATCGTCGGAAAACGCTCGATCAGCGGATACCCGCAATTGATCAGCAGGTCCTTGATGCCGGCGATCTTGTCGCTGTGGAACATGAAGTACGCGCCCGGCACGGCAACGAAGAGGATCAGCGGCGGCTGGATGACCGCGGTGAAAATCCCGGACCGCCGCACGCCGAGCACAGCGAGGACACAGCCGGCCACGTAGCAGAAAGTGAAGAATGCGCTGAGTTCTTTGTCACCGGTGCCGGCGTCGTAGGCGAAGCCGACCGCGGTGGCTGTGACCGCCAGCACAATGGCTCCCCACCAGGGGATTCCCGGGATGCTGGGCAGCGCCGAGCGGCGATCGAGGGCGGCTTCGGGCCCATGATGCTCTGCTGACACTCCTAGACCGTACCGGCAATCTGGGCCGCTGTGCCTGCAGGCGGGCGTTGGGACGGTGTGGCGTCTCTTAAACTAATGAACTCGTGGGTCTGAACCTGGGAATCGTCGGTCTGCCGAACGTCGGGAAGTCGACGTTGTTCAACGCGTTGACACGTAATGACGTGCTCGCGGCTAATTATCCGTTCGCAACGATCGAACCCAACGAGGGTGTCGTACCGCTGCCCGACCCGCGGCTCGACAAGCTCGCCGAAATCTTCGGCTCCGAGAAGACCGTCCCGGCGCCCGTGACGTTCGTCGACATCGCCGGCATCGTCAAGGGCGCGTCCGAGGGCGCGGGTCTGGGCAACAAGTTCCTGGCCAACATCCGCGAGGCCGACGCCATCTGTCAGGTGGTGCGCGCCTTCGCCGACGACGACGTCGTGCACGTCGACGGCCGCGTCGATCCCAAGTCCGACATCGAGGTCATCGAGACCGAGCTGATCCTCGCCGACATGCAGACGCTCGAGAAGGCGCTGCCGCGGCTGGAGAAGGAAGCGCGCACCAACAAGGACCGCAAGCCGGTTCTCGACGCAGTGGTCGCCGCCCAGGCGATCTTCAACGAGGGCAAGACACTGTTCTCCACCGGCCAGGACTGGTCGATCCTGCGCGAGCTGAACCTGATGACCGTCAAGCCGTTCCTGTACGTCTTCAACGCCGACGAGTCGGTGCTGACCGACGAGGCCCGCAAGGCCGAGCTGACCGCGATGGTCGCGCCGGCCGAGGCCGTGTTCCTGGACGCCAAGATCGAGGCCGAGCTGCTGGAGCTCGACGACGAGTCCGCCGCCGAGCTGCTCGAGTCCATCGGCCAGACCGAGCGTGGCCTGGATGCGTTGGCGCGCGCCGGTTTTCGGACGCTGAAGTTGCAGACCTACCTGACCGCGGGGCCCAAGGAGTCGCGGGCGTGGACCATCCACCAGGGCGACACCGCGCCCAAGGCGGCGGGCGTCATCCACACCGACTTCGAGAAGGGCTTCATCAAGGCCGAGATCGTCGCTTTCGACGACCTGGTCGAAGCCGGCTCCATGGCTGCCGCCAAAGCCGCCGGCAAGGTCCGGATGGAAGGCAAGGACTACGTCATGGTTGACGGGGATGTCGTGGAGTTCCGCTTCAACGTCTAGCCCCGGCAGCGCGCCGAAAGTGGAGAAGATTGCGAGATTTTCGCGAAATCTCGCAATCTTCCGCACATTCGATGACATAGATTCACAGCTGTGAGTGGGGATTGGCGCACCGACCTGGTCGACGAGCTGCGGTCTTTGATCAAGCAAGCGGAACCGGATGTCGTCGAGGAGTTCAAGTGGCGCAAGCCCTCGAATCCTGATGGCGTGCCGACGTTTTCACTGGACGGACTGATCTGCACGGTGGAGACGTATAAGGACAAGGTCAAACTGACCTTCGCCAAGGGCGCGGCCCTGAAGGACTCGGCGAAGTTGTTCAACGCCAGTCTTGATGCGGGAACCCGGCGCGCCATCGATCTGCACGAAGGCGACGAACTGGATGCCGACGCGTTCAAAGCACTGATTCGCGAGGCAGTGGAGGCCAACCGTAGTTAGCGCGCCGGGGCGATCGGTACCAGGGGCCGATTGCTCAGTTGATGATCTCGCCGCGGTTGTCGGGGTGAACTGCCGCCAATCGGTCACGCCACATCTGGAGCTCCTCAGGTGTCAGCCGCCTCCAGTCCGTGACCTCGCTGACGATCCGGAGCGGGGCCGTACTGCGGTATGACCGCGTGGGGTTGCCCGGGAACTTCTTGTCGGTGACGTTGGGATCGTTCTCGAATTCGCCGGTCGGTTCCACGGCATAGACGCGCGGCTCGCCATCGCCGGCGGCGAGCTCAGCGGCAAGCCCGGCACCGTCGCGCAAGGCGGTGAAGTAGATGTGGTTCATCACGATCTCGGGCCGGTAGTTGGAGCGGAAACCGGCCGTAAGAAGTTCTCCCACTTGCAGATCGGCTTTCGTGCCGTGAAAGAAGGGCCCGTCGTCCAAAGGCGCTGCCATGTCGACAGGCTACAAACTCGATTGCCGTCGCGCTTGTGCGTGCCGGGACGCGGGGTCCGGCTACCCGGTGTAGCCGGCGCCGGACCGCAACAGCTGCGCCGCTTGATCGACCATTCGCTCGATGATCGCGCCGGCGGGCTCGATCGAGTGGATGAGCCCGGCGGCTTCGCCGAACACGACCCCGGCGTTGTCGGGGTCGCCGTCGGCGAACGCGGCGCGGTAGCGCGGACTCTCGATGTCGGCGTTGGCCGCCAATGTCTTCTCGTCGCCGTGCCACCGGTCGGTGAATGCGTTGCGCCGCATCCGCATGGTGAATTCCGGCGGCCAGTCGATTCCGCGGACGACGTCGCCCGCTGTCGTGCGAATTGTGCTGTCCCCGTTGGATTCGACGATCGCTTCATGGTGACGCGGATGCACCAGCGCTTCGTCGGCCGCCCACAGCCGGGTGCCGATCAACACGCCGTCGGCGCCCAGCATGAGCGAGGCGGCGAGCGCCCGGCCGTCGGCGATGCCCCCGGCCGCCAGTAGCAGGGTGTCGGGGGAGCGGGCAGCGAGGAAGTCGGCGACCTCCGGGACGAGGCTCAGCGTCCCGCGCAGGGAACCGTGGCCACCCGCCTCGGCACCCTGCGCGACGACGACGTCGGCACCCACATGTATCGCCCGCTCGACGTGATCAAGGTTCTGGCATTGGCAAATGAGCACGGCGCCAACGTCTTTGACCTGGGTGGCGAAGACTCCGGGGTCGCCGAACGACAACATCACCGCGGCCGGACGGAATTCGAGCGCTTCGGCCACTACGCTGGGTGAGCGCTGCGCCGACCACGTGATGAATCCGACGCCGACCCGCTCCGGGCCGGCGGCCGCGAATTGTGCACGGACCCAATCGGAGTCGCCGTAGCCGCCGCCGATGAGGCCCAGCCCGCCGGCCCGACTGACCGCCGCGGCCAGTGCACCGCCCGCGGCCAACGCCATGGGCGCCGAGACGATCGGATGCTGAATCCCGAGGCGATCGGTCAGGCGTGTGGTGATCATCTACCGATTATCGGCGTCAGGGGTGCCATCGAGCGTGGGGCTTTGCGCGAAGACACGCCCAGAATGCCTCGTAAAGCCCCACGTTCGACGTAGGTGGTGACCGACCTGACATTGCCACCCGCCTGCCCCTGTGAGAACTTGGTAACAGAGCCTTAACGCAGGCTTCCGGACGATGGGTGCCGTACCCGGTGTGCGACAAGACGGCCCGGGAGAAACATCATGTCGTGGCTCGTTCTGGTCTTGTCCGGTGTCCTCGAAGCGGTATGGGCCACCGCGATGGGCAAGTCCGAGGGGTTCAGCAAGCTCTCGCCCAGCATCGTGTTCGCGGTCGCGCTCATCGCCAGCATGGCCGGCTTGGCCTACGCCATGCGTGACCTGCCGGTCGGCACCGCGTACGCCGTCTGGGTCGGCATCGGTGCGGTCCTCACTGTGGTCTATGCGATGGCCGCCGGGGATGAGCCGACGTCGGTCCTCAAGGTCGTGTTCTTGACGCTGATCATCGGCGGCGTCGTCGGGCTCAAGCTCGTGCACTGACGAAAGGCGTTGGAGTCGCTCGAGTCTCCACGGCATCGTCGATCTGGAGCTGTCACACACGGCGACATTGTCAAAAAACCGAACATTGTCAGCCGATGCTGACAGCTCCAGATCGCAAGTGCCGCAGGGAGAGCCGACACGCCGAGCGGGCCGCTCGGCGTGTCACAGCGGCCGCAGCGACTTGATCGTCTTCATCGGGAACCGTGACGAGACGCGGTGGATGCCGGGGATCGCGAGCACCTTGCTCGTCAGGAACTGCTCGTACGCGGGCAGGTCCGCAACGGCGACGCGGACGAGATAGTCAGGCGAACCGAACAGCCGGTGGAGTTCGAGCACCTGCGGGTATTCGGCCATCGTGGCCTCGAACTTTTCGATGCTCTTCATGTCGAAGTCGGTGATCTCGACGTCGAGCAGCACCTCGAAACTCTGGTTCGCGGCGGCGGGTGAGATCAGTGCCTGGTAGCCGACGATGACGCCGTCGGCTTCGAGCCGCTGCACCCGCCGCAGGCACGGCCCCGGCGTGAGCCCGACTCTTTCAGCGAGGGCGACGTTCGCGATCCGGCCGTCTTCGCGCAGGACGTCGATTATTGCTGTGTCGAGACTATCCATGACCAATTATTGCTCACCGCAGCCTCGGAGCGCAGTAAGTGGCAACCAAATTCTGCAGCTGACCTGGGATCATTGTTGTCATGGATGCTGCGGTGGCGACTTCTCGGAAGGCGGAGGTCGCCGCGGGCGTGCGGGCCTCGCTGGCAGCCGGACTCGGCATGTATCCGATCGGCGTCGCCTTCGGCCTGCTGGTCATCCAGGCTGGCCTGCCCTGGTGGGTCGCCCCGGCACTGTCCATCGCCTGCTTCGCCGGGTCATTGGAGCTGCTGCTGATCGGCATGATCGTCGCGGTCACCCCACTGGCGACCATCGCACTGACGGCGTTCCTCGTGAACTTCCGCCACATCTTCTACGCGTTCACCTTCCCGCTGCACGTCGTGCGGAACCGGTTCGCCCGGGCCTACTCCGTCTACACCCTCGTGGACGAGGCGTACGCGGTGACCGCCGCCAACCCGCGCGGCTGGACGTCGTGGCGCCTGGTCACGATGCAGGCCGCGTTCCAGTGCTACTGGGTCGGCGGCGGTCTGACGGGCGTCCTGCTCGGCTCGATGTTGCCGGCGCGCATCGAAGGGCTCGAATTCGCTTTGTGCGCACTGTTCGTCACGTTGACACTTGACGCCTGTCGCTCTCGCGACGGCGTGCCGTCGCTCCTGCTCGCCGCCCTGAGCTTCTCAATCGCGATCGTGGTTGCGCCGCACGCGGCGTTGTTCGTCGGGCTGCTGCTGTTCATCGCCACGCTCGTGGCGCGCTACCTGTTGGTGCGGCGGCAGGTGGCCGTCGATGCTTGACCTCAAGTACCTCGCGGCCGTGCTGGCCACCGTCTTCGTCATCAATCTGGCCCTGCGCGCCGTGCCCTTCGCGATCCTTCAGCCGCTACGCAAGTCCCGCTTCGTCAACACGATGGCCACCTGGATGCCGGTCGGCATCGTCATGATCCTCGCCGCTGCCACTTTCCGATCGGTCTCCGGCGACGCAAAGCACCTGGTGTATGCGGCGATCGGTGTGGCCATCACCATCGCGGCCCACCTGTTGGGTGGCCGGCGGACGCTGCTCAGCGTCGGCGCTGGGACCCTCGTCTATGTGCTGCTGGTGAATTCGTTCTGATCCTGTGCGAAGTACTGCACCAGGCAGAACTCGTGACCTTCGGGGTCGAACATGACGAGAACGATGCCCTCGTCATAGTCGTGCCGAGTGCCTGACCAAGTTCCACCGAGATCCTCGACATGCCGGCGACCCTCATCGATGTCCGCGACTTCGACGTCCAGGTGAATGCGCACCTTCGTCGCCTTGGCCTCCGGTACCCGCTGGAAGGTGAGTCGCGGCGTCGGACCATTCCGGGAACCGAGCGTCGCCCAGCCTGGGTCGTCGCCGTGTTCGTAGGAAGGCTCGATGCCGAGCAGCTGTCCCCAGAACGTCGACATGCGGACCGGGTCGACACAGTCGATCGTCACTCCCGACCATTGGTTCGGCACCGCGGCACGCCCCTCCCTCTGTGGATCAATCATGCGCTTGGCTGCGGGTGTGGGGAAGCGTTCAATTGTCTCCGTGGACGTCTTCACGGACAGGTCGGTGCGCGCGGTCCTTCAGGATTCGCTGACTTCCGCGAAAGCAATGGCCGGGGCGCGACCGCCGGCTGGCCAACCGCCGGTCGACGGGCCGAAGCTGCTGAGCGGATTCGTCGGCGCGACCAAAGATCAACGCCTCGTGGATATTCCGGCCAACCGGCGACCATGGACGCCGAGCGGTATAAGGGTCGAACGGGGCGATCGCGTCACGTGGCTGGCCTGGGGCCGGGCGTACGCGATGACTCAGCGCGGCATCGGGACCGGGCCGAGCTTCGGGATGCTCTGCCGCGTCGGCGACGGGCCTGTGCAGATGAGCGCGCGTCCCACGTACACCTTCACCGCGGATCGCGACGGCGAGGTGCTGTTCGGCGGCCGACTGCCCGCCGAGTTGCAGCCGAACGGTGAGGTCAAGACCGACCGCATCCCGTTCGGCGCGATGCGGGGCGGCTTCACCGCCGTCGTCGTCGTGTGGCCTGATGCGTCCGACCCCCTGACTGAGCTGAAACGGTTTGCCTCCCTTGACTCTTCGGGACTGTGCACCGTCGAGCATGAGCGACTGTCTGCGCCACCCGAACCGCCGCCCGGCTGGTTCCACCATCCGCTGCTCGGGCGCGAGGACGTGTACGCGAGTACCGCCGACACCATCACGGTCGACTGCGAGGACACCGTCGGGATCATCCGTCGCCCCGTCGAGCTGGACTTGACCGATCAGGTCAGCCTGCGTTGGTCGTGGCGCGTCGACCGGCTGCCGTCGTCGTTGCCGGAGAACACGATGTTCACCCACGACTACGTGAGCATCGCAGCGGAGTTCGACGACGGGCGCGACCTCACCTGGCAGTGGAGTTCGACGCTGCCGTTGGGGCTGGCTTATCGGTGCCCGCTCGACCACTGGCGCCACCGCGAGACGCACATCGTGGTCCGCAGCGGATCGTCGGAACTGGGCAATTGGGTCACCGATGAACGGCCGGTGCTCGCTGACGCGCGTTCTGCCATCGGCGGCGAGGCGCCGAGGCGGGTCGTCGCGGTGTGGCTCATCGCTGTCAGCCTCAATCAGCACGGCTCGGCCGTCGGGGCGTTCCGCGATATCGAGCTCCACAACGGTTCCGAAGTTACGACCATCTAGCTCGGCTCGACGAGATTGTCGGTGGTCGCCGATATCGTGCGCGGCATGAAGCTTGTTTCCACCCGCATCATCACCGCCGACGTCCCGAGCCTGGTCGGCTTCTACGAATTGGTGACCGGGGCCGAGGCCGTCTGGGCCAACGAACTGTTCGCGGAAATCCCCACGCCGGTGGGCACTTTGGCGATCGGTAGCGACAAGACCGTGCCCTTGTTCGGGGCGGGTTCCGCCGAGCCGGCGGCCAACCGGAGCGCCATCATCGAGTTCATCGTGGATGACGTCGACGCGGAGTACGAACGGCTGCGAAGCCGGTTGGACGAGGTCGTCACCGAGCCCACCACCATGCCGTGGGGTAACCGGTCGCTGTTGTTCCGCGATCCCGACGGCAACCTCGTCAACCTCTTCACGCCGGTGAGAGACGATGCCAAGGCCAAATTCGGGGCGTAGTCGCTGGTATGCGGCATAGCATCTGCTGGTGAGCTTCGTCGTCTCGCCGGACGCGTACGGCCGCTACATGGGCCGATACGCCGAGCCGCTCGCGGACGTCTTCGCCGCCTTCGCCGGGATCACGGCCGGCGCCAAGGTGCTCGACGTCGGCTGCGGACCCGGCGCGCTGACAGCGCGGCTGCTGGCGGCGGGCGCCGAGGTCGCGGCCATCGATCCGTCACCGCCGTTCGTCGATGCGATTCGTCAGCGTTTCCCCGGGCTCGACGCCCGCCTCGGGACCGCTGAGGAACTGCCTTACGACACTGCGACTTTCGACGCCGCGCTCGCCCAACTGGTGGTGCATTTCATGACCGATCCCGCCGCCGGCATCGGGCAGATGGCGCGGGTGACCCGGCCCGGCGGCGTCGTCGCGGCGTGCGTGTGGGACGGGCCGACGGGTGCGCTGGCGCCGTTCTGGGACGCCGTCCACGTGATCGACCCCGATGCGCAGGATGAGGCGTTGCTGTCCGGCGCGCACAGAGGCCACCTCACCGAGATCTTCGACGCCGCCGGGCTACGCGATGTGGTGGAGGACGCCATCACCATCGACGTGCCGCACCCGAGCTTCGAGGAGTGGTGGGAGCCATACACGTTCGGTGTCGGACCGGCCGGGGACTACGTCCAGCGCCTCGATGACGAGGGGCGCGGCAGGTTGGAAACCGTTGCGCGCGAACGTCTTGGCCACGGACCGTTCATCGTGACCGCAACGGCGTGGGCGGCGCGCGGCACCGTCTGATCCGGTCACGAAATGCCGAGTGCCGCGGCGACCAGATGCCAGAGTCGTTCGGCGGCGAGATCCGGATCGGCACGCGGCGTGGCCCGGAGCTGTTGGGCGATGCTGTGCCGCAGGCCGCCGATGACGAACGCTCCGGCGCTGGCCGCATCGATGTCGTCGGGCAACTGACCGAGGGCTTGTCCACTGCGGATGTTGTCGGCCGCAACCTCGCTCATGGTCTGCAGGTGGACCGCTTCGAGTTCGGCGAGTTCGGGGTCCAGCGTCGCGCGGCCGAGCAGGATCGGCGCCAGCTCATCGTCGAAGTGGTAGACGACGAAACGGCGGGTGCGCTCGCGCTCCCGGACTCCCCAGTCGGCGTCGACGGGTAGGTGCGCGTCGGCGATGGCATGGCGCAGCCCGTGGTAGAAGTCGTCGTAAACCGCTGCGAGAAGCCCACTTTTGGAACCGAAGTGGTGATAGAGGGCGCCGGTGCTGAGCTGCGCCCGGCGCGTCAGTGCGCTCAGTTCGAGCACGCCGTTGCCGCGCACCAGTTCGTCGCGCGCGGCGGTCAGAAGTTGTTGACGTCCGATCGGGGCACGTGCCATAGTCCAAAACATAACAGAACTCGGTTATGTTTCGGCGGGAGTGGAGCAATGAGCACTGAAGTGTCATCCCTGGCGGACTTGAGCGGCGACCTGGCCGGCACCTATCGCCGAACCGAGAGCAGCGGTGCAACCGTCGACCCCGCGATCGTCGATGCCGACCTCGCCACGATGACGCGCGACGGCTACGTCATCCTGCCCGATCTGCTCAGCGCGACCCAGCTGGACGAGATTCGCGCGGCCGTGACGCCGATGCTGGATCGACACGGCCGCAACGGTTTTGAGGGACGGTCGACGCAGCGCATCTACAGCGTGCTCAACAAGACCGCGGCGTGCGACGTCATCGCCGACCACCCGCGCGTGCTCGCACTGCTGGACCGGATGTTCCTGCCCAACTATCTGCTGTCGATGCTCCAGGTGATCAACATCCTGCCGGGGGAGCAGGCGCAGATGCTGCACACCGACGACGGCTTCTACCCGCTGCCGCGGCCCCGCGCCGCGTTGGGTGCGGCGACTATCTGGGCCATCGACGATTTCACCGCCGACAACGGCGCCACCGACGTGGTGCCCGGCAGTCAATTGTGGGGTGACCGGCTGCCCGGCGACGACGTCGAGCGTAAGCCCGTTGTGATGAGCGCCGGGTCGTGTGTGTTCTTCCCCGGCACGCTGTGGCACGGCGGCGGCGCCAACCGCACCAACCGTCCACGGCTGGCCGTCACCGCGCAATACTGCGAGCCGTGGCTGCGGCCGCAGGAGGCCTTCACGCTGTCGATGACCCGCGACACCGTCCGCCGGGTGTCAGAAGACATTCGCCGCATGCTCGGCTACAGCATCCACCCGCCGTTCATCGGTCAGGTCGAAGGCATGCACCCGAAGCGGCTGCTGGAGATCGCCGGCGATCAGGCCGGCTAATCGTCGACGATCAGGCGGATCAGTACGGCACGTCGGTGGCGCCGGCGGACGTGTCCTTCTCGTCGTGATTGGACTCGTGGAACCCGAAGTCGTATGGGTTCGGACCTTGCTGCGGCAGGTCGAATTCGTCGCCGCCGTAGGGCACATCGGGATCCGGATCGGCGCCGGCCATCGGGGCAAGACTGATCGCCCCGCCGATTGCGGCAGCGGCAATCCACGTTCCTACGAGCGCATTTTTCAATCGCATGACGCCTCCTGAGGGCTTTCCCGTAACCGGGTAGTTGCCCACAAATGTTAATGGCGGCACGACTGCGCTGACGCCGAATGCAATGAATTGACGGATTCGGGAATTCCAGGTCAGGCGAGAATTTCAATTTCGTCGCCGAGCCGGTATCCCGGCGTCAACGACAATGAATCACCACTCCAGAACGACCCGGGATCGAAATAGTTCTCCCGTTTCTCGGTGACCAGCAGTCCCATTTCCTCGTAGGTGATGGCCACTGTCTCGGCGCAATACGCGGTCTCGAGCCCGGCTGCCCGCCGGCGGTTCTTCTCCTTCTCAGCGGATTCGCGAACCTTACGATGTACCAACGGAATTCCGCGTGTGTAGTCGCTGATCACCGGCGCCCGCCCGCGGAACCACCGACCCGTCAACCGGGCGGTGGTGGGAAACGCGGTGCCGTCCATGCGGGCCACCACTTTCAGGGCCAGGTCCTCCTGCTCGCGGGTGGCATACGGCGTGAGCTGGCGCAGCCAGCACCGCTGTCCGTACACGTACACCCACCGCTCGACGGCGGCGCGCAGATCGTTGAGTTGCACACCGCGGTGATGACTGCCGCTCCACAGGCATTCGAGTTTGTCGCCGAGTTCGGCGTGCCAGATCAGCGGCGGCAGGTCGTCGATGGCGACCGTCATGCCGACGTGGTTCACGGGGGCGTTGGTGAGCGTCTGAATGGCGCGGTCGGGCTTGGAAGCCCCACGGAACAACCAGATGTCGCCCGTCCGGGTCTCGGCCAGCGCCCGCTCCACTGTCACCGCGTTTCCAGTCATCTGGGCAGCTTAGACATTCCCCGGCGCTTCGCTCGGCCATAATCACTGCATGCGTGGCGTGTGGAAGTGGGTTGGCCTGGCCGGTGTCGCGGGCGTGGTCGCCGGTGGCGTGTTGGTCGCGCGCGATCAGCGCAAGCGCGAGTCATATACGGCCGATGATATTCGCGCCCGGCTGCATCAGCGGCTGGCCGAATCCGGTGGGAGCCAGCCCACGGCATAGAGCCGGTGGTCCCCGGCGAAGCCCTTCAGCTCCGCCACCCGGCCGCCGTCGAAGGTGATGTCCGCGCAGGAAGCCGAGGCGGACAAGGCATCTCGCACGGCCTTGCTCACGAGCACCTCGCCGCCGTCGGCCTGACTCGCCACCCGCGCGGCCATGGCGACGTTGCGGCCGAACAGATCGTCGCCCCGGCGCACCGACTTGCCGGTGTGAATCCCGATCCGGACCCGGACGCCACCCGGCGCCTTCGCCAATTGCTGCTGCATGTCGATGCTGCAGCGCACGGCCTGCTCAGGCTCGGCGAAGGCGATCATGAATCCGTCGCCCTGACTCTTCACGACCAGCCCCGACTGCTTCTTGACGCACCGGCCGACCAACTTGTCGTGATGGTCGATCAGCCGCACCCAGGCCCGGTCACCCATGCGCTCGTTGAGGGCCGTCGATCCTTCGATGTCCGAGAACATGATCGCGACGCGGCCGGTCGGTGCCAACTTGGCCAGGTCCGGCCGCTCCACCTCGGCCCAGCCGGCGAGTTCCTCGATCGATGACCACATCGCGCCGCCGAAGCCCTCTTTGTTGATGAGGTTGGCGGTCTGCCACATCGTCTTGACCGCGGCGCGGCCGCCGGCCAGCAGCAGATTGGTGCGGGGTTCGGACGGGGCGCGCAGCTCCTCGATCTCCTGCCGCGCGGCCCGCAGCCGGGCGCGCGTCACCCGCAGCACGATGGTCTCGACGACGACCACCACGGCGAGCACACAGATGGCGATCAGCGAGATCGTCGATACCGTCACCGCTCAAGTATCGAGGCGACGAGCCCCGATCGGGTCATTGACGGACGAACTGCACCACCGCGTCGGTGAACGCGTCGTTGTCGTCGCCGGCCGCCGTGTGTCCGGCATCGGACAGCTCGACGAACTGCGCGCCCGGGACCTTCTGCAGGAAGTCCTGCACGCCTTCGGTGCTGACCACGTCGGAGAGCTTGCCGCGGATCAGCAGGATCGGGATCTCGAGGTTGATCGCCGCGTGCTCGAGCATCTCGGCGCGCTCGAACGGGTCGTCGCCGGGCGCGGTGAGGAAGGCCGGGTCCCAGTGCCAGAACCACTTGCCGTCGCGCAGCCGCAGGTTCTTCTTGAGGCCTTCGACGCTGCGCGGCCGGGTGCGGTGCGGCAGGTACGCCGCGACGGCGTCGGCGGCCTCTTCGAGCGAGGCGAAGCCGTCGATGCCGCTGAACATGAAGTCCCGGATGCGGGCGCTGCCGCTCTTCTCGAATCGCGGCACGACGTCGACCAGGACCAGTTTGGTGACCAGTTCGGGTCCGGCTTCATGCGCGACCGGCAAGCTGGTCAGCCCGCCCATGCTGGCGCCGATCAGCGCCACCGGCCGGCCGATCTGATAGATCACCTGAAGGGTGTCGCCGGTCAGCGTCTCGAGTGAGTAGTTCGCCGTGGGGGAGCGGTCGCTGTCGCCGTGCCCACGGCTGTCCAGCGCGATCACGTGGAAGCCGGCGTTCGCGAGAATCTGGCCGGTGTTCTTCCAGGAGTGCCGGTTCTGCCCGCCACCGTGCAACATCAAGATGGTGGGCTTGTCGGCGGCGGCATCCGCGTCGCGGTTCCACTCGTCGGCCACGAGGGTCAGCTCGTCGACACCGCGGAATCGCACCGTTTGTGGACCGTTGCCGCCATCGGCCGGGGAAGTGCGTTCGTCGGTGCTCACTGGGAATCCTCTCGTCACTTCTCCTGCACGTTACCGAGCTGTGCTAACTGAACCGAACGGGACCCTCGTCACCCCACGGTCTCTAGACTCGGCCCAGGTGTCGCCGCCCGGCCGGGCGCGCGGCGAGAGGAAGGCATATGGCTGACGAGCACGGGCGGCACAGGAATCCCGACGAGGTGGACGACGACGACACGAGCGCCCCGGACGAGACCCCGGATGCCGACGACGACGCACCGGCCATCTCCGACGAGGAAGCCCTCGCCTTCCTGAAACCGACTGCACCCCAACGGGATAAGCGGGTGATCGCGGCACTGGTCGTGGGAGTGCTGGTGGTCGGCGCGCTGGGTGCGCTGGTGGCCTGGCTCGGTCAGCGTGAGCTGCAGTTGCGTCGCGACGACGCCCTGCACGAGATGTACCTGACGGCCGGGAAGCAGGTCGCGGTGAATCTCACGACCATCGACTACCGCCACGTCGACGACGACATCAAACGCGCGTTGGACACCTCGACCGGCGCCTACTTCGATGACTTCAAACAGCGCTCGACGGCGGTTGTGGACTCGGTGAAACAGCAGCAGTCGGCGTCGGTCGGCACCGTCACCGAGGCCGGCGTGGAGTCGGCGAACGACACCAGCGGCGTGGTCCTGGTCGCGGTGAAGGTGCACACCGAGGTCGGCAACGGGCCGCCGCAACGCGACCGCTACTGGCGCGTGCGGCTGACGATGCAGAAGGTGGACGACAGCGCCAAGGTGTCGAAGGTGGAGCCGATCCAATGAGCAAGCACGGGATGGATGAACCTGACGAGCCGGCCGGGGCAGAGGCTGAGCTCGAGTCGGCGGAGCCGGAACAGGATGCGGCCGAGCCTGTCGAGGCCGAGCCGGCGGCACCCAAAGATGCTGTGCCGCAGTCGAACCCGGGCATCGCTTGGGTGCGGGTGGCGGCGTACCGGATCCTGCCGGTGCTCGCGCTCGTGCTCGCGGTTGTCGCGGGCGGGCTGTGGTACCTGACGTCGCGGCACGGCAATGAGGCCGACCAGGCCGCCGTGATCAAGGTGGCCAGCGACGGCACCGTCGCCCTGCTGTCGTATGAGCCGGACACGGTCCGTCAACAACTGACCGACGCGCGCAAGCTGCTCACCACACCGTTCCTCGATGAGTACACGACGCTGACCAAGTCGGTGATCCCCGGCGCCGAGCAGCGGCACATCTCGGCGGCGACGTCGGTTCCGGCCGCGGCCGCGGTGTCGGTCGAGGAAAACCACGCCGTGGTGCTGGTGTTCGTCAACCAGATCGTCCGGGTCGGTGACCAACTGCCGACCAGCACCCCGACCAGCGCGCGGGTGACCCTGGAACGACTGGGGGGCCAGTGGCTGATCGCCAAGTTCGAACCGGTGTGACCGTCGCGATTTGTGCACGATTTTCCGCGGTCGGCGCGGATTTTCGTGCACAAATCCCGGGGCGGTGGACGTGAACCGGATGGCGGCCGCCGACGCCCAGAGTTTCTGGATGTCGGCGAAAATCCCCAACGACATGTTTCTGGTGTGCGGGTTCGACGGTGTGCCCGCCGACCTGGACGCCGCGCTGGCGGCGGTACGCCACAACGTGTCCGCGTGCCCAGAGTTGTTGGTACGCATCGACGATTCGCATTCCTGGCGCTATCCGTCGTGGGTGCGGTCCGATGCCCCGCAGATCGTCGTCCACGAACCCGGCGAAACCACCTGGTCCGGGTGCCTGGACGCCATATGCGCCCTGGCCGCGAGCGACCAGCTCGACGCGACCGTGCAGGCGTGGCGACTGCATGTCTTCGTCGGCGTCACCGGCATACCG
This sequence comes from Mycobacterium sp. UNC410CL29Cvi84, assembly GCF_000686745.1. Lineage (NCBI taxonomy): Bacteria > Bacillati > Actinomycetota > Actinomycetes > Mycobacteriales > Mycobacteriaceae > Mycobacterium > Mycobacterium sp. UNC410CL29Cvi84. The sequence goes on from NZ_KK366011.1 coordinate 343,380, forward strand.
GAGACCACGGGGGCAGGCACGGTCGCCGTCGTGCAGATGTCGCACGCCCTCGCCGACGGGCGGCGCGCGACGGCACTCATGGGGCGAATCTTCGGCCGGGACCAACCGGTGCCTGCGGTGGTCGAGTCGCGGTTGGGGACGTGGGCGCTGCCGTACCTGGCGTGGCGGGCCAGCGCCGCACACCGGCAACTCGTGCACGACACGGCGTCGGGTGCTGTTGCCGCACCGGCCGATTCGTGGCCGGTGCAGCCGACCAACAACGCGCCGGCGGGCCCCGACACATTGCGGACGGTGGTCCGTCACCGTACGCATCTGCCCGGGCCGACGGTGACGGTCGGCGTGCTGGCGGCCATCTCGGAGGCGCTGGCGGCCGAGCTGGGCGGTGTCACCGCGCTCGGGGCCGAGGTGCCCATGGCCAAGACCGGCACCCGCCGGGCCTACAACCACTACGGCAACGTCGGCGTGGCATTGCACCCGGAATTGCCCTTTCACGAGCGGGCGGCCCGGATCGAGACGGAACTCGCCACGCGGCGGCAGCGGTTCGAGCATCCCGCGGCCGCGGCGAGCGACGCCGCTACCGCGGCGGTTCCGGCACGGCTGCTGCGTTGGGGCACTGAGCAATTCGACCCGCACGCGCGGTCGACGACGGTCACCGGCAACACCGTGGTGTCGAGCGTCAACCGCGGCCCGGCCGATCTGACGTTCGGCGGGTGCCCGGTGGTATTGACCACGGCGTGTCCGGCGCTGTCGCCGATGATGGGGCTGACACACGGCGTGCACGGCATCGGGGACACCGTCACGATCAGCGTGCATGCGTCCCCGTCGGCCTTACCGGATGTCGAATCGTATGTGGAACGGTTGTCTGCGGTTCTGGACTCCGGGGGCTAAATTCATCGCGTGACTGCTTACGCGTTCTCGATCCTGCTCCTTCGGGTGGTGCTCGGTCTGACCATGGCTGCGCACGGGTACAACAAGTTCTTCGGCGGTGGCCGGATCCCGGGTACCGCCGCCTGGTTCGACAGCATCGGCATGAAGCCGGGCATGCTGCACGCCCGTCTGGCTGCCGGCACCGAAATCCTTGCCGGCCTGGGTCTGGCGGTCGGTTTCCTGACGCCCATTCCGGCCGCGGGGTTCGTGGCACTGATGGTGGTGGCCGCGTGGACCGTGCACCGCGAAAACGGTTTCTTCATCGTGAAATCCGGCTGGGAGTACAACCTGGTACTGGGTGTCGCGGCGGTGGCGATCGCGGGCACCGGCGCGGGCCGTTACAGCCTGGACTGCCTGCTCTTCCACAACAGCGGCTTCTACCACCTGCTGCACGGCTGGTGCGGGTTGCTGATCGCCGTCGGGCTCGGCCTTGCCGGTGGCATCGGGCAGCTGCTGATCTTCTTCCGGCCGCCCGCCAAGGTCTGAGCACCTGCGGTTGGCCCGGCGTCCAGGGCGGTTTCTCGAACGTCTGCGCCCGGGCCACAGAAGCAACTGTGGGGATCTGATTCCGTCAGACTAGAACACGTTCTAGTCTGACGGGTATGGGCTTTCTCACGCAGGACACTCCTGTCATCGACTTCGAGGAGTGGAACAAGGGCACCCGCGCGCAGAAGATCGTCCCCATGGCCCGGCACTGGGCCGAGACGGGCTTCGGCACTCCGGTGGCACTGCACCTGTTCTACGTCGTCAAGATCTGCCTCTACATCCTGGGTGGCTGGCTGATCGCGTTGTCCACCAAGGGGATCGACGGATTTACGAACGTCGCGGCGTGGTGGACCGAGCCGATCGTCTTCGAGAAGGTCGTGCTGTACACGATGCTGTTCGAGGTCATCGGCCTCGGCTGCGGGTTCGGCCCGCTGAACAACCGCTTCTTCCCGCCGATGGGCTCGATCCTGTACTGGCTGCGGCCGAAGACCATTCGTCTGCCGCCGTGGCCCGGCCGCATCCCGCTGACCAAGGGCGACGCCCGCGGGCCGGTCGATGTGCTGCTCTACGCCGCGCTGCTGGTCCTGCTCGTCGTCGCGCTGTGCGCCGACGGCACCGGCCCCGTCCTGCCCGGCGCGCACGTCGGCGTGCTCCCGATGTGGCACATCTGGGCCATCCTCGGGGTGCTGGCGCTGGCGGGCCTACGCGACAAGGTCATCTTCCTGGCCGCCCGCGGTGAGGTGTACGGCTCGTTCACCGTCGCCTTCCTGTTCGCCGGCTACGGTGTCGACCTGATCATCGCCGCCAAGCTCGTGTGCATGGTGATCTGGCTGGGCGCCGCGACGTCGAAACTCAACCACCACTTCCCATTCGTCATCTCCACGATGATGAGCAACAACCCCGTCCTGCGGCCGAAGTTCATCAAGCGCGCGTTCTTCGAACACTTCCCGGACGACCTGCGCCCCGGTCGCCCGTCGCGCTTCATGGCGCACTTCAGCACCCTCATCGAAGGTGCGGTGCCGCTGGTGCTGTTCTTCAGTGGCGGTGGCTGGCCGACGTACATCGCCGCCTTCGTGATGCTGTGCTTCCACTTCGGCATCCTGTCGGCGATCCCGATGGGTGTGCCGCTGGAGTGGAACGTCTTCATGATGTTCTGCGTCGTGACGCTGTTCGTCGGGCACGCCGACATCGGCCTCACGGACCTGACGTCGCCGTGGCCGCTCGTGCTGTTCGCGGTCGTCGCGGGCACCGTCGTCGTCGGAAACCTGCTCCCGCGCAAGGTGTCTTTCCTGCCGGGCATGCGGTACTACGCCGGCAACTGGGACACGTCGCTGTGGTGCATCAAGCCGTCGGCTTCGGAGAAGATCGAGAAGAACATCGTCGCGATCGCCAGCATGCCCGCCACCCAGATGGAGCGGTATTACGGCAGCCCCGAGAACGCGCAGATGTATCTGTACATGGGCTATGCGTTCCGCGCCTTCAACACGCACGGCCGCGCGCTGTTCACGCTCGCGCACCGCGCGATGGCCGGGCTGGACGAGGCCGACTACACCCTGACCGACGGCGAGCGGATCGTCTCGACCGCTATCGGCTGGAACTTCGGCGACGGCCACATGTCCAATGAACAACTCGTGGCGGCGCTGCAGGAGCGCTGCCATTTCGAGCCCGGTGAGGTGCGGATCGTCATGCTCGACGCACAGCCCATCCACCGGCAGACGCAGCAGTACCGCTTGGTCGACGCCGCCACCGGCGAGTTCGAGCGCGGCTACGTGAAGGTCAAGGACATGGTCACGCGGCAGCCCTGGGCCGACGACGTGCCGGTGTACGGCGTCACTAGCGCATGACGTCGCGGACCTTGACGTCCTCCATGCCGGCGAACAGCAGGCTGTTGGCAACGTCGAGATGCTTGCGCCAATGCGCTTCGGCGGCCGCGGCATTGCCGGAGCGCATGAGCGTCATCAGCCGGCGGTAGGACTTCATCAAGATGTCGTAGTCCGCCTTGGACATCGGGCGGTTCTCACGCATCGCGAAGGCGATGTGGCGAACGGTGATCTCGTGCAGCATGCCGGTGATGATGGACAGCGTCGCGTTGCCGGACAGCTCGACCATGCGCCGGTGGAAGTCGCCGGTCGTCTCGGCCATGCGGCCCGTCTCGTATCCGGACGGGACGTACTCGGCCAGCATGGTGTCGAGTTCGTCGAACGCCGCAGTGTTGCCCTGCTCGGTCAGCAGCCGTACGACGGTGGGTTCGATCCCGGAGCGGGCGGTGGTCACGTCGGAGATCGTCGCGCCGGACAGCTCCAGCAGCAGGCCCGCGGGGCGGGCGACGATCTCGGGTCCGGGCACACGGACGCGGGCGCCGGTGCGCGATCCGCGTCGGACCTCCACGAGGCGCTCGGATTCCAGGACTCGGACGGCCTCGCGCAGGGTCGGGCGGCTGACCCCGAAGTGGGCCATCAGCTCGGCCTCGTTGGGCAGGAAGTCGCCTTCCTTGAGCTGGCCGTCGACGACCATACGGCGCAAGGTGCCGGCCACCAGTTCCGCGGTTTTGGGGGAGCGGATGGGGCCGCTGGCCGAGGATGGCACAGTACGTGGGTCGATCATCGGCGACAACGGCGGAGTCTGCGCCATCTGGGCCCTCCTTGAACCGATTGTCTTGGCCTCGTGTTAGGCAACTCAGTAAACCATGTGAGACGGCGCGAGCCGTTCATTCCCGACAATGGCGCTTGTCTACCAACTAGTAGGTTGACCTAGTAAACCTTCTGTTCTATGTTCGCAGATATGGGCGCCTTTACAGGTGTCAATACCGAGTCGATATTCAACGTTGAAGGAGAAGTCCGTGGCTGAAGCAGTCATCGTCGAAGCGGTCCGCTCGCCCATCGGGAAGCGCAACGGCGCCCTGTCGGGTGTGCATCCGGCCGAGCTCTCGGCTCAGGTGCTGAACGGTCTGGTGCAGCGCGCGGGCGTCGACCCGGCGCTCGTCGACGACGTCATCTGGGGCTGCGTCATGCAGGCCGGCGAGCAGGCACTCGACATCGCCCGCACCGCGGTGCTCACCGCCGGCTGGCCCGAGACCGTGCCCGGTGTCACCGTCGACCGCCAGTGCGGCTCCAGCCAGCAGTCGGTGCACTTCGCCGCCGCCGGTGTGGTCGCCGGCCACTACGACGTCGTCGTCGCCGGTGGTGTCGAATCGATGTCGCGCACCCCGATGGGCTCGTCGCTCGCCAACGGTGGGCACCCGTACCCGGAGGCGTTCCGCGCCCGTTACGACCAGACCCCGAACCAGGGCACCGGCGCCGAGATGATGGCCGAGAAGTGGGGCCTGTCCCGCACCCAGCTCGACGAGTTCTCGCTGCGGTCACACGAAAAGGCCGCTGCCGCACAGGATGCCGGCGCCTTCAAAGACCAGATCGTGGGTATCAAGGACCAGGACGGCAATGTCGTGACCGAAGACGGCGGCATCCGCCGCGGCGGTACCGTCGAGTCCATGGCCGCCATCAAGCCGGCCTTCAAGGAAGACGGCGTCATCCACGCCGGCAACTCCTCGCAGATCTCCGACGGCGCGGCCGCGCTGCTGATCATGTCCGCCGAGAAGGCAAAAGAGTTGGGCCTCAAGCCTCTTGCCCGCCTGCACACCGGCGTCCTGGCCGGCGCCGACCCGGTGATGATGCTGAGCGCCCCGATCCCCGCCACGCAGAAGGCGCTGGCCAAGTCCGGTCTGAGCGTCGGCGACATCGGCGTGTTCGAGGTCAACGAGGCCTTCGCGCCGGTTCCGATGGCCTGGCTCAAGGACATCGGCGCCGACGAGAACCGCCTGAACCCGAACGGCGGCGCCATCGCCCTGGGCCACCCGCTCGGCGGTTCCGGTGCCCGCATCATGACCACCCTGCTGTACCACATGCGGGACAACGGAATTCAGTACGGCTTCCAGACCATGTGTGAGGGCGGCGGCCAGGCCAACGCGACCATCCTGGAGCTCCTGTGACCTCGGTGTCCGCCGAACCCGGCGCCCTCTCCGAACGCCGCGGCAACGTCCTGCTGATCACGATCAACCGGCCCGACGCCCGCAACGCCGTGAACCAGGCCGTCAGCATCGGTGTCGGTGACGCACTGCAGGCCGCGCAGGACGACCCCGAGATCCGGGCCGTCGTGATCACCGGCTCCGGCGACAAATCGTTCTGTGCCGGTGCGGATCTCAAGGCGATCTCGCGCGGCGAGAACCTCTTCCACCCGGACCACACGGACTGGGGCTTCGCCGGCTACGTCAGCCATTTCATCGACAAGCCCACCATCGCGGCCGTCAACGGCACGGCCCTGGGCGGTGGCTCGGAACTCGCGCTGGCCAGCGACCTGGTGGTCGCCGAGGAGAGCGCGAAATTCGGTCTGCCGGAAGTGAAACGGGGCCTGATCGCGGGCGCCGGTGGTGTGTTCCGGATCGTCGAGCAGTTGCCGCGCAAGGTGGCACTGGAACTGCTGTTCACCGGTGAGCCGATCACGTCGGCCGACGCGCTGCGCTGGGGCCTGATCAACCAGGTGGTCCCGGACGGCACCGTCGTCGACGCGGCTCTGGCGCTGGCGGAACGGATCACGTCCAATGCGCCGTTGGCCGTGCAGGCCAGCAAGCGGGTGGCGTACGGCGCCGACGACGGCGTGGTGACCGGTGAGAAGGACGGCTGGCGGCGCACCAACCGGGAGTTCGTGACCCTGTTGCAGTCCGAGGACGCGAAGGAAGGCCCGCTGGCGTTCGCGCAGAAACGTCAGCCTGTATGGAAATCCAAGTGACGGAGAAGAAATCGTGAAGCGGACAGTTTTCGAAGCGGAGCACGAGGCGCTCCGCGAATCCACCAGGCAGTACATCGAGCGTGAGCTCGTCCCCAATGCCGAGAAGTGGGAAGAGCAGCGCATGGTCGACCGGTCGGCGTTCGTCGCCGCCGGCAAGTACGGCCTCATCGGGTTCAACATGCCCGAGGAGTTCGGCGGCGGTGGGTCCGACGACTTCCGGTTCAACGCCGTCATCGACGAGGAACTCGCCCGCTACGGCGGCCCGGCGCCGTCCCTGAGTCTCCAGAACGACGTCGTCGCACCGTATTTCAAGCACCTCGCGAACGACGAGCAGAAGGCGCGGTGGATGCCGGGCATCGCCAGCGGTGAGCTGATCCTCGCCGTCGCGATGACCGAGCCCGGCGCGGGCAGCGACCTGGCCGGTATCCGGACCTCCGCCGTGCGTGACGGCGACGACTGGATCATCAACGGCTCCAAGACGTTCATCTCGTCGGGCATCAACTGCGACCTCGTCGTGGTGGTGTGTCGCACGAATCCCGAAGCCGGACACAAGGGCTTCACGCTGCTGGTCGTCGAGCGCGGCATGGAAGGCTTCGAGCGCGGCCGCAAGCTCGACAAGATGGGTCTGCACGCGCAGGACACCTCAGAACTGCACTTCGAGAATGTCCGCGTGCCGCAGGCGAACCTGCTCGGCCAGGAAGGCCGCGGCTTCTACCACCTGATGCAGAATCTGCCGTCCGAGCGGCTCGGCATCGCGATCTCCGCGATCGCCGGTGCGCGCGAATCCTGGCGCCAGACACTGCAATACGCCAAGGACCGCAAGGCGTTCGGCCAGCCGATCGGCAGCTTCCAGCACAACCGATTCCTGCTGGCCGAGATGGACACCGAACTCGACGTGTGCGAGCGCTACATCGATCGGTGCCTCGAGGGTGTGCTCGACGGCGACCTGTCGGCGGTCGAGGCGGCGAAGGCCAAGTGGTTCTGCACCGAGACCGCCAAGAAGGTCATCGACGGCTGCGTGCAGCTGCACGGCGGCTACGGCTACATGATGGAGTACCGCGTCGCCCGCGACTACTGCGATGCCCGCATCCAGACCATCTTCGGTGGCACCACCGAGATCATGAAGGACATCATCGGCCGCGACCTGGGGCTGTAACGGCAGCCCGCAAAAGCCAATCGGCGCCCCTGCACAACGTGGTGCAGGGGCGCCGATTTCGTTTGTCTGGCTAGCGCGCAGCCGTCGTGGTGGCCGGAGCCGACGAGGTCGACGCCGGGGCCGACTCGGTGGTGCTCGGCGCCGCCGAGGTCGACGTGGCCGTCGTGGCCGAGGTCGAGGTGGAGGTCTCGCTACCCGCGGCGGTGACCGGGGCCGGGGCCTCCGCCAGGTCCAGCACGGTGTCGATCACGTAGATGCGGGCGTTGCTCGCCTCGATCGCGCCGCACACCAGCTTGGCGGTGTCGTTGACCTTGATGTCGCCGCCGTCGCCGGTCACCTTGATCTGGGTGCCCTGCTGCGTCGGACGCTGGCCCTTGACGGTGTCATTGCCCAGCACGCCCAGGAACACGTGGTAGTAGTCCAGGCTCGTAAGCGCGGCCGGGTCGGCCTTCAGGGCCTCCAGCTTGGCCGGGTCCAGTGCCGCGAAGGCTTCGTTGGTCGGCGCGAACACGACGTACGGGCCGTTGTCCAGCACGCTGGTGATGTTCACGGCGGGGTTCAGGCCACCGGAGACCGCCGAGTTGAAGGTGCTGATCGCCGGAATGGCGGCCAGCGCCTGGCTCACCGGCTTGTTGACCAACGTCTTGAGGTCGGGCATGCCCGCCTTGACCTTGTCGCAGCCGGGGCCCTGGGGGTCCACCGTCTTGTTGGTCGGCGGCGGCAGCGGCGGCGGGTCCGCGTAGGCGGACACTGCCAGCGGCAGCGATGCGGTCAGGGCGGCGACGGCCGCGGTTACGCCCAGAAATCTGCTGGTGCGAGTCTTCATGGTTCGGCTCCTCAGCTGTTCATGACGCGCACCCCGCCCGACCGGGGAGACCCCATCCGGGGCGTGGCGCCCGTCGAATGGTAATGGCTGGCGCTGGGAAACAGCAAAATCAGCTACCGGCGGTCCGTTTTGCTCAGGCGGTTCTGACCTGCACTTTTCGTACGCTGAAACACAGCAGCGCCGCGACGGCGCACAAGCCTGCGGCCAGTTGAAAGGCCAGGTCATAGTTACCTTGTAGGTCGCGAAGCCAGCCTGCCGCGGCCGCCGCGATCGCGGCGCCGACCTGATGCGCGGCAAACACCCAGCCGAACACCACAGGGGACCGATCACCGAAGTAGTCGCGGCACAGCGCGATCGTCGGCGGCACCGTGGCAACCCAGTCCAGCCCGTAGAAGACGATGAACACCCAGGTGCCCGGGTCGGCGTGCGGAGAAAGCAGCGAAGGCAGCAGCATCAGCGAAATCCCGCGTCCGACGTAATACACAGTGAGCAGGAGCCGCGGATCGACCCGATCGGTGAGCCAGCCCGAACAGACCGTGCCGGCCACGTCGAGGACGCCGATTGTGGCGAGCAGCCCGGCGGCGACGGTCGTCGGCATGCCGTGGTCGCCCGCGGCAGGGATGAAGTGGGTGCCGATCAGTCCGTTGGTGGTCATGCCGCAGATCGCGAAGCTGCCTGCGAGGAGCCAGAACACCGGTACCCGCGCACCGATGACGAGTCCGTCGAACGCGGACCGGAAGCCGTTCGCAGGTGCCGAGGTCGGCGCCGGCGGGTGGTGGCGCATGACGATGAGGACAGGCGCGATGACCGCGAACGCGGCCGCGGCGACGATGAGGCAGGCCCAGCGCCAACCGTGGCGTGTTGCGACCTCGGCGACCAGGGGCAGGAAGATCAGCTGACCGGTGGCGCTGGCCGCCGTCAGTACGCCGGTCACCAGCCCGCGGCGTTCGTCGAACCAGCGGGTGGCGACGGTCGCCACGAAGCCCATCGAGATGCAGCCGGTACCGATACCGACCAGCACGCCCCAGCACGCCACCAACTGCCAACCGGTCGTCATCCGCACCGACAGCGCCGAACCGGCCGTGATCAGTCCCAGCGCCACCGTCAGCACCGGCCGGACACCGAACCGGTCCATCAACGCCGCCGCGAACGGGGCAGTGACCCCGAACAGCGTCATGTTGACCGACATCGCGAGGCCCACCGTCGCGTGCGACCAGCCGAACTCGTGGTGCAGCGGCGTCATCAGCACGCCGGGCACGGCCCGGAAACCCGCGGCGGCCAGGATCGCCAGGAAACTGACGGCGGCCACCGTCCATGCGGCACGCGTCGGCGCTGTCGTCGAAGTGAGCGTCACCGCACCACTCTGGCCGGTGCGTCAGGACGGGGCCAGTGGCAGAACCGACACGAACCGCACAGATTGCGCCACGGTCCCGGCCGCAGCGGCACGCGACCTAAACTCTGCCGCATGTCAGGACCGTTGATTCTTCCCATCCAGGGCCACGCGCCGCAGCTGCACGACGAGTCGTGGGTCGCGCCGACCGCATCGGTGCTCGGCCAGGTGACGCTCGCCGCGCGCGCCAGCATCTGGTACGGCACCACGCTGCGTGCCGAGTTCGAGCCCATCGAGATCGGTGAGGGCTCCAACATCCAGGATGGCTGCACGGTGCACGTCGACCCGGGCTTCCCGGTGAAGGTGGGCGCCGGCGTCAGCGTCGGGCACAACGCGGTCCTGCACGGCTGCACCGTCGAGGACGGCGCCCTGGTGGGCATGGGCGCCATCGTCCTCAACGGCGCGACGATCGGTGCCGGGTCGCTGGTCGCGGCCGGAACCGTTGTGCCACAGGGTTTCGTGGTGCCGCCGGGCACCATGATCGCCGGTGTGCCGGGCAAGATCCGCCGCGAGCTGACCGACGACGAGATCAACCACAACCGCATCAACGGCCAGGTTTACGAGCACCTGCTGACGCTGCACCGCGGCTAGTTCGACCAGGGATTTGTGCACGATTTTCCGCGCCCAGCGCGGAAAATCGTGCACAAATCACAGGGGGTGGGCCAGTTCGTCGGCGCGCATCCTGGCCACGACCCACGCGATGGCCGTCAGGATGGCCGGCAGGATGCCGGACACCGCGAAAATCCATTGCATGGGAACAATTTTCGACAGCGGGCCGACGATCGCGTAGGACACCGGCAGGAACACCAGCGACACAAAGAAGTCGAGGCTCGACACCCGGCCCAGCATCTCGGTCGGTACCCGCATCTGCAGCAGCGTTCCCCAGATCACCATGCTGGCGCCCTCGCCGATGCCGACGAGGAACGTCGCGGCGAACATGACCGGGAACGACCACGTGCTGCCGACCACGACCAAAGGCAACGCGCCCAGGCCCCAGATCGCCATCATCGCGGTCAGGTAGTGCCGTGGCATGCGCGCGTAGGAAACCGCCAGCGCGCCAACGGCACTGCCGATGCCGAATCCGGCCATGATGAACCCGTACGCGCGCGGGCCGTCTTCGAAGCGTCGTTCGGCGATGAAGGGCACCAGCACCTCGATGGGCCCCAGCACCACCAGTACGTACACGCTGGCGACCAGCAGGGTCCACAGCAGCCACGGGGTGCGGGTCATGAACCGGAAACCGTCACGCAGATCGTGCAGTACGTGCTTGTGCTCGACCGGTTCCTCGACGGTCTGGACGGTGCTCGGCCGGGTGGCCACCAACAGGACCAGGCCCACGCCGAACAACACCGCGACGGTGGTCGCGCCGACACTCGGGAAGGTCAGCCCGACCAGGACGCCGGCCGCGGCCGGGCCGATAGCCTGCTGCAGCACCGGGCGCACCACGCCCTCAATACCGTTGGCCGCCAACAGTTGTTCGGCGGGCAGTATTCGGGGCAGCAGTGCGCTGTAGGCGGGGAAGAAGAACGCGGCCGCGATGCCGAGGCAGGTCGCCGCCACCGCCATGTGCCAAACGCGCAGCGCCCCAGTCGAACTGAGGACAGCGACGGCTGTCACCGCGGCGAGGTTGACGATCTCGACGGTGATGATGATGTTGCGTCGGTTCAGCCGGTCGGCCGCGATGCCACCGACCAACACGAAGCACACCAGGCCGGTACCCAGGCAGGTCGCCACCAGAGACAGCGCGGCCGGATCGTTGTCCAGCGCGATGACCTGCAGCGCGGCCACGACCGTCCACATGCCCTCGGCGAAGATGGACAACGAGACGGCCGCGATGAGCAGGCGGTATTCGCGGAAACGTAACGGCGCGAACACCCGCCAGCGGTCAGTGGTCCGCGGTTCTGGCGTTTCGACGTCGAACTGGGAACTCACCAGTCCATCGTCCCGCGCCCGTCAAGCGATTTAGGCCGGACGTCGGTATGAGCGATTGCCGCGAATGTGCAACCAGATCACTGGATCCGCGAAATCGACGCTCTGGTTGCACACTCGCGAACCCGCCGAAACGCATGACTCCGCGACTGTGCAACCAGAGCGCGTCAACCGCGGATCTGGTGATCTGTGCGCATGCTCGTGGTGTGGACCCGTTCGCTACACGTCCGAGTAGGCCGGCAACCGGCGCTGCTGGAAGGACGCCACGCCCTCCCGGAAGTCGGCGGCGTTCAAAAGCTGGATCTGCCCGGCGGTTTCGCGGGCGAACGTGTTGTTGAGCTCGGTCAGGGTGGCGTCGTTGATGGCCTGCTTGGTCTTGCGCAGGGCCACGGCCGGGCCGGCCTTGAGTACTGCGAGCACACGGCCGACCTCGGCGTCGAACTCGTCGGCCGCGTGCACCGAGCTCACCAGCCCGGCGGCGAGAGCCTCGGCCGCGGGCAGCTTCTCGGCCAGCAGTGCCATTCGCATGGCCCGGGCCCGCCCGATCGACGCGGCGACCAGAGCCGAGGCGCCGCCGTCGGGCATCAGTCCGATCTTGGTGAACGCCAACAGGAACGACGACTTCTCCGATGCCAGGACGATGTCGCACCCGAGGGCCAGCGAGACGCCCACACCGGCGGCGACGCCGTGCACCACCGCGACCGCGGGCTTGGGCAGGTTCACCAGTGCCGCGACGGCGCGGTTGGCCGCGTTGAGAACCGCGGCGGCATCGAATTTCTTGGCTTCCTGGTCCTCGGGGCTCAGGCCCGCGCCGGAGCAGAAGCCCCGCCCTGCGCCGCCCAGCCGGACCACCTTGACCGCCGGATCGGTCGCGGCCTGGAGCACCGCGTCGCCGAGAAGTTCGAGCATTTCCAGCGACAGCGAGTTCAGCGTGTCCGGCCGGTTGAGCGTCACGGACAACACGCCGTCATCCAGTGAGACCGTCAGATCGTCGGATCCGGTGTAAGTCATTCAGTACCCCAGTTTCATGGGCGGGCCAGATGCCCGCACTAGACAGACTTCGTTATACAAGTAAGCTATGTCGCGGTCAATAGAACTGGGCTCAAACCGATCGACCAAGAGGTGCATTTAGATGGCTGGACCACTGCAGGGACTGCGCGTTGTCGAGTTGGCCGGCATCGGCCCCGGACCGCACGCGGCGATGATCCTCGGTGACCTGGGCGCCGACGTGGTGCGCGTGGAACGCCCGAGCAAGTCCGGCAAGCCCAGCGGCGACTCCATGCTGCGCAACCGCCGCTCCGTCACCGCCGACCTGAAGAGCGACGAAGGCCGCGAGCTGGTCCTGAGCCTGATCAAGAAGGCCGACGTCCTCATCGAAGGCTTCCGCCCGGGTGTCACCGAGCGGCTGGGTCTGGGTCCCGAGGACTGTGCCAAGCTCAACGAGCGCCTGATCTACGGCCGCATGACGGGGTGGGGCCAGACCGGCCCGCGCGCCCTGCAGGCCGGCCACGACATCAACTACATCTCGCTCAACGGCCTGCTGCACGCCGTCGGCCGCAAGGGCGAGCGCCCGGTGCCGCCGCTGAACCTGGCCGGCGACTTCGGTGGCGGGTCGATGTTCCTGTTGGTCGGCATCCTCTCGGCGCTGTTCGAGCGGCAGACCTCGGGCAAGGGCCAGGTGGTCGACGCCGCGATGGTCGACGGTTCGAGCGTGCTCATGCAGATGATGTGGGGCTTCCGCCGGCAGGGCATGTGGAGCGACGAGCGCGGCACCAACATGCTCGACACCGGCGCCCCGTACTACGACACCTATGAGACCTCCGACGGTAAGTACATGGCCGTCGGGTCCATCGAGCCGCAGTTCTACGCCGAGCTGCTGGCCAAGCTGGAACTGGACCCGGCCGCCCTGCCCGGCCAGAACGACGTCGCTCGCTGGCCCGAGCTGCGCGAGATCTTCACCAATGCCTTCAAAGCGCAGACCCGCGACCACTGGGCCAATGTGTTCACCGGTTCGGACGCCTGCGTCAGCCCCGTCCTGAGCTTCGCCGAGGTCGAGACCGAGCCGCACATCACCGAGCGCGACACCTTCTTCCGGTTCTCGCCCGAGGACGGCGACAACCTCGAGCCGATGCCGGCGCCGCGGTTCTCCCGCAGCGTGCCGAGCATCCCGACGCCGCCCCGCGTGCCCGGCGCCGACACCGAGTCGGTCCTGCGCGACTGGGCCTGAGGCCGCGGCGGGCGCCACAGATTTCCGTAACAAGAAGGGAATTGCATCAATGCAGATCAAAGATTCCGTAGCCGTCGTGACGGGCGGGGCGTCAGGCCTGGGCCTGGCGACCACCAAGCGTCTGCTCGACGCCGGTGGCAGCGTCGTCGTCATCGACCTCAAGGGTGAAGAGGTTGTCGCCGAGCTGGGCCCGCGCGCCAAGTTCGTCGCCACCGACGTCACCGACGAGGCCGGCGTCGCTGCGGCGCTGGACGCGGCCGAGGAGATGGGCCCGGTCCGGATCAACGTCAACTGTGCGGGCATCGGCAACGCCATCAAGACCCTGAGCAAGAACGGTGCGTTCCCGCTCGACGGCTTCCGCAAGGTCGTCGAGGTCAACCTGATCGGCACCTTCAACGTCATCCGGCTGTCGGCTGAGCGGATCGCCAAGACCGAGCCGGTCGGCGAGGAGCGCGGCGTCATCATCAACACCGCCTCGGTGGCGGCGTTCGACGGCCAGATCGGCCAGGCCGCGTACTCGGCGTCGAAGGGCGGCGTCGTCGGCATGACCCTGCCGATCGCCCGCGACCTGTCGCGTGAGCTGATCCGCGTGTGCACCATCGCCCCGGGCCTGTTCAAGACCCCGCTGCTGGGCTCGCTGCCGGAAGAGGCGCAGAAGTCCCTCGGCCAGCAGGTGCCGCACCCCGCCCGCCTCGGCGATCCCGACGAGTACGGCGCCCTCGCGCAGCACATCATCGAGAACCCGATGCTCAATGGTGAGGTCATCCGTCTGGACGGTGCGATCCGGATGGCGCCGCGATGAGCATCCAGACGAAGTTCACCGAGGCCTTCGGTGTCGAGCACCCGATCGCCCAGGGCGGTATGCAGTGGGTCGGTCGCGCGGAACTGGTTGCCGCCGTTGCCAATGCGGGCGGTCTGGGTTTCATCACCGCGCTGACGCAGCCGACGCCGGCTGATCTGGCCAATGAGATCGCCAAGACCCGTGACCTGACGGACAAGCCGTTCGGCGTGAACCTGACGATCCTGCCGTCGATCAACCCGCCGCCGTACGACGAGTACCGCAAGGTGATCGTCGACGCCGGCATCAAGATCGTGGAGACGGCCGGTTCCAACCCGGGACCGCACCTGCCGATGTTCCATGACGCGGGCATCAAGGTGCTGCACAAGTGCACCTCGGTGCGCCACGCCGTCAAGGCCCAGAGCCTCGGCGTCGACGGCATCAGCATCGACGGTTTCGAGTGCGCCGGTCACCCCGGTGAGGACGACGTGCCAGGCCTGGTGCTGATCCCGGCCGCGGCCAAGGAGATCGAGATCCCGATGATCGCCTCGGGCGGTTTCGGTGACGCCCGCGGCCTGGTGGCCGCACTGGCGCTCGGCGCGGACGGCATCAACATGGGCACGCGCTTCATGTGCACCGTCGAGTCGTGCATCCACCAGAACGTCAAGGAAGCCATTGTGGCGACCGACGAGCGTGGCACCGAGCTGATCTTCCGCAGCCTCAAGAACACCGCGCGCGTGGCGTCCAACGCCGTCTCGCGTGAGGTGGTGGAAATCCTCAAGGGCGGTGGCCAGTTCGAGGACGTCAAGGATCTGGTGGCCGGTGTGCGGGGCCGCAAGGTGTTCGAGAACGGCGACATCGACGCCGGCATCTGGACCGCGGGCACCGTCATGGGCCTGATCCACGACATCCCGACGTGCGACGAGCTCATCAGCCGCATCGTCGGGGAGGCCGAGGAGATCATCACGGGCCGCCTGGCCCGGATGGTCGGGGCCGGCGAAGCCGAACTCGCCGGCGTCTAGCCGCAATTCATGCGCTGAGGGCCGTGACTCCCGCCGGGGGCACGGCCCTCACTGCGTTCGGTGGCGGCCGGCGGGGTAGCTTTTGGCCATAGGCGACCCGGCCCGCGTTAAGGACTTTGATATGCAGCGCAGCTTGTTCGAGGTAGATCACGACGACTTCCGCGCCTCGGTGCGCGAATTCGTCTCTCGCCACATCGAGCCGAATGAAGACAAATTCATCGAGCAGCGCTACATCGACCGCGAGGTGTGGCTGGAAGCCGGCCGCAACGGGTATCTGGGGCTCGAGGTGCCCGAAGAGTACGGCGGCAGCGCCGCGGGGGACTACCGATTCAATACCGTTCTGTGTGAAGAGCTTTCGCGTTCCAGCGCCGCCGCGGCGTCGGCCTTCACGATCCATTACGACTGTGCCGCACCATATCTGGTCACGCTGACCACCGAGGAGCAGAAGCGGCGGTGGCTGCCGAAGTTCTGCACCGGCGAGATGATCACGGCTATCGGGATGACCGAACCGTCCGGTGGATCGGATCTGGCCGCGTTGAAGACAACCGCGGTCAAGGACGGTTCCAGTTACGTCATCAACGGTTCAAAGACGTTCATCACCAACGGGACCCAGGCTGACATGGTGATCGTCGCCTCGAGAACCGCACCGGAAAAGGGTTCCAAGGGCATCACTCTGTTCGCTGTCGAAACGGGCATGCCGGGGTTCACGCGCGGGCGCAAGCTGGACAAGGTCGGCCAGCCCGAAGCGGACACCGCGGAGCTGTTCTTCGAAGACGTCCGGGTCGACGAGTCGGCGATCATCGGTGAGGTCGACCGGGGCTTCATCCACATGATGACGCTGCTGCCCCAGGAGCGGATCAGCGTCGCGGTGGCCAACCTCGCCCACGTCCGGCGGATTCTGGAAGACACCGTCGAGTACGCCAAGGAGCGCAAGGCGTTCGGCCAGGCCATTGGCTCCCTGCAGTGGAACAAGTTCCTGCTCGCCGACATGGTCACCAAACTCGATGTGGCGCAGGCCTATGTCGACAACTGTGTGTTGGCGCACCTGAGCGGCCAGTTGACCGCCGTCGATGCGGCGAAGGCCAAGTACTGGAGTTCGGTGGTGCAGAACGAAATCCTGGACAACTGCGTCCAGATTCATGGCGGCTACGGCTTCATGAACGAATACCGGGTGGCTCGGGCTTGGAAGGACGCCCGCGTCACCAAAATCTGGGCGGGCTCGAACGAGATCATGCGTGAGGTCATCGGTCGCGACCTGGGGCTGTAGGTGTCTGCCGTGTCGCCGGGAGCCTGAGCCCAGACACACAAAAAGCCACCGACCGTGACGGTCGGTGGCTTTGACGCTGGTGATCACCCCAGCGAGTCCCTGCGTGCACGCGATTTCAGTGCACGGGCGTCGCGCCTCGGCGCGGCGTCAGACTCGCGGGTGAACCCGCGGAATCAGACAGCCTCGGCGAGGTCGGGGAACTGCTCGGACGTGTCACCCTCGATCAGGACGTCCCCGTGGTACAGGGCATCGAAATCTACTTTGATGACATCTGCGTTGGTGTCGTCGATCCACATGTCTATGAGGCTATGGGTCGCTATTAAGAAATCATTGAGTCACGATTCGGAAAACGTTGGCAATTCTTACCGCTGGGTAGGTTGGCCTACTCCGACCCCTAAGTGACCCGTGGGTAGCTCACATTCCGCAAGGTCGCAGGTGATCTTGATGCGCTGACAGAGCTCCTGATCGCGCGTTGGTTCACTGGCCAGTAGCAAACATGACGACGGTTACTTCGGTAACGGCTGGTCGGCGGCGTGAACCAGACGTCAATAAATCTCGTGACCAGGGTGAGCGATCATTGACAAGCCTGAGTTATCGGCGATAACTTAGCGGTGTTAGCAGAAGGGGACTGCATGCTGAACCGCATCGCGTTGCTGGCCATCGCCGCGCCGAAGAGAATCCTGGCGGTGGCGGGGCTGGTCCTGATCGCCTCGGCGATCTTTGGCGTCCCGGTCGTCAAGACCCTGCCCGCGGGCGGTTTCCAAGACCCGAAGTCCGAGTCGTCGCAAGCGAGCCGGCTGCTGGCCACCAAGTTTCACCAGGGCGACATGCCGATGCTGGTTACCCTCACCGCGCCTGACGGGGTGCACGGGCCGGCTGCCTCGGCTGCCGCCCGCGACATCGTCGACCACTTGAAGGCTTCGCCGCATGTCGCCTATGTGTCCTCGGCCTGGACCGTGCCACCGGCCGTGGCCGGAGAACTCATCAGCAAGGACGGCAAGTCCGGTCTGATCGTCGCCGGCATGAACGGCGGCGAGAACAACGCGCAGAGATACGCCCAGGAGCTCGCCGACCAGGTCGTCCACGACCGGCCCGGCGTCACCGTCAAGGCCGGTGGCGGCGCGATCATCTACTCCCAGATCAACACCCAGACCGAACATGACCTGCTGCTGATGGAGTCCATCGCGGTGCCGCTCAGCTTCCTGGTGCTGGTGTGGGTGTTCGGGGGACTGGTCGCCGCCGCGCTGCCGATCCTGGTCGGCGGATTGGCGATGACCGGCACGCTCGCGGTGCTGCGCACCATCACCTTCTTCACCGACGTGTCGGTGTTCGCGCTGAACGTGGCCACCGCCCTCGGCCTGGCCCTCGCCATCGACTACACATTGCTGATCATCAGCCGCTACCGCGACGAGGTGGCCGAAGGGCAACCCCGGGACCGGGCGCTGATCCGCACCATGATCACCGCGGGCCGCACCGTGCTGTTCTCGGCGACGACGGTCGGGCTCTCGATGGCCGCGATGCTGATGTTCCCGATGTACTTCCTGACGTCCATCGCCTACGCCGGCATCGCGACGGTCGCGTTCGCCGCCGCGGCCGCGGTGATCGTCACCCCGGCCGCCATCTGGCTGCTCGGCGACCGGCTCGACGCCCTCAGCCTGCCGCACCTGTTCCGGCGTGACACCACGCCCAAACCCGTGCAGGAGTTGTTCTGGTACCGCGCCGCCAAAGCCGTGATGCGCCGCTCGGTCTCGGCGAGCCTCGCCGTCGTCGCGCTGCTGCTGGTGCTGGGTGCGCCGTTCCTCGGCGCGAAATGGGGATTCCCCGACGAGCGCGTGCTGCCGACCACGGCATCGGCGCACCAGCTGGGGGACCAGCTGCGCAACGACTTCGCCAACAACTCCGCCACCGACATCACGGCCGTCATTCCCGACGCCGCCGGGCTGAGCCCGGCAGCCTTCGACACGTACGCCGCCAACCTCTCGCGCGTCACTGCCGTCACCGAAGTGACCTCTCCCACCGGCACTTTCGTCGGCGGCCGGAAAGTGGGGCCGGCCGGTCCCGGCGCCGCGATCGTCGACGGCAGCGCCTTCCTGACGATCGGCAGCAGCGCGCCGCTGTTCTCGGATGCGTCTCAGGCGCAGCTCGATGCGGTGCATGCCGTTCGGGGACCGGACGGGCGACTGGTGCAGCTGGCGGGTGTCGCGCAGATCAGTCACGACAGCGTGCAGGCCGTCACCGACCGGTTGCCGTGGGTGCTGGCCGTCATCGCCGTCATCACGCTCGGGTTGTTGTTCCTGCTCACCGGCAGTGTGGTCCTGCCAGTGAAAGCCGTTGTGCTCAATGTTCTTTCGCTCACCGCGGCATTCGGCGCGCTGGTCTGGATCTTCCAGGACGGTCACCTCGGCGCGCTCGGCACCACGGCGACGGGGACGCTGGCGTCGAACATGCCGGTGCTGCTGTTCTGCATCGCGTTCGGGTTGTCGATGGACTATGAGGTGTTCCTGGTTGCCCGCATCCGTGAGTTCTGGCTCGTCGAACAGGACAACGACGAGAGCGTCGCCCTTGGCCTGGCCCACACCGGCCGCGTCATCACCGCGGCGGCGCTCGTGATGTCGATTTCGTTCGGCGCGCTCATCGCCGCGGAAGTGTCGTTCATGCGGATGTTCGGGCTCGGCCTGACCATCGCCGTCCTGGTCGATGCCACCCTCGTGCGGACCGTGCTGGTACCGGCGTTCATGCATCTGATGGGGCGGTGGAACTGGTGGGCGCCGGCGCCGCTGGCCCGGCTGCACAAACGCATCGGCATCAGTGAATCGGCGCCCGAGCCGTCGGCATGCAGCGCGCGATGACGGCGGCCAAACGCCGTCGTGCGCCGCGCGGGTCCGGAGACCAGCTGCGCGACGAAATCCTGGACGCGGCAACCGAAATTCTCCTGGAATCGAACCAGGAGAAGGCGGTGTCCATCCGGTCCGTCGCGCAGCGGGTGGGCGTAACCCCGCCATCGATCTACCTCCATTTCGCTGACAAGGACACCCTGTTGGACGCGGTGTGCGGTCGGTACTTCGAGCGGCTGGACGACGTGATGCAGCAGGTGGCCGCCGAGCAACCGACGACGATCGACCGGTTGCGCGCGCAAGGGCTGGCGTACGTCCGCTTCGCCCGCCAGAACCCCGAGCTCTACCGGATCGCCATGATGTCCGAGGGACATCCCGACAGCGACGTGGACCAGGCCCTGAACACCGCGGCGTTCGTGCACATGCGGGATTCGGTGCAGGCCCTGATGGACGAGGGTGGCTATCCGCTCGGCGACGTCACGTTGGCGGCGCTCGGGTTGTGGACAGTGGCGCACGGGCTTGCGGCGTTGTTCATCTCGCGGCCGTATCTGCCGTTCGGTGATCCCGAGGAGTTCGCCGACCGGGTGCTCAGCGCCGCGTGCCTCGGTGGCATGGTGAGAGGACTGGGCGGATCGGATACGACGCCGCAACAGCTGGTCGAGCGACTGAAAGGTTCCTGACGATGACCGATACCTCGGTGGACAATCCGTTCTTCGCCCGCATGTGGATCGCGATGTCGTCGCGCGAGCGCAAGTTCATGACCAGGCTGCGGCAGGAGAATCTGGCCGGACTCCGCGGCCGGGTGCTGGAGATCGGTGCCGGAACGGGAACCAACTTCGCCTTCTACCCGGACACCGTGACCGAGGTGGTGGCCGTCGAGCCGGAGGTCCGGCTGGCACCGCTGGCCCGCAAGGCCGCGCTCACCGCGCCGGTGCCGGTGACGGTCCGCACCGAGACCGTCGAGAACTTCGACGGCGACGATCTTTTCGACGCCGTGGTGTGCTCCCTGGTGCTGTGCTCGGTCGACGAGCCGGAAAGCGTGCTGCGGCAGATGTATTCACGGCTCAAGCCCGGTGGCGAACTGCGCTACTTCGAGCACGTCGCCAGCGGCGGGGTGCGGGGCCGGGTACAGCGATTCCTGGATTCGACGTTCTGGCCCAAGATTTCGGGCAACTGTCACGCACATCGGGAAACCGAGCAGAGCATCGTCGGCGCGGGATTCGAGGTTTCGGATGCCCGTCGCGTACTGATGCTGCCGGGCTGGGTGCCGCTGTCGGAGGTGGCGTTGGGTCGGGCCGTCAGGCCTGCTTGATCGTCGACAGCAGGTCGGGCAATCGCTGCAAGAGGGTCGGCAGCGCGTTGGCCGCCGTCTCGCGCAGGGACACCGTGGCCAGATCGGAGAACGGTGTCGGCTTGGGGTTCACCTCGATCACCGGAATGCCCTGCTGGACAGCGGCTTCCGGTAGGGATGCCGCCGGGTACACCACCGACGACGTGCCCACGGTGATCACCAGGTCGGCCCCGCTGACCGCCGCGACCGAGTTGTTCCAGGCGTCGGAGGGCAGGTTCTCGCCGAACCACACCACATTGGGCCGCACCAGGCCGCCGCAGTAGCACTCGGGCGGCTCGACCGTGATGGCCGGCTCGGGCATCTCTGGCAGCGTGCCTTCGAAGTTGGCTTTGCAACTGTCGCAATGGAACTGGAACAAGCTGCCGTGCAGATGGTGGACCCGCGTGCTGCCCGCGCGCTCGTGCAGGTTGTCGATGTTCTGGGTGACGATGTCGACCTCGGTGTAGTCCTGCCACGCGGCAACAGCCCGGTGCCCGTCGTTGGGGGCCACGTTGCCCATCATGTGGTGGCGCCACAGATACCAGGCGAACACCCGCTCGGGGTGGCGGCGCCAGGCGTCCGAACTCGAGATCTCGTAGGGGTCGGTATTGGCCCACAGGCCGGTCTCGGCGTCCCGGAAGGTCGGCACGCCACTGTCGGCGGACATCCCCGCACCGCTGAACACCGTCACCCGCATTGGACCACGTTATCGGGTCTTGGGTGATCTGGGCCACCTCGTCATCGGTCATACTCGGCTGGTGACCGATTTCGGTGAGTGGGTCCGCCTCGACCCGCACGCGGGGCCGTTGTTCGACCAGCTGAGGCTGCAGATCATCGACGCCATTCGCGATGGCCGGCTGCCTGCCGGAACTCGGCTGCCCACCGTCCGTGACCTGGCCGGCACGCTGGGAATGGCGGCCAATACCGTCGCCCGGGCCTACCGCGAGCTCGAGACCGCCGGCGTCCTCGAAACGCGGGGTCGGTCAGGGACTTTCGTCGCGGCTGCCGACCCCGCTGCCGCCGCGATGGTGGACGCGGCCAATGCCTTCGCCGACACCGCCCGGGCGTTGGGCGTGCTGAAAGCCGATGCACTGCGGTATCTGGACGCGGCGTTCGAGTAGGCGTGGCGAGCATCCGTCTGGGCTGCCGAATGTGCACGCTCGACCGCTGCGGGGCTTTCCCATGGGTGCGCGCTGGGAGCTGTCGCAAAACGTGACATTGTCAGCACTTGGTGACGGCTTTGACCTGGCACTGCCGCCGGAGGGTGGTGCGCAGGACGGGGATTGAACCCGCGGCATCCGTCTTATAAGGACGGCGCTCTGACCAACTGAGCTACCTGCGCATGCGCGCCCCTGGAGAGATTCGAACTCCCAGCCATCTGCGTCGAAAGCAGGTGCTCTTCCGTTGAGCTACAGGGGCATTTGGCGGAGGCGGCGGGAGTCGAACCCACAACCGCTGGACAGCGGCCACGGCTTAGCAAGCCGCTGCATTACCGTTCTGCCACGCCTCCGTGGTTGTCCGGGATGGGCTTGAACCACCTGCCTCCGCCGTATCAGGGCGGCGCTCTGACCAGTTGAGCTACCGGACATTGGGTTAGTGCCGCGGATTAAGTCAGTGGGTGACTGCAATCCGAGGCGTTGTCGAAGTTGGGGTGTGCGACGGGACTCGAACCCGCTTTGCCCAGGATCACAACCTGGGGCCTCGACCGCTTCGGCATCGCACACAGCGGAAGACAGAGGAGTCGAACCCCAGGGCTTTCACCCCGCGCCCGTTTTCGAAACGGGATGCGCCACCACGGCGCGCTGTCTTCCTGAAGCTGACCCGCCAGGATTCGAACCTGAACCGGCTGAACCAAAATCAGCAGTGCTACCGGTTACACCACGGGTCATGGGTGCGTGCGGAGGGATTCGAACCCCCTGTGCTTGAAGGCCTCTGGTTTACAGCCAGGTGCGACACTCCCGCGTCGCCGCGCACGCTTGGCTACCCCGGCAGGAGTCGAACCTGCAACCTACTCCGTAACAGGGAGCTGCTCTGCCAGTTGAGCTACGGGGCAACGTGTTTCGTCGTGGCGAGGCGAGAGGTGACGGACCTCCCGCCCCGCCCAACGGGTTTCAAACCAACTCGGGGACTCGGTAGCGATCCCGATCGCGAGGTTCGTAGGGCTCCCAGAGCAATCGCATCCCGGCTTCCTCCGGCGTGCGGTCACTCTTGCGACCGTTGCACGGCGCGCACGCCGCAATGAGGTTCAGCCAGGTGTCTTGCCCGCCTCGCGACACCGGCTCGATGTGATCCACCGTGTCGCCATGGCCACCGCAATAGCCGCAGGTGTAGCCGTCGCGAGCCAGGACGCCGTCACGGGTGACCCGGTTGTGCGGCCGGTACGGCACATGGACGTACTGATGCAGCGCGACGGATGCGGGCAGCTCGATCACGGTAGAGGGGCTGTGTACATGCACGGCCGGGCTGTGGCGTTCGATCACGTAGACCGAACCGCGCAGCAGCAGCCGGACCGCCTCCTGCCAGGTCACGTGGGTCAGCACGCGGTAGTCGGCGTTGTACACCGCCACGGCCCGGTGACTGGCCTTGTGTTGTCGGAAATGCCTCATGCCGCGTGCCTCCTTTCTGATTGATCTTGCGGACAAGTGGTTGGCGGTGAAAGCAACGTACGCCGTGAGGGTTTCGATCCCCCGTCTCCAGATTAAGAGTCTGGTGCTATCCCAACTCAGCTAACGGCGCATGTGGGTCGCCCGGGGCTCGAACCCGGAATTCATGGGTAAAAGCCAAGAGTGATACACGTTTTCACCAGCGACCCGTTGTGCCCCGCGAGGGAGTCGAACCCCCAACACCTGGAACCTAAATCCAGTGCCTCTTCCAGTTGGGCCAGCGGGGCATGCGTGCGCTCGGCAGGACTTGAACCTGCACGCCGGGGCTACCGGCACCCGGGTTTGAGCCGGGCGCGTCTGCCGAAGTTTTCGCCACGAGCGCGAATGCCAACACTATGGAGTTCTCAAAGTTCTTACAGTGCAGGTTGATTCGTACCGCACTGCATGTCCGGATCGATCCGGCGTGTGATCAATGATGCGCACCGAACCCGATGCTGTCCAGGGAAAAATTGCCGATAATTTGTTGCCGTGCAACGTAATTGGGTGCACTGAACTACAGGAACGTCAGGCGACGTTCCTGCCAGCGAAAACTGCAAGATTGTGGAATTTGTGAGAGTTGTCTTCTGGCCCGAGCTTCCGGCCGCCGCGCACGCCGGTATGCGCGGCGGAAGTACGGCGGAATGACCGGAAGCGCATGGGCTGCCAGAGGATGCTGCTCTGCTCACTCGATTCGTGCCGGGCTATGGAGCTGACGGTGCCTGCGTACGACAAAGCCGCCGTCGGCGTCGAAGACACCTCGGCGAGCTGGTCGTCATGCAGAAAAGCCATGGAATCAACGGTAACAGCGCCGGGCGACAAAACCGAGTGGTTATTTCCGGCGGTGAAACCTCAACCGCGCCAGTGCAACACGTCGAGCGCGACGCCGACTTCGACGCTGTTGTCGGCGAGGGGGCGCGGCAGCAGTTCGTCGGCACGGGCCAGCCGGCGCAGCAAGGTGTTGCGATGCGTGAAGAGCTTGGCCGCGGCGCGGGACACGTTGCACTGCTCGCGGACGAACGCGCGCACCGCGGAACGCAATTCGGGACTCGCGGTCTCGAGCTCACCGAGGACGCGTTTGACGAACACCGCCGCGCGGTCGGCGTCCGCGGTGAGCAGTGCCACGAGTTCGATATCGGTGTACTCGGCGATCTGCTGGGGCGAGTGCAGCCGCGCCATCATCTGCTGGGTGGTGATGGCGTCGATGTGGCTGCGCCGGAACCCGTCGACCCCGGCGCCGGTCGAACCGATCGCGACGCGCACTTCGGGGCCGGCGGCTGACGCCACGGCGTCGACGTCGACGGCGCCGGGTGCCCACACCCACCGCGTGGCGCTACTGGCCAGGACGCTGAGTGGTCGGGCGCCAGCTGCTTGCCCGAAAGCCTCAGCGGCCCGGTCCAATTGGGACAGGTCGCCGTTCGGGTTGTTGGTCCAGATGACGGCGGCGGTGTGGGTGCCGCCGAGTCCGTAAGCCAGCCGGCTTTCGGCGCGTTGACGGGGGATCGGGGCGCCTTCAAGGAGCAGTGCGACCGTCGCACGCCGCTCGGCGTGGCTACCGCGCGTGAGCTCGTCGCGCTCGAGTTCGATCTGGGCGGCGATGGCCGCCAGGGTGGCCTCGATGAAGTCGCTGATCGACTGTGAGCAGACGTCGAGCATCGCGTGCAGGTCGACGGGGTCGGAGGTCAGTTCGAAGGCGATGTCCATCAGGCGTCGCCATGCCACACCTTCGCCGACCCGGTAGGCGTCCAAGGTGTACGAGTCGACGCCGCGACGGACCATTTCTCTGGCGACGCTCATCGGCTCGGCGCCGGCGTTGGGCGGTACCGGTGCGCCGGGATCGCGCACGTTGGCCGCACCCCAGAACAACAGGTTCGAGCGGTTGCTCCGGCTGACGGCCCCGGCCAGCTCGGGATCGGACGCGATGGCCGGATTGGCGCCCAGCACGGCGCGGTCGAGTTCTTCGAGCCATGCTGCAGGGGCATTGACGACCACCTGGGCGCACTGTCGAATCAGGTCCCGTACCTGCGGTGATGGCTGCGCCCCGTCCATGGGCTGAGCGTATCGCCTGTGGTGCATTCTGCACCGCAGGCAGCAAAAACTGAGATGTTTTGACCTTCAGTCGGGGCTCGCCGCGCGCCACCATTATTGCCACGCCCATCACCGCCAACAGGGAGTTCGCAATGGAGCACACCGCCAACACAACGCAGGTCGACGTGCTGATCGTCGGCGCCGGCATCTCCGGCATCGGCGCCGCCTACTACCTGCAGCAGGAACATCCCGGGCGGTCGTACACCATCCTGGAATCCCGCGGCGCGACCGGCGGCACCTGGGACCTGTTCCGGTACCCCGGCATTCGCTCCGACTCCGACCTGCACACCTTTGGTTACGAGTTCAAGCCGTGGCGCGACGAGGATGCCATCGCCTCCGCCGACAAGATCCTCGCCTACCTGCGCGAGACGGTCCGCGAGAACAACATTGACCGCAACATCCGGTTCCACCACAAGGTGCTAGGCGCCGCGTGGGACAGCACCACCGCGCGGTGGCTCGTCGACGTCGAGCGCACCGACACCGACGAGCTGGTGCAAATCTCCGCCAACTGGCTGTTCTGCGCCGGTGGCTACTACCGCTACGACAAGGGCTTCACGCCGCAGTTCCCGGGTCGCGACCGGTTCACCGGCCAGGTCGTACACCCACAGCACTGGCCCGAAGACCTGGATTACACCGGCAAGAAGGTCGTCATCATCGGCAGCGGCGCGACCGCGGTGACGCTGGTGCCGTCGATGGCGGCCAAGGCCGCGCACGTCACCATGTTGCAGCGTTCGCCGACCTACATCCTTCCCGTCCCGTCCAAGGACGCCTTCGCCAACGTGGCCGGCCGCGTGCTCGGCGCCGACCGGGGCTACGCGTTGGCCCGGCGGAAAAACGTCATTCGGCAGCGCGCGGTGTACACCCTGTGCCAGAAGTACCCGGCCGCCGCCCGGCGGGTGATCCGCTGGACCAACGCCCGCGAGCTGCCCGCGGGCTACCCCGTCGACACCCACTTCAGCCCCGACTACAAGCCGTGGGATCAGCGCCTGTGCACGGTGCCCGACGCCGACTTGTTCAAGGCGATCGGCAGCGGCAAGGCCACGGTGGTCACCGACCGGATCGCGACCTTCACCGAGACCGGCATCGAGCTGGAGTCCGGACAGCACCTGGACGCCGACATCATCGTCACCGCAACGGGTTTGAACGTCCAGATGTTCGGCGGGATGACGCTGACCGTCGACGGGCGGGCGGTGAGGCCGTCTGACACCGTCGCCTACAAGGGCATCATGCTGTCGGGTGTGCCGAATTTCGCCTTCGCCTTCGGCTACACCAACTCGTCGTGGACACTCAAGGTCGGCCTGCTGTGCGAGCACTTCTGCCGACTGCTGCGCCACATGGACGAAAACGGATTCGACAGCGTCCGGCCGGAGTTCGACGATGCGGGCATGGAGACCAAGCCCCTGCTGGACTTCGCGGCGGGATACGTGCAGCGGGTGGCAGACACCCTGCCCCGGCAGGGCGCGGAAGGCCCCTGGGTGATGTCGATGAACTACAACTTCGACCGCGAGGTGCTGAGGCACGGCGCAGTCACGGACCCGAACCTGCGGTTCTCGGCCGTCGCACCCACGAAAACCCGGGAGGTCGTGCCGGTTTCCTGATCGGCACTCAGGGCGGCCGTTTACGCTGGCGTGAATGGAGAGCTTCTCGCCAGCGGTGCCGCCCGAGATTCCCGGTGTCCCTTCGGCTGTCGGTGTCGAGTTGCCGCCCGGGCCGGTGCCCGGGCGGCCGTATTCGTTGCCGCTGGATCTGCTCACCGAGCAGTACGGCCCGCTGTTCTACGCCGACCTCGGGCCCGGCAGGCGGCTCTATGCGTGCTCGCTGGCCCTGGTCGACGAGCTCTGCGACGAGACCCGGTTCACCAAAGCGCTGACGGGCCGGTTGGCCCGGTTCCGTCCCGTGGTCGGCAACGGACTCTTCACCGCCTACCCCGGCGAGGAAGGCTGGCAGGAAGCCCACGACGTCCTGATCCCCGGCTTCAGCTTCAGCGGCCTGCGCAGCTACCACCCGGCCATGCTGGACATCAACCGGCAGCTCCTCGCGCAGTGGGACGCGGCCGTCGGCACCCGCACCGTCGACGTCGCGGGGGACCTCGCCAAGCTGGCCATGGACACCGTCGGCCTGGCCGGCTTCGGGGCCCGCTTCGACTCCTACCAGCACGAAGGGCTCGCCGACATCCCAGCGAGTTTCGCGGCCACGCTGAACCAGGTCCTGCTCGGACCCAACGCCGACCAGGCGGTGTTCGAGACCGAGCGCGGCAAGCTGTTCAGCTTCATCACCGACCTCATCGGCCGGCATCGCGCGGGGGAGGTGGACCTCGACGACCTCCTGGCCCTGATGCTGCAGCCCGGTCCGGACGGCAAGCCGATCCTGGACGACAACAGCATCCGCAACCAGATCGCCACGTTCCTGGTCGCCGGCCAGGACACGACGTCGATCCTGATGCCGACGGCGCTGTACAGCATCGTCAAGAACCCGGCGGTGCTGCACCGGGCGCAAGCCGAGGCGGACGCGGTGTTCGGCCCCGACGACGACCATGTGCCGGCGTTCGACGAGATCGGCAAGCTCACCTACATCCGCCAGATCATCGACGAAGCGCTGCGTCTGTCCCCGCCGGTGCGGGAATTCGATCGAATGGCCTTGGCAGACACCGTCATCGGAGGCCAGTACCCGGTGCGGCAGGGTGAAGCCGTGACGGTGCTGACGTCGTCGCTACATCGGCAACCAGAGTGGGGCGACAACGTCGAGATCTTCGATCCGGACCGGTTCGGGCCTGAACGGGCCGGGCAGCGACCGGTCAACCTGTTCAAGCCGTTCGGCACCGGCGCGCGGTCGTGCATCGGCCGCCAGTTCGCGCTGCACGAAGCGACCATGGCGATCGCGACCCTGGTGCACCGCTACCGGTTCGTCGACGTCGGGCACTACACCTTGCGAACTCACAGCGACGTGTTGCGCAAGCCGGAGGGCTTTCACGTGCGGCTCGTCCGCCGAACCCCGGAGGAGCGGCGGCAGGCTCCGGCGGCCGTCGCGGCCGCGCCGGTGACGCAGTCCCGTGCGGCGGTGCCGCCCGGCACGAAACTGCTTGTGCTGCATGGTTCGAACCTCGGAAACTGCCGGTCGTTGGCGCAGCAACTCGGCGATGAGGCCGTCGACCTCGGCTACGAAACGACCGTCGCCGCACTGGATTCCGCAACCGCGGCACTGCCGGACCAGGGCGCCGTGGTGATCGTCGCGGCGTCGTACAACGGGATGCCGACCGACGATGCCCGGGCCTTCGTGGACTGGCTGGATGGATCGACGGATCAAGTACCGGCGGTGCCGTACGCGGTTCTCGGTGTCGGAGATCGCAACTGGGCCGAGACGTACATGGCGATACCACGACGGATCGACGCCCGGCTCGCGGAACTCGGTGCCACACAACTGATTCCGATGGCCGAAGCCGATACTTCGGGCGACTTCGCCGGTGTGGTGGAGGATTTCTCGGTCGCACTGTGGAATGCGCTCGGCGGTGTCTTCGGCGCCCTCGTCGCCGACGAGCCTGTGGCCGACGAGTCGCTCTACGATCTGCGTGCCATCGACGGGCCGGTCACGGCCGCGATCGATGCCCGCCATCAAGTCCAGCCGGCGACGGTGCTGGACAACATTCCGTTGGTGGACACCGGGTCCGAATTCGGACAGGACAAGAGGCTGATCCGGATCGCGCTGCCCGACGGCGTCGACTACCAGACCGGCGACCACCTGACCGTATTGCCGGACAACAGCCCCGCCCTGGTGGACGAGGTCGGTGAGCTGCTGGACCTGCGCCTGGATCGCCGCATCTCGATCAATCCACGGCGCAGTACGCGGCGGGCCATCCCGATTGACCGGGAAGTCACTGTGCGCGAACTGCTTACGCACTTCCTCGAACTCCGCAAGCCGGCGACCCGCAGTCAGCTGCTGCGGCTCGCGGCCGCCAACCCGTGTCCACCGGAACGTGCCGCGTTGACCGCCCTGGCCGACGACCCCGAGGCCCGCGCGTTGAGCATCACCGATTGCCTGGCAGAGTTCCCGGCCACCAAGCTGAGCCGCCAAGAGTTGTTGGAGCTCTTCGAACCCATGTCCCCGCGGCACTATTCGATCGCCACCTCGTCTCGCCGCCGGGTCCGGGAAGTCGAGTTGGTCGTCGGGGTGCTGGAAGGGCCGGCCCGGTCGGGCTCCGGTGTCTTCCGTGGCGTCTCATCCAGCTATCTCGCGGGTGCCGTTCCGGGACAGCAGATCCGGATGCGGGTCGATCCGGCTCGGCAGGCCTTCCGTGCCGGTGCCGATCCGATGCGCAACGTCATCCTGGTCAGCGCCGGGACGGGTGTGGCCCCGTTCCGGGGATTCATCGGAGACCGGCTCGGCGCATTGGAAGCCGGGGAGCCGTTCACCGCCGCGCTGTGCTTCTTCGGCGTGCGGCACCCCGACGTGGACTACCTGTTCCGCGACGAGGCCGAGGACGCCGAACGTCTCGGCGTCGTGCGGATGCGCCCGGCGTTCTCGCGGGCCGGTGATGAGGTCAAGTATGTGCAGGACCGGATCGCCGCGGACGCCGACGAGGTCTGGGACATGCTCGGAAACCCGGACAACGACACCCACGTCTATGTATGCGGCGACGGCGCCCGGATGGCCCCCGCGGTACGCGCGGCGTTCCAGGACATCTACCGCAGCAAGACCGGCGCCGACGACGACGCCGCTCGCGCCTGGCTGGCCGGACTGGTCAACACCGACCGTTACGTCGAGGACGTCTGGGCCGGCTGACCCGTCCTGCCGCGAAGGGCGGTCAGCCCACGCATGCTGTGGTAGATCACCAGCGCGGCAACGGATCCGAGCGCGATGCCGGTGAACGTCAACGGCCCGGCCTGCCAGGTGAAATCGGCGATGCCGATGATCAGCGGGATGGCGGCGGTCATCTGGTTGATCGGCTGGGAGAAGTCCACGTGGTTGGTCAGCCAGATTCGCACCCCGAGGATGCCGACCAGACCGTAGAGCACGATGGTCGCCCCGCCGAGCACGCCGGGCGGGATCGCGGAGATAGCGGCACCGACCTTGGGGCACAACGACAGTGCGACGGCCACGGCGGCAGCCACCCAGTACGCGGCGGTCGAATAGATGCGCGTCGCGGCCATCACTCCGATGTTCTCGGCGTAGGTGGTGGTGGCCGAGCCACCGCCCGCGCCGGCCAGCACGGTGGCCACGCCGTCGGCCGCCAGCGCCCGGCCCATCAGTGGATCCAGATCCTTCCCGGTCATCTGGCCCACCGACTTCACGTGCCCGATGTTCTCGGCGATCAGCGCGATCACCGCCGGCAGGAACATCGGCAGGACCGCCAGACTGAATGACGGACCGTGGAATTCGGGTAACCCGATCCACGGCGCGGCGGCGATCGCCGCGGTGTCCACATCGCCGAGCGCCAGCGCCAGCAGGTAGCCGATGACCACGGCCAGGAAGATCGCCAGCCGGCCGATGATGCCGCGGAAGAACGCCAGGGTCGCGACCAACAGCACCAGCGTCACCAGCCCGACCAGCGGCCCCTTCTCGAAATTGTGTTTCGCCGCCGGCGCCAGATTGAAACCGATCAGCGCGACGATCGCGCCGGTGACCACCGGCGGCAGCGTCACATCCAGCCAGTGCGTGCCCACCAGATGCACCACCCCGCCGACCAGGATCAGCAGCAGGCCCACGGCGATCAGACCGCCCAGCGCGCTGCCGGTTCCGTGTGCCGCGGTCGCGGCGGTCACCGGTGCGATCACCGAGAAGCTCGAGCCGAGATAGCTCGGCAGTCGGTTTCCGGTAATCAGGAGGAACGCGATCGTCCCGATGCCGGAGAACAAGAGCGTCGTGGCCGGCGGGAAACCGGTCAGCACCGGCACCAGGAAGGTGGCGCCGAACATCGCCACCACATGCTGGGCACCGATACCGATGGTGCGGGGCCAGCTGAGCCGTTCATCGGGGCCGACGACGGCGGCGTCCGGTCCGACCGGCGTCCAGGAGAGCGGAATCATCCGGCCATACTGCCCGACCGGGTTCACTTTCGCTGTCTGTCACCGCCTTTGGACCGGGATGAACTAGCCGCCTGCAGCCAGCACTTTCTCGACCGTCCGCAGATTGCGCGTGGTGGTCGACGACTTGTAGCGCTTCTTGCCCATGGTTTTGCTGATCGCACTGCTCAGGGTGTCGCCGCGCGCCACCTGCCAATACACGACACCGTGACCGCGGCTGATCAATTCGTTGCCCACCGGTTCGAGCGCCGCCAGCTCGTCCAGGACAGCGGGGTCACTGACGAATGTGATGTAGGAATGGTGGCCGTCGACCTCACGCTCGAAGGGGTAGTCCGCCGAGATGGTCCGGAGTTCCTCGATGGGGTACACCAGCACCCAGGCGTCGTAGCCAAACGATTCCCGAAGCGCCGCTTCGGCTTTCGTGCGCACCGTCGCCGCCTTCGCGGCGCTGGACAACACCACGTTGCCACTGGCGAGCAGCGTCTTGACGTCGTCGAAGCCGGCCTCGCGGAAGGCGGCGGCGACCTCCGCCATCTTCAGATTCACGCCGCCGACGTTGACGCCGCGCAGAAACACCGCGTAGCGCGTCATACGAACTCCGTCATGACACCCAATGGTAGGCAGTTGCCCCGTACGCTGGGTCCCATGACCCGTCAGGTCTTCGAAGACAAGCTGCTCGCGCTGATCAGCGACAATTCGCTGGGCGTACTGGCCACCATCAAGCGCGACGGTCGACCGCAGTTGTCGAACGTGTCCTATTACTTCGACCCACGGGCCGTCACCATCGGGGTGTCGGTCACCGAACCCCGGGCCAAGACGCGCAATCTGCGGCGCGACGCCCGGGCGTCGATCTACGTCCGATCCGACGACGGGTGGGCGTACGCGGTGGCCGAGGGGGACGCGGTGCTGAGCCCGCCCGCCGCGGCACCCGACGACGACACCGTCGAAGGCCTGATTACCTTGTACCGCAACATCTCCGGCGAACACCCGGACTGGGACGACTATCGCCGGGCGATGGTGGCCGACCGCCGGGTCCTACTCACCATGCCCATCACTCACTTGTACGGGCTGCCTCCGGGCGTGCGCTGAACGCGCTAGTCTGCGTGCATGGCCGAGAACTCCGCCGAAGGTTCAGCATCGTCCGACGAGACCAAGCGCAAGTTCCGCGAGGCGCTCGAGCGTAAGAAGGCCGGTTCCGCCGGCGGCACCGCCCACCGGGACGGCGGGGCCAAGCAATCGAAGTCGCACGGCGCGGTCGGCGGTGGGCGCCGGGAGTTCCGTCGTAAGAGCGGATAGTACCGGGTGACGGTGTTCGCAGCCGTCACTGCAGTCACCGGCTGTCTTGACCCATACGACTTCGGAACCCGGTATCGCCAGTGATATCGAGTTCCGAAGTCATGTCGGCCATCTCAGAGCGGTGCCCCGGCGCCGCATGGGCATCGGTCACGCCGTTTGTCGGGCCAGCAGCCGAGCCGCGAGCAGCG
The DNA here is from genome assembly GCF_000686745.1 of Mycobacterium sp. UNC410CL29Cvi84. NCBI lineage: Bacteria > Bacillati > Actinomycetota > Actinomycetes > Mycobacteriales > Mycobacteriaceae > Mycobacterium > Mycobacterium sp. UNC410CL29Cvi84. The sequence goes on from NZ_KK366011.1 coordinate 376,562, forward strand.
CCGCCAGCATCACCGAAACACACTGCAGGCCGGTGTCTTTCAGGCCCCAGCCGACTGACGCCAGGGTGGCGGCGCCGGCGATGACCAACAGTGTGCCGACGGTCGCGCTGCGCCAACCCGGTGCCGAGACCCGGCCGCCGTCCCACAGCGGCAGCGGGTTGTTCTCCAGCGGGCGCAGGAACAGGAACAGCCCGGCGACCAGCGCCGTCATGATCGTCATCTGGTAGACGCTCAAGACCAGGAAATGCGGCTGGCCGGGGTAGCGGGGCAGGCCCGCGAGGTCGAAGGCCAGGTGCATGCCGAGCAGGGCGGGCATGTGCCACAGGTACAGCGTCATGGCGCCGGTGTTGCCGATCACCGCGAGGCGCCACACCTGCGGTCGGGCGGCCCAGCGGCTGATGGCCGGGGCGGCCGCAATCGCGAACGCGCACATCATGATTGCGTGGCCGGCCAGCAGCAGCGACGGCGGCGTCATGTTCTTGATGTGCTGCGTCTCGATGCCGACGAGGCTCAGCTCATACGGGCCGATCCAGACCAGCGCCACGTTGACCGCCAGCATCCCGAGGCCCACACGCAGGGCGGCCGTGGTGGTCAGCAGCCCACGGCGATACGCCACCCCGAGCATGCCGGGGATGAGCCACACCACGAAGTTCAGGTAGCCCAGCGCGGCCCAGGCGTGGTCGTTGATGCGGATGGCGTCTACGAGCGCGACCAGGGCGTAGGTGCCGGCCACCGAGGCGATGAGCCGGCCGAGGGTCGTGATGCGCGCCAGCAGCGGCACCGCGGCCAGCACCAGCACGTAGGCACCCAGGAACCACAACAGCTGCGTGCTGATGCCGGCGACGGGTTCGTAGACGTGGATCGGCAGCAGCGGCTTGAGGATCAGCAACGCCGCGGCCCAGAAGGCCAGGTAGTAGAACACCGGCCGGTACAGCCGGGTGCAGCGCTTGAGCAGCCATCCGCCCCAGCTCGTCCCGCTCCCGTACGAGCCGACCGAGGCCGCGACGCCGGCGAAGAAGAACAGCGGCATGATCTGGAACACCCAGGTCAGAGCCTGGAACACCACGGACGTGGTCAGCAGGTTGCCCCAGCGGAAGACCGCGTCGTCGATGATGCTGGTCGCCATGATCGTGTGCCCGGCGACGACGCCGACCAGCGACACGATGCGGATGACGTCGATGGCGCGGTCACGGTCGGCCGGCGTGCGCTGCGCGATCTCGGCAGCAGAAGGAAAGACGCGGGTGGTCATGCCTTTGAACGTAAGGGCCCGACCCCTAGGTATTGCTACTCAAATCAGGCTGACCTGCGGCGTTCCTGCCAGAGAACGGCGGCCAGGCAGACGGCTGCCAGGACCGCGATGATGACGGCGAAGCTGACCCCGGCCGCCTGCAGACCCCACCGCTGCGCGGCGAAGCCCAGGCTGACAACCGGCAGCGAGATGGCCACGTAGGCCACGACGAAGTACGTCGAACTGACTTCGGCGCGACGCTCGGTCGCGGTGCCTTCCACGACGGCCGCCAAGCCCCGGCTGAAGCTGATGCCCTGCCCGATGCCGGCCACGACAGCGGCGACCAGCAGGCCGGCCAGCGATGAAAATTGCAGGGCCACAGCCAGAATCGCCATCCCCGCGACCAGGATCGCGCAGCCCAGCGCGACGGCCCGCGGGGGATGCAGGCGCCGCCCGGCCAGTTGCGCGGCGGCGGAGGCGGCGAAGATCGATGCCGCGACAGCACCGCCGACGGCGTGGTTGTCGATGCCGATGACGCTGCTGACGAACGACGGTGCCACCGCCGTGAACAGGCCCATCACCGCGAATCCGGCGAAGGCGGCAGTGGCCGCGAGGACGAAGGTGGCCCGGACCTCGGCGGGGACCGACAGCCGCTGGAAACCGATTCGGCCGGTGCGGTTCGACGTTTCGGGGACCAGCCACACCGCGGCGATGGCCAGCACGGCCAGCACGATGTGCACGAGGAACGGCAGTTGCAGCGGGTGCGGCGCGTACTGCACCAGCAGGCCGGCCACGACGGGCCCGGCGCCCAGTCCGCCGATGTTGGCGATGGTGGCGCCGGCCGCGGCCTGCTCGCGCCGGTCCTCCGGCACGGACTCGACGACGGCGGCCGTCGCGGTACCGGTGAAGATGCCCGCCGACAACCCGGACAGCAGGCGTCCCACCAGCAGCAACGGCACGCTGTCGGCATAGAGGAAGACGACGGCGCTCGCGATGGCGGCCACCGCACCCGCGATCAGCACCGGACGCCGGCCGACGGCGTCGGACCACCGGCCGAACAGCAGCAGCGCGGCCAGCACGCCGATGGCGTAGGCCGAGAAGATGACCGTCGTCGTCAGGACCGCGAAGTGCAGTTCGTGGGCGTACAGCGCGTAGATCGGCGTCGGCAGCGTGGTGCCCAGCATGATGGCGGCGAAGGCGTAGGCCAGCAGCGGAAAACCAAGGCGCGAGGTCACGGTTCGAGTCTGGAGCACGGGTAAGGCAACACGGGCAAGACCCGCTGGCATTCCGTGGCGCTCATCGGACGGTGCGCGGTGGTGCGGGAGACGTCACGACGATCACCTCGGCGGTCTCGTCGCCGACCTGGCGGAGCTTGTGCTGCGTGGCCGCGTCGAAGTAGGCGCAGTCACCTGTGGACAGCTCGACGAGGCGGCCGTCGTAGTTGAGTTCGACGGTCCCGGAGTGCACGAACACGAACTCCTGACCGGGATGCGTCGGATGGACATGGGCGGTGAACTGCCGGCCCGGGCGGACGACGAATGGCGACATGGCTTTCCCGAGCATGCCCGCCGCGATCGCGTGGTTGCGGGCGGTGCCGCGGTCGGCCGCGCGCTCGACGGCGAAGGTGGTGACGTCGGGGTCATCGGAAAAGAGTTGTGCCACATCGACATCGAGGGTCCGGGAGATTTTGAGCGCGGCGGCGATCGACGGCACGCTCTGGCCGCGCTCGACCTTGGACAGGTAGCTCTTGGTCAACCCGGTGCCGGCTGCCAGCTCCTCCAGCGTCATCCCGCGTTGCTGGCGCACCGCACGCAACAGGCCACTCACGACGATGAGGATACCGCATTGACTGCATGACACTTTGTGTCCTATGGTCGGCAATGTGTCATTGAGGTGCGGCCACGCACCGAGGCTGAGGGAGGTTCCGATGACCGACACCATGCACGATTCCAAGATTGAACTGATGCAGCGCGCCGAAGACGGGCTGAACCGCCATATCGCGGAGTCCGACCTGACGGTCCGCGAGAAGCTGGCGCTGACCTGCCGGGCGCTGTTCGATGCCGGCCACGATTCGGGCCTGGCCGGGCAGATCACCGCCCGCGCCGAGGAGCCCGGCACGTACTACACGCAGCGGCTCGGGCTGGGCTTCGACGAGATCACCGCGGGCAACCTGCTGCTCGTCGACGAAGATCTCAACGTCCTCGACGGCGGTGGAATGGCGAACCCTGCCAACCGTTTTCACTCCTGGATCTACCGCGCCCGGCCAGATGTGAACTGCATCGTGCACACGCACCCGTTCCACGTCGCGGCGCTCTCGATGCTCGAAGTGCCCCTGGTCGTGTCGCAGATGGACATCGCGCCGCTGTACGACGACTGCGCCTTCCTGGCGGACTGGCCGGGCGTGCCCGTCGGCAACGAGGAAGGCGAGATCATCTCCGGTGCGCTGGGGGACAAGAAGGCGATCCTGCTGGCCCACCACGGTCAGGTCGTCGCCGGCGCCAGCGTCGAGGAAGCCTGCTCACTGGCCATGCTCATCGAACGCGGCGCCAAGCTCCAGCTGGCCGCCATGGCTGCCGGCACCATCGCTCCGCTGCCCGACCGGCTGGCCCGCGAGGCCCATGACTGGACGCTGACGCCCAAACGCAGCGTCGCCAACTTCGCCTACTACGCGCGCCGTGCCCTGGTGCGCCACCCCGACGCCCTCGACCACTGACCAACTCTGGAAAGGACCTGACCCATGACCGAGACACCCAGGATTCACGGCATCATCGCCTACCCGATCACCCCGTTCACCGCTGACGGCGGCTCCGTCGACACCGAGACACTGGTCGCCGTCGTCGAACAACTCATCAGCACCGGCGCGCACGCCATCGCTCCGCTGGGCAGCACCGGCGAATCGGCGTACCTCACCGAGGACGAGTTCGACGCCGTCGTCGACACCACGGTCCGTACCGTCGCCGGCCGCGTCCCCGTCATCGTCGGGGCCTCAGACCTGACCACTGCCAACACCATTCGGCGCGCGCGGTACGCGCAGCAGGCCGGCGCCGACGCGGTGATGGTGCTGCCGATCTCGTACTGGAAGCTGAACGAGCGCGAGATTTTCCAGCACTACGCCAGCATCTCGGCCGCCGTCGACCTGCCGATCATGGTCTACAACAACCCCGCCACCAGCGGCATCGACATGGCGCCGGAACTGCTGGTGCGGATGTTCAACGACATCGACAACGTGCGCATGGTCAAGGAATCGACGGGCGACCTGACCCGGATGCTGCGCATCAAGGAGCTCTCCGGCGGGGCGCTGCCGTTCTACAACGGAAGCAATCCATTGGTGCTCGACGCGCTACTCGCCGGTGCGTCCGGATGGTGCACGGCCGCACCGAATCTGCGCCCGCGGCCCTGCGTCGAGCTGTACGACGCGGTGCGCAACGGTGATCGGGTGCGTGCCCAGGAGATCTACGACGAACTCGCGCCGCTGCTGCGCTTCATCGTCGCCGGTGGTCTGCCGACGACCGTCAAAGCCGGGCTGGATCTGCTGGGGCGCAATGCCGGTGATCCGCGTCCGCCGCTGTTGCCGCTCGACGAGGACGGCCGCGCCGAACTCAAAGGCCTGCTGGCCAGTGCGTGAGTGCGGTTACTGAACCGGGCAGGCGTACTTGCGGGCCACGTCCATCACGCGCTGCTGCGCGCCGGGCCCGATGACGCCCTGTGCGGCCAGTTCGAGATTGATGTAGCCGGGGATGCCGCCGATGCACGCCTGGTGCGCCACGCGCCAGGCGGTGTCGGGGTTGAGGTTGTAGCCGTTGCGCTCCAGGCCCTGCAGGTACTGGTCGAATTCCGGCGTGCCCTGGTCGGGTATGGCGCTGGCCGCGCCGGCCAGCGCCACTGCGGCAGCCACCGCCGCGAAAAATGCCGCGACTGTACGTCTCATGTCCGTCCCCCTACAGGCATGTCCACCGGTTATCGGCTTACACGTTCGCATATCGCGCCGACGCAGAAACTACGAACCGTCGTAATCGGGGTGCGCTCACCAGAGTCCTAGACTGACGTGATGTCGAAGCTGCAGCTGGTTCAGGAGCCGTCCGCCGACGCACTGCTGGAGTCCAACCCGTTCGCACTGCTGGTCGGGATGCTCTTGGATCAGCAGATTCCGATGGAAGTCGCGTTCGCCGGACCGAAGAAGCTCGAGGACCGGATGGGCTCGCTCGACGCCCGCGAGATCGCCGAGTACAACCCTGACAAGTTCGCCGAGCTGTTCGCGCAAACCCCTGCGGTGCACCGCTTTCCGGGCTCCATGGCCAAGCGTGTGCAGGCCCTGTCGCAGGTGATCGTCGACGAGTACGACGGTAACGCCGCGGCCCTGTGGACCACCGGTGACCCCGACGGTAAAGAGGTGCTGCGCCGGCTCAAGGCGCTGCCCGGATTCGGCGAGCAGAAGGCCAAGATCTTCCTGGCGCTGCTCGGCAAGCAGTACGGCGTCACGCCCGAGGGCTGGCGCGCCGCGGCCGGCGACTACGGGAAGCAGGGCACGCACATGTCCGTCGCCGACGTCGTCGACAAGGGCTCACTGGATCAGGTTCGTGCCTACAAGAAGCAGATGAAGGCAGCGGCGAAGGCCGCCAAGGCCTGAGCGCTCGACGCGATCAGAGCGGCGGACCGTCGAACCGCTCGCGGGTGGCGAACTCCGAAACCGGACGCCGGGTCAGCTTCGTCACCTGCTTGACCGGCTTGCCCAGCGGCAGCATGCACGCCACGGCGTAGTTGTCGGGGATGCCGAGCAGTTCGCGCACCTTGGGCTCCTGCGCGACCACCATGGTCGTCAGCACGCCGCCGTAGCCCTCGTTGCGCGCGGCCAGCAGGATGCCCCAGACGAACGGGTAGATCGACGCGCCGCTGATCACGCCGATGCGATCCAGGTGCTGATCGAACGCCGCCGCCACACCGAGATCCAGGCACACGACGAGCACGACCTCGGCGCCCAGCAGCGTCCCGGTGACCATGCCGTCGGGGACCGGCGTGGCCTCGACGACCGCGGGGTCAACACCACAGGGCTGCAACGGGTTCCACGGTCCTTCGCCGGCGGCGATCTGCGCGATGTACTGCCGGGCGCCGGGCTTGGACAGCTCGCCCAGCTTCTTGCGGGTTTCGACGTCACGGACCGCGATCACCCGCGCACCCTGACGGTTGCCGCCACTCGGGGCGAAGCGCGCGTTGTCGAGGATGCGCTCGAGCACCTCGTCGGGCAGGGGCTCGCCGCTGAACTTGCGGACAGCCCCGGTCGTGCGCATGACGTCGTAAATCTCCATACCGACCATCATGCGTATGGGATGGTGATGTGTATGGCTAAGACACACTTGAATTGCCCCTGCGGCGAGGCGATTTCCGGCAGCGACGAGGACGATCTGGTCGAGAAGACCCAGGCCCACCTCGCCGAGCAGCACCCCGGTCGCGAGTACGACCGCGAGATGATCCTCTTCATGGCTTACTGAGCCACCCAAAAAGCGAGCGTGGCTGCCGTTGGGGGGTAGCCACGCTCGCTGCTGTGTAGTCGGGTCGTGTCCGGCCGTCATACTGGCGACCGTGACGCCGAGAAAGGCAGGGGAGCCGACTCCCGAGCGGGGCTGGCTGACGCCGAAGCAACAGCGGGCCTGGGTGGCCTACATGCGGGTACAGCTTCGGATGAACTACGAGATGAACCGGCAGCTGCAAGCCGACTCGGGGCTCTCGCTCGCCGACTACGACGTGCTGGTCGCGCTCAGCGGCGACGACGGCGGCGGCCTGCGGGTCAGTGACCTGGCCGCGCAGATCGGCTGGGAACGCAGCCGGCTCTCGCATCAATTGCGGCGCATGGAAGAACGCGGCTTGACCGAGCGCCGCCCGAGCACCGAGGACGGCCGCACGACCAACGTTGTGCTGACCGTGGCCGGGCGGCGGGCGATCGCCGAAGCCGCACCCGCGCACGTCGATCTGGTGCGGAGTCTGTTCTTCGATCCGCTGCCGGAGAACCTGCTCGGACCGTTCACCGCGGCGCTGGAGCACATTCACGTCAACCTCGATCACAACAGCTCGCTCCCGCCCGCACCGGGCTAATTTTAGGTGATAAATCACTTATAAGGAGCCTCATGAGCGAAGTTATCGCCCGTTTGATGGAAGCCAATCTGCTCGCCGTGTTCGATGAACGCGATCCACAGCTCCGTGCCGCCGCGATCGCGGAGACCTACTCGGACGACGTCACGTGGATCGATGACGACGGCATCACCGTCGGCCACGAGCAGTTGAATGCCAAGGCGGCTGAGCTGCAGGAAAAGCTGACCGGCTTGCACTTCGTGAAGGCCGGCCCGGTGCGCCAGACACGCGGTCTGGGTTTCCTGGCGTGGGAGGTTCGCGCGCCGGACGGTGTCACAGTGGCATCGGGTTTCGACGTCGCAGAGATCGTCGACGAGCGTATCGTTCGGCTGTGGACCGTGCTGAATGCCGTGGAATAGGTGATACATCACCTATGTTGTGACTGCCGTACAGCACACAACAGTGAGGACAACGATCATGGGACAGCTCGACGGCAAGACGGCACTGGTCACGGGAGGAACGTCGGGCATCGGCCTGGCGACCGCAAAGCGCCTCGCGGACGAGGGCGCGTACGTCTTCATCACGGGACGTGACCGCGCGCGGCTCGACGAGGCCGCTGCAGCCATCGGTGCGCACGGTGTCCAGAGCGACATCAGCAAGCCCGAGGAACTCGACGTCCTGGCCGCCGCGATCGCCGAGCACGGCGCGGGGCTCGACGTCGTCTTCGCCAATGCCGGCGGCGGCGACTTCGCCACCCTCGCCGATGTGACACCGCAGCACTACCGCGACAACTTCGACCGCAACGTGGCCGGCACGGTATTCACCGTGCAGAAGACGCTGCCGCTGCTCAATGACGGCGCGTCGATCATCCTCGCCGGCTCCACCGCCGCGTCTGAAGGTGTTCCGGCGTTCGGGCTCTACGCCGCGTCCAAAGCTGCCATCCGGTCGCTTGGTCGCACGTGGGCGGCCGAACTCGCCGATCGCAACATCCGGGTCAACACCGTCGTCCCGGGCCCGATCGAGACCCCTGGACTGACCGGCTTGGCACCGGCCGAGCAGAAACAGGATCTGCTTGACGGCCTGGCTGCCCAGGTACCGCTGAAGCGGTTGGGCCGCCCCGAGGAGATCGCGGCCGCGGTGCTGTTCCTGGCTTCGGACCAGAGCAGCTTCATGACCGGTGCCGAATTGCCCGTCGACGGTGGCCAGATTCAGCTCTGACTGCCATGTCGGGACGATGCCGTGGGCTGGTTGACCGCGGTATCGTCCCGACGCCACGGCTGGTTTGATCGCCCGAGTACGCGGCTATGCCCCTGGGTATGCACGAGGTTCTGGAACGCGAAGGCAAGTGGGACGTCGATGACCGGTTTCGGTTGCCCGATCTACGCGGCATCGTCGCCGACGCTGACATCGAGCACGACACCGTCGACCTCACCAGCGACTACTACGACACCAGCGACCGTGACCTACTCGCGCACCGCGTCCAGTTGCGTCGCCGCTCCGGCGACGCTGACACGGGGTGGCAGCTGAAGGTCCCGGCGGCCGATGGGCGCGTCGAACTGCACTGGACGTCCACGGAGAAATTGCCCGATGCGGCCGCCGAACTCCTCAGTGGCATCAGCCTCGGCAAGCAACTGGCGAGCATCGCCACGATCCACACCGTCCGAGATCGGTACCGGCTGGCCGAGCCCGGATCCGGCGAACTCTATGCCGAAATTGCCGACGACTCGGTGCGCGCATCGGCGAACGAGCGGCTGCTCGCTTGGCGCGAGGTCGAGGTTGAACTCGGGCCGCACACCCCGTCGATTCCGAAGCGCCTCATCCGCCGTCTGAAGGCCGCGGGCGCCCGGCCGTCGCGCTTTCCGTCGAAGCTCGCCCACGTCCTGCCGCAGATCCGGTCCGTCGAGCGCGTGTCGCCCGCGGCGCGCGCATTGCTCCGCTACCTCGACGCCCAGATCGACCAGATCGTGTTGGGCGACATCGAATTACGGCGTGGGCAGGATCCCATCCACGACACGCGGGTGGCGATCCGGCGGCTGCGGAGCACGCTGCGGGTGTTCGGCAAGCTGCTGGATCAGACCTCCGTCGAGCAGCTCGACGAGGACCTGCGATGGTTCGCCGGGCTGCTCGGCGAGGTCCGCGACTGTCAGGTGCAACAGCGCAGATTCACCGAAGCGCTCGACGAGTTGCCCGAGGAATTGGTCCTGGGTCCGGTCCGGGCGCGCATTCGCAATGAGTTGCAAGCGATCGAGTTGCCCGCCCGTGTGCGCGTCACCGAGGCCATGGACTCGCCGCGGTACCGGGCGATGATGACGGTGCTGCGGTCATGGCGCACTGCGCCGCCGGTGGATCTCGAGACGCGCATCGGCGAACTCGTCAAGCGGGCACGTAAGGCCCAGCGGAAAGCCGATCGACGGCTCGTCGCAGCGCTCGGTGGCGATGATTTTGACTCCGCACTGTTGCATCGTGCCCGCAAGGCCGCCAAACGCGCCCGGTATGCCGCGGAGCTATGCCGGGATGTCGGCGGCGCCAAGCAGACGAAGCGAACGGTCAAGCACTACAAGCAGTTTCAGTCGGTCCTGGGCGATCATCAGGACACCGTGGTCGCATCTGCCCTGTTGCGCCGCTTGGCGCTGGCGAGTGGCACGACGGCCGGCGAGAACGGCTTCACCTTCGGCCTGCTGTACGGCCGCGAACAGCGGGTAGCTGACGCGTGCCGACAGCAGGCGCGAGAGATGTTGTGATTACGGCACCACCGACGAACCGATGGTGGGCATGAACTGGCACTGCTTCTCGGTCGTCGTCACCTGACCGAAGATGGTCGACATGATGCTGCCCGAGCCGGTGTCGACGATGGCGGTCAGCGTCGTCGGGCCCTGCGGGTTGATGTCGGCCTGCGGCTTGAGGGTCGCACTGCCCGACTTGCCGGTGGTCAGGTTGACCCAGGTGACGTTCAGCGGCAGCTTCTGCTCGGCGGCGGGGCCGGGCGTGCCCACCGCGGTGAACACGTAGGCGGTCTGGCCGGGGCCGGGGCCCGGGGTCGGAATCTTCGCGGGACCGGCGACGCTGATGGCCGTCGCCAGGATGTTGCCGCCGTCGGCGCCGCAGCCGTTGCTGATCGACGGGTACATGAAGTCCTGCGTGATGGGCGTGCCCGGGCCGAACGCGCCGGCCGGCGCGGGCGCCGGCGCCGCAGCCGGGGCGGCGTCGGGAGCCGGGACCGTCGCGGCGGCCTGGGTGACCGGAGCGGCGGCCGGCACGGCTTCAGGGGCCGGAGCCGGAGCCGGCGCGGGTGCCGGAGCGGGCGCCGGAGCAGGGGCTGCGGCGGGCGCAGGTGCGGGTGCGGCTTCGGGGGCCGGTGCCGGTGCGGCCTCGGCCACCGGGCCGACGGCGTGCACCGGGTCGACGCCCGCGGGCAGGTGGGCCTCGGCGCCCGGCACCGCGCCGGGAGCCGGCACGTGGTTCGCGGCCGGGTCGGCGGCGAACTGGTTCACGGCGTTGGCCAGATTCTTCGAATCCGACGGTGCCGCCTTGTTCCCGGCGAATGCCCGGGCTGCTGCCATGAGCAGCTCCGCGGCGCCCGCCGGGTCAGCGGCGGCCTGCTGGATCACCGGGGCGAGAGTCTGCATGGCCGGCAGGCCAGGAGCCTGAAGGCCATCGATGGGCAGCGGCAACGGCAGTGGCGACGCTGGATCAGCGTGCGCGACGGTGGCCGCGCTGATCGTGAGTGCGACGGACGCGCCGAGTGCGACGAACAGCTTCCTCGATTGCATGACTCTCTCCCCGGTTTCGTATCGGTTATCTGGTTACGGCGCGGATCACGGCAAGCCGGAGGTGATGACCGGCGCGAGGCTGGTCAGGCTCATGAGTCCCGGCACGACGCCCGGGATGGCCTGTGCTGCCGGTGCGGCAGCCGCCACCGCGGCGGGTGCGGTGGCGAGCGGCGACGCCGCAGCCGGAGCGGCAGCCAACGGAGCGGCGAGCGGAGCCGTGGCGGCGGCCAGCGGTGCGGCAGCGGCCGGAGCAGCGGCAGCCAGCGGTGCGGTCGCGGCGGCGAGCGGTGCAGTCAGCGGCGAGGTCGCAGCGGTTGCGGCGGTCGCAGCCGGCGCGGCGGCAGCAGCGGGCTGCGGCAGCAGGTTCGCCAGCGGGGTACCGGCCGGCAGCAGCGAGGTCAGGTCACCGGGGAAGGCGACCTGCTTCGGCAGCGGCACGGGCGAGCCCGGAATCTGCGGCAGGTTGATGTTGGCCGACGGGATCAGGCCCTGGGCCGGAGCCGGCGCAGCAGCGGCAGCCGGGGCAGCGGCCGCCGGTGCGGTGGCGCCGGGGACCAGGTTCTGGGGCAGGGTCACCGACGCGGTGGCGGCGGGAGCGGCCGGTGCGGCGGCCGGCGCGCCCGAGGTCAGGGCCTGGGTGACACCCGACAGCGCCTGGACCGGAGCCTGGGCGAGTTCGTTGACCAGCGGCGTGCCGGGCACGACGGGGGCCGGGGCCGCGGGGGCCGGGTCGGCGGCGGCGACCGCGCTCAGCGCGATCGCCACCGGCACTGCTCCGGCGGCGGCAATCATGCTGGTGGCCAGCAATTTTCCAGTGGTGCGTGTGCGCATTTTGGGGGTCCTCCCGGTCCAAGTCGTGGCGCGTCATCACCGAAGCTATTCAGTTACTGGTGTTACTCAAGTGACACGTGTGGCATTTATAGATCCGTTACTGATCGGAAGGCGAAGGGTGACCGACCGTTACAGTCATGCGATAAACACCGCCACGCGATCAGTTCTCCGCTGGGCGCCGCTGATGCTGGCGCTCAGCGTCGCTGCGCGCTTCGCTTGGACCTACCTGGTGCCCAACGGAGCCAACTTCGTCGACCTCCACGTGTACGTCGGCGGCGCGGCGACGCTCGGCAGTGGCCACCCGCTGTACGACTACGTCTACGCCGACCAGACGCCCGACTTCCCGCTGCCGTTCACCTATCCGCCGTTCGCGGCGGTGCTGTTCTATCCGCTGCACTTCGTGCCGTTCGGTTTGCTGGCGTTCTGCTGGCAGGTCGGCATCATCGGCGCGCTCTACGGCGTGGTGTGGATCAGCTTGCGGCTCATCGGTTCTGCTGATCCCGCGCATCGGCTGGCCATGGCGTGGACGGCCGTCGGCATCTGGACCGAGCCGCTGCGCAGCACGTTCGACTACGGGCAGATCAACGTCATCCTCGTACTGGGCGTTCTCTACGCGGTCTACAGCACCCGCTGGTGGTGGTCCGGTCTGCTGGTCGGTCTGGCCGCCGGGGTGAAGCTGACACCCGCGGTGACGGGGCTCTATTTCCTGGGCGTCCGCCGGTGGGGTGCTGCGGTGTTCGCGGCCGTCACCTTCGCCGGCACTGTGCTGGTGTCGTGGCTGGTACTGCGTGGTCAGGCGCTCTACTACTTCACCGACCTGCTCGGCGACGCCAACCGGATCGGTCCCGTCGCGACGTCGTTCAACCAGTCCTGGCGCGGCGCGATCTCACGAATCGTCGGCCACGACGCCGGTTTCGAGCCCGCGGTGCTGATCGCGGTGGTGCTGACGGCCGTGCTGGCGGTGTTCGCCTGGCGCGCCGTCTACGGTCCCGACCGGCCCGACCGACTGGGTGCGCTGCTCGTCGTGCAGTTGTTCGGACTGCTTTTCTCGCCGATCTCGTGGACCCACCACTGGGTGTGGCTGATCCCGCTGATGATGTGGCTGTGGCACGGGCCGTTCGCGGCGCTCGCTTCCGCGCGGGTCTTGCGCTGGACCTGGCTGGTGCTGCTGCTCGTCGGCGTGCCGTGGCTGCTGAGTTTCGCGCAGCCGACGATCTGGGTGATCAGCCGTCCGTGGTACCTGGCGTGGGCGGGGCTGATCTACCCGGTGATGACGGTGGTGACGCTCGCGTGGATGGCTAGACGACGAGTCCGTTGATGTCCGTGGCCATCTCCACGTCCTTGTCGGTGATGCCACCTTCGGAATGCGTGACCAGCGTGAAAGTCACTGTCCGCCAACGGATGTCGATGTCCGGATGATGGTCCTTGGCTTCCGCGTGGATCGCCACCCGGCGGACGGCATCGATGCCGTCGAGGAACGCCGGGAACTTCACGGACCTGTGTAGTGCGCCGTCGGCGCGTTCCCAACCTTCGGGCAGTGCGGCGTCTACTTGTTCATCGGTGAGGACGGCCATGGTTTCGAACGTACTCCGGCCCACGCCCCTACGCCGAGAGTGCGGGCTACCGGTGGTGGACCTCGGCGCGTCATCTCGGTAGCCGTCACACTCGACGTGCGGCCGGACCGGCAGCCCACACCTGTCTGTCGATCTGCGTGTGGATAACCGCGTTCGCGTCGGCATTTCTGTCGGTGCCGACTTCCAAAGTGGCGGTATGGACGAGCCTTTCCGCGGATCGGATGCGCTGCGCGCCGGCGTGCTCACCGAACATCGACTCCGCAACTACTTCCGTCCGGTGTTTCGCGATGTGTATGTCGCCAACGACACGGTGATGACCGCTGCGCTCAAGGCGCGGGCCGCGTGGCTGGCAGTCGGACCCGACGTGGTCCTGGCCGGTGTCTCCGCGGCGGCGGTGCATCGCGCCGAATGGCTTGACCCAGACCTTCCTGCCGTCGTCGTGCGCAACGATCGACACTGCCCATCGGGCATGGTCGTCCATTCGTATGACCTTGCGCCGCAAGAAGTTTGCACGGTACGCGGCATGCTTGTCACGACACCGGCGCGTACTGCCTTCGATCTAGGCCGGCTGTTGCCGGCGCCGGAAGCGGTTCCGATTCTCGATGCACTGATCCGATCGACGGTGTTGGAGACATCGGAGGTCTGGGATATTGCGGCTGCCCATCCCGGCCTGCGTGGCGTCCGACGGCTGGGAGGCACGGTCGGTCTTGCCGACGGCGGCGCCGAGACTGCGCTTCAGTCGCGCGTCCGCACGCTGTTGGCGAAAGCAAATCTGCCGCCCCTGGAAACCCAAATTCTGGTGGGTGACGAGCTCGGGCCGGTGTTCACCCGAGCTCACATGGGATGGCGACAGTGGCAGGTGGTCGTCCAGTGCGATGAGGATCTCGACTGGACCTTGGAACGACGATCGTGGCAGTTCGAGTACACGGAGAACCTGGAACGAATCGGGTGGCGCAATGTGTGGGTGACCGCAGCAATGATGCGCGACCCACGGATGGTGGCGTGGCGCGTCAACGATGCGGTTCGAATCGCGCGCCGTCGACTTCCGCTGAATCGCGGCGCCGAACGTGGCGCTAGGTGGTGACGACACGCGGATGGTTGGCGCGGTAGTCCACACACTCGACGTAGCAAGCCGGGTGGCAAGTAGGTTCAGAGCCGTGATCGTCGTCGCCGGAGCCCTCATCGCCGACGCCAGACTGCTGGTCGCTCAGCGCAATCGGCCGCCGGAACTTGCCGGCCTCTGGGAGCTGCCGGGTGGGAAGGTCGCGCCGGGGGAGACCGACGCGCAGGCGCTGGTCCGTGAACTCCACGAGGAGCTGGGCGTCACCGTGGCCGTCGGGGAGAAGCTGGGCGAGGACGTGCCGTTGTCCGACACCGTCACATTGCGGGCGTATCGGGTGTCGACCGACGACGCGCCCCACGCCCACGATCACCACGCCGTGCGCTGGGTGGGCGCAGCCGACCTGGAAGACCTGCCCTGGGTGCCGGCGGACCGCGCCTGGCTCGCGGAGCTGAAGGACGCGCTGACTCAGTAGTGCAGCTTGTCGCCGACGACGCGCGTCGACGCCATCGCCGTGCCGTGCTGCGCGGTGTACAGCGGGTGCAGCAGCGCGGGGTACTTGCAATGCGGGCAGTCGGTCTTCGGCTTGTTCACCGTGGAGAACGCCAAATGGTGACACGCAGCACACCTCACCACGAAGAATCCGCCCGCCCAATTGGCCAATCCGGCGAATATCGCGGCTGTTGCGCCGAGCGCCAGCACGAACCCGATGACTCCGGTCAACACTTCGTAGATGGTCATGACGGCGACCTCCTCGCGCTGGTTTCCCCGAACTGACGAGACGTTTCCACGGTACTCGCGAAACCGGCATCGAGGCAGGTCAATACCTATATCTCAAGCCTTGCGGGCGCGCTTGTAAACCTTCTCGAGATCCTTGCCGTGAACCCCGTGGTGCGCCGCCTTCTGGACCTTGTGCAACACCAGCGGACACCGCTTGCACCGGGGCTTGCTGCGGCAGCACTTCTTCTTCGGTTTAGCCCCGGCGAGCTTGCTGGCCTTCATCGATTAGCAGTTTTGCCAGGCCGTTCGCGGTTTCGCAAACCGACCCCCTCGCTGCGACAATCTTGGGCGTGAGTGAGCAGGCCAGTGCCGGATTCAGAAATGTCGCCATCGTCGCACACGTCGACCACGGCAAGACGACCCTCGTCGACGCCATGCTGCGGCAGTCCGGAGCCCTGGACCGGGGTGACGACTCCACCGAACGCATCATGGACTCGGGTGACCTGGAGAAGGAAAAGGGCATCACGATCCTGGCCAAGAACACCGCGGTGCACCGGCACAACGCCGACGGCACCGTGACGGTCATCAACGTGATCGACACCCCCGGCCACGCCGACTTCGGTGGTGAGGTCGAGCGCGGTCTGTCGATGGTCGACGGTGTCGTGCTGCTGGTCGACGCCTCCGAGGGCCCGCTGCCGCAGACCCGCTTCGTGCTGCGCAAGGCACTGGCCGCGCACCTGCCCGTCATCCTCGTGGTGAACAAGACCGACCGGCCTGACGCCCGTATCGCCGAGGTCGTCGAGGAGAGCCACGACCTGCTGCTCGACGTCGCCTCCGACCTGGACGAAGAAGCCCAGGCCGCGGCCGAGAAGGCCCTGGACCTGCCGACCCTGTACGCCTCGGGTCGCGCCGGCGTGGCCTCGACCGTCCAGCCCGCCAACGGCGAGGTGCCCGACAGCGAGAACCTGGACCCGCTGTTCGACGTGCTGCTCGAGCACATCCCGGCGCCCAAGGGCAACCCGGACGCCCCGCTGCAGGCCCTGGTCACCAACCTCGACGCGTCGGCCTTCCTCGGCCGTCTGGCGCTCGTCCGGATTTACAACGGCAAGCTCAAGAAGGGCCAGCAGGTGGCCTGGATGCGTGAGGTCGACGGCGCGCCCGTCATCACCACCGGCAAGATCACCGAGCTGCTCGTCACCGTCGGCGTCGAGCGCACCCCGACCACCGAAGCCGTCGCCGGCGACATCGTCGCTGTCGCGGGTATGCCGGAGATCATGATCGGCGACACCCTCGCCGACCCCGATCACGCGCACGCCCTGCCGCGTATCACCGTCGACGAGCCGGCCATCTCGGTGACCATCGGCACCAACAGCTCGCCGCTGGCCGGCAAGGTCTCCGGTCACAAGCTGACGGCGCGAATGGTCAAGTCCCGCTTGGATTCCGAGCTCATCGGTAACGTCTCGATCCGCGTTGTCGACATCGGCCGCCCGGACGCCTGGGAGGTCCAGGGCCGTGGTGAGCTGGCGCTGGCCGTGCTCGTCGAGCAGATGCGCCGCGAAGGCTTCGAGATGACCGTCGGCAAGCCGCAGGTGGTCACCCGGCAGATCGACGGCAAGTTGCACGAGCCGTTCGAAGCCATGACCATCGACTGTCCCGACGAGTTCGTCGGCGCCATCACCCAGCTGATGGCCGCCCGCAAGGGCCGCATGGAAGAGATGACGAACCACGCCGCCGGCTGGGTCCGCATGGACTTCATCGTGCCGTCGCGTGGCCTGATCGGCTTCCGCACCGACTTCCTGACCCTGACACGCGGCACCGGCATCGCCAACGCCGTGTTCGACGGCTACCGCCCGTGGGCCGGCGAGATCCGCGCCCGCCACACCGGTTCGCTGGTCTCCGACCGCAGCGGCTCGGTGACCCCGTTCGCGATGATCCAGCTGGCCGACCGTGGTCAGTTCTTCGTCGAGCCGGGCCAGGACACCTACGAGGGCCAGGTCGTGGGCATCAACCCGCGTGCCGAGGACCTCGACATCAACGTCACCCGCGAGAAGAAGCTGACGAACATGCGCAGCTCGACCGCCGACGTCATGGAGACGCTGGCGCGCCCGCTGGAGCTCGGCCTGGAGCAGGCCATGGAGTTCTGCGCCGAGGACGAGTGCGTCGAGGTCACGCCCGAGGTCGTGCGCGTGCGCAAGGTCGAGCTGACCGCCAGCCTGCGCGCTCGCGCCAAGGCCCGCGAGAAGGCCCGCAACTAACGATCCAAGCCGAAAGGCCGGTTGGCGCACGCGTTTTCGCGGAGTGCTAGTCCCCCGCAAGCGGGTGGTGCCCCCAGGCCTTTTTCTGGTTTTGGTCCAGCCAGGCGACGCCATCCTCGGCCGCCTTGATCAGCGCGCCGCGCTCACCGAAGTACGTCGACACCGCGCCGACCCACGGCAGCGCGCTCAAGCGCTGCCACCACTTCGTCGGCTGTGGCCGCTTGGCGATCTCGTCGAACGTCGCGCGCAGGATGCCGGCCAGCTGCCAGACGGTCTTGACGACAACGACCGGCAGCGACGACGTGATGGCCTCCAGGGGCTTCCAGCCGTCCGGTGGGGTTTCGGGAAGCGGGTCCGGTTCCGGCGGCTGCGGCACATCGAAGTCAGCGGGTAGCTGCCGCCCGCACAACACCGCG
Source organism: Mycobacterium sp. UNC410CL29Cvi84 (assembly GCF_000686745.1). Taxonomy (NCBI): domain Bacteria; kingdom Bacillati; phylum Actinomycetota; class Actinomycetes; order Mycobacteriales; family Mycobacteriaceae; genus Mycobacterium; species Mycobacterium sp. UNC410CL29Cvi84. The sequence continues at coordinate 394,479 of NZ_KK366011.1, forward strand.
GCCAGCAGCCGCACCTGCTCACGCCGATCGGTGACGCCGTATTCGCGGGCCACCGCGCACAACACGATGGCGTCGTTGATGAACCCGGCCAACTCGCTCACCGGCAGCACGCGGGCCAGCCAACCGAAGGCGCCCGGTGTGGCCACCAGCAGTGTGTTCAGCGCACCGACGCGGTGCACCCACCAATGGATGCGCTCGTCGCGGCTCAGCCGCTCCCACGCGGCGGTGCCGGGCAGGTCGGCGGCGTTCAGCAGATGGGCGCCCGCGTTCAACGCGCGGTCCGTGGTGCTGGGGCTGCGACCGGCCTCGGCGCGACGGTGCCCCACCCGCAGCCGACGGACCAGGTCACCCACCCCGCGCGGCGGACGCAGCAGGCGGTGGGTGCGCTTACGCAGCCCGATCGGGTCGGCTTGTGACAGCACATTGAGCAAGGGGTTGATGACGGCGACGGCGCGGCTCAGCGCGTCGGCGACGTCGGCGTCGGACAGTGGGGTGTACGGCTTCGGCAGTAGGCCCATACCGGAGATTGTGGACCACATCAGGGGCGAGCGGAGCGACGGGGATTTGCATCGGTGGCCTCGGATGGTGGTTCGGGCTCACGGTGCCGATACCCTGACTCTCGTGCCGACCGCCCGCCGCCAGCTGATGACGACAGGCGCACTGGTGTCGGTTCTGGCGCTCGCGGGCTGCACCGTCAGCCCGCCGCCGGCGCCGCGCAGCACCGAGACGACCAAGACCGTCGTCCCGCCGCCACCGAAGATGAGCCAGATCATCATGGCCATCGACTGGATCGGCCCCGGGTTCAACCCGCATCTGCAGTCCGACCAGTCGCCGGTCAACGCGGCCATCTCGGCGCTGGTCCTGCCGAGCTCGTTCCGGCCCATCGCCGATCCGGCGGCGCCGTCGGGCTCGCGCTGGGAGCTGGACCCGTCGTTGCTGTTGTCGGCCGACGTGACCAATCAGAACCCGTTCACCGTCACGTACAAGATCCGTCCCGAGGCGCAGTGGACCGACAACGCGCCGATCGCCGCCGACGACTACTGGTACCAGTGGCGCCAGATGGTCAGTCAGCCCGGCGTCGTCGACCCGGCCGGCTACGACCTGGTGACCGGTGTCCAGTCGGTCGACGGCGGTAAGACGGCCGTGGTGACGTTCGCCAAGCCCTACCCGGCCTGGCGGGAGTTGTTCAACAACATCCTGCCGGCGCACATCGTCAAGGACGTGCCGGGCGGTTTCGGTGCGGGCCTCGCGCGGGCCATGCCGGTGACCGGCGGTCAGTTCCGCGTCGAGAGCATCGACCCGCAGCGCGACGAAATCCTGCTGGCGCGCAACGACCGGTACTGGAGCGTGCCGTCGGTTCCCGACCAGGTGCTGTTCCGGCGCGGGGGATCGCCTGCGGCCCTTGCTGATTCGATCCGCAACCGGGACACCCAGGTGGCCCAGGTGCACGGTGGGCAGGCGACGTTCGCGCAACTCGCGGCGATCCCGGGCGTGCGGACCGCACGCATCGTCACCCCGCGGGTCATGCAGCTGACGCTGCGCGCGCAGCGTCCCGCGCTGACCGACGTCCAGGTCCGCAAGGCACTGCTGGGCCTCCTCGACGTCGGCCTGCTGGCCGCCGTCGGCGCGGGCAGCGACAACACCGTGACGCTGGCGCAGGCGCAGATCCGGACACCGTCGGACCCGGGCTACGTGCCGACGGCGCCACCGGCCCTGGACCGCAACGCCGCGATGGACCTGTTGGTGCGTGCCGGGTACAACATCGAGCCCGACGTCGCGCCACCGTCGCCGCCCGGCATGCCACCGCCACCGGGCCACGATCGGCTGGTCAAGGACGGTAAGCCGCTGGGGCTGGCGATCGGCGTCGCCGCCAACGACCCGACGTCGGTCGCGGTGGCCAACACCGCCGCTGACCAACTGCGCAGCGTCGGCATCGAGGCCACCGTGCTGGCCATGGATCCCGTGGCCCTGTACGCCGACGGTCTGGAGCGCGTCGACGCGATCGTCGGCTGGCGCCATGCCGGCGGCGACCTGGCGACCGTGCTGGCGTCGCGCTACGGCTGCCCGGGATTGGACGCGACGGCCGTGTCCACCGCGACGCCGCCGGCATCGACCCAGCAGCCGACTCAGCAGCCGACGTCGACGTCGACCTCGAAAACCGCGGTGCCGCAGCCGTCGACACCGACGGTGACGTCGACGGCGCCGACCCTCCCGCTGCCCAAGCCGCTCGGCGGAGATCAGCTGGTGCAGGCGCCCAGTAACTTGACGGGCATCTGCGACCACGCGATCCAGCCGCGGATCGATGCGGCGCTGGCCGGCACCGAGAAGATCGGTGACGTGCTGAACGAGTTGGAGCCCAAGCTCTGGGCGATGGAGACGGTGCTGCCGATCCTGCAGGACACCACAATTGTCGCGGCCGGGCCGACGGTGCAGAACGTCAGCCTCACCGGCGCCGTCCCGGTCGGGATCGTGGGCGACGCCGGCAAGTGGGTCAAGGTCCCCTGAGCGGTTCGTGAGCCGGCGCCGCAGTAGCGGCCGCCCGCTTGGCTGACTGTTCCCGCAGCAGCCGGATGCCGTGCGACGAGTACGCGGCCACCGCGAAGACCAGCAGCAGCCAGATCGGCGGATGCGCCAGTTCCCAGACGAACAACGCCGCGAACGCCGGCGCGCGCTGCGTGATGGCGAGGACGCCCGCCGCACATGTCAGGGCCACCGCGGGTACGTGCAGGTGCGTATCGGCCAGGCCGTTGAGCGCGAACGTCGCGACGGTGCCCGCGGCCGCGCCGGTGGCCAGCGCAGGGGTGATCAGGCCGCCGACGGCGCCGACCCGCAGATACAGCGCGGTGAGCAATGGCTTGAGTATCAGGAGTACCGCGGCGGCGGCGAGGCTCAGTTGCGCGTCGACGCTGACGATCAGCACGCTGCGGCCGTTGCCGGGCAGCTCGGGCCGGTAGATCGAGCAGATGCCGGTCACCAGCCCGGCCAGGGCGACGCCCGGGATGAGCACCCAGGACGTCAGCTGTGGCTTGGGCCCAGCGACTGCCATCAGCTTGTTGAAGACCAGGCCGATCACCACCGCAAGCGGTGCGATGGCCAGCGCCAGCATGGCGAATTGGTACGACAGTGCCGGATCCGGCCAGATGAGATCGCGCTCGAAATGCGTGACGGGGTGCGACACCGCGACCGCCAGGCTCGACGTGATGAGCGCCGTGCCGATGACCTTGGGATGCCAGGTGCCCATCATGACGCGCGCCGCGAAGAACGCCCCGCCCAGCGGCACGCTGTACACCGCGCCCAGGCCGGCGCCCGCGGCGCACGACAGCAGAATCTCGCGGTCGCGGGCCGTCAACGTCCCGAGCGTCGACGACGTGAGCCGCCCGAGCCACGTCGTCCCGTAGCTGCTGAGCACCGCGGCCAATTGGCGCGGCGCCGTCTCCCGGCCGAGCGAGGCACCCGTGCCGACGGCCAGTGCCTGCAGCGCCGCGTCGGCCGCCATCGGTAGATGCTGCATCGGCTTCGTGCCGGCGATGGTCGCCGACAACGACGGAGTCCCGCTGCGGCGCCGCAGGATCCACCAGCCGAGCCCCGCGAGCGCCCCGCCGATCGCCGGTGCCAGCGCGCGCCGAACCGGCGAACTGGCGCCGATGCCGTCGAGCAGGAGGCCGTACGAATAGTGGTAGGCGAGATGTTCGACGGCGTGCAGCAGTGAGACCGTCAGTGCCCCGGCGACTCCGGCGAGCAGGCCGGTGAGCAGCACCGCACTGCCGAACTCCAGTGCACGTCGCGTCACCCGGTGAATGTATGCCAGCCTGGGGGATATGGAGACCCCACGGCTGCTGTTCGTCCATGCCCATCCGGATGACGAGACACTGACTACCGGAGCGACCATCGCGCACTACGCGGCCCGCGGCGCCGACGTACGGGTGCTCACGTGCACCCTGGGCGAAGAGGGTGAGGTCATCGGTTCGCAGTGGGCGCAGCTGGCGGTCGACGGAGCCGACCAGCTCGGTGGCTACCGCATCGGCGAATTGACCTCGGCGCTGCGGGAATTGGGCGTCGACCGGCCGCGGTATCTGGGCGGCGCCGGGCGTTGGCGCGACTCCGGCATGGAAGGCAGCCCGGCACGGCACCGCCAGCGGTTCGCCGACGCCGACATGGACGAGGCCGTCGCCGAACTGGTGGCGGTGCTGCGGGACTTCCGCCCGCACGTCGTCGTCACCTACGACCCCAACGGCGGGTACGGGCATCCCGACCACATCCAGGCGCACCGGGTGACGACGGCCGCGGTCGCCGCGTCGGCGGGCGACGGTCATCCGGGCGAGCCGTGGCAGGTCCCGAAGTTCTACTGGACCGTGATGGACGGCGAGTCGATGGCCGAAGCCCTCGAATCGCTCAACGGCATCGAGCTGCCCGAGAGCTGGGTGCGGATCCCGGCCACCGCGCTGCCCTTCGACCTCGGCCACCGCATCGACGCCATCATCGACGCGCAGGACAGCCTGCCGGCCAAGGTCGCCGCCATGCGCGCCCATGAGACGCAGGTGACGGTCGAGCCGACCGGCCGGGTCTTTGCCCTGTCCAACAACATCGCGCTGCCGATCAGCGCCGTCGAGCACTACGTGTTGGTCGACGGCAAGCCAGGCGAGCGTGACGACCGTGGTGTGGAAACTGACCTACTCAGCGGGATAAACCTGGCGTGACACCGGGAAGCGGGGGAGTAGGGTAGCCGCCATGGACTCGGATCTGGACCCCAACTTGCAGCACCTGCAGGGCCTCGGCGACAACTATCAGTGGGTCGTCGGTTCGCTGGTTTCGCTGCTCGACAGCATCCCGACCTGACGTCTGTCCCGGTGCGCGCCGACTCCGGTCGGGCGCGTTCGTTGATGCTCGGTGTGCTGGCGCTCGACGGCGTCTTGTCCGCCATTGCCGGCGCACTGTTCCTGCCGCTCTATCTCGGCCCCGTGCCGTTCCCGATCAGTGGCCTGCTCAGTGGTCTCGTTAACGCGGCCCTGGTCTGGGCCGGCCTGCAGTGGACGTCCCGTCCGCGCCTGGCCGCGCTCCCGATGTGGGCCTGGTTGTCGACGGTCGTGCTTCTGCTGCTCGGTGGGCCCGGCGATGACGTGGTGTTCGGCGGCCGCGGAATCATGCAGGCCTCACCGTTGATCTTCTTGCTGCTCGGTGCGACGCCGCCCGGCGTGGTGTTGTGGCGAAATGCCCAGCGGCGCGCCGCATTGCCGGATTAGCGCCCGGGCTCTCTGCACAACTCGCGTCCGGAGTCGTCAACTTTCCTTGACGTCAAGGAAAGTTGACGACTCCTGGTCGACTGTGTGACCAGAGACGGCTGACCCGGCCCGGGTTCAGCTCTTGGCCGCGTGGCTTGCCGAACCGGCGCTCTGGCCGCCGGCCGCGCCCTGCGACTGGCCGGCGCCCTTGTCGCCCTTGGCCTTGCCGCTTGCGGCCTTGTCGCCCTTGCCGGGCTTCGTCGTTCCGGTGGTGCCGGTCGGGTGATCCGTGGCGGCGTTGGTGTTCGTGGCCTCGGTCTTTTCGCCCGCCTTCTTGCCGGGCTTCTTGACGGGCTTGGGTGCCTTGACCTCGTCCTGCGGCTTGGCCGGCCCTTCGGAGTCGCCGGTTGCCGGAGTGCCCGACTTGGGCTCGTCGGTTTTCGGCTCGGTCTTGGGCTCGGTCGTCGGGTCGGCCTTGGGGTCGGTCTTGGGCTCGGTCTTCGGGTCGGCGGCTTTCGGATCCGCCTTCGGGTCCGCCTTGGGCTCGGCCTGTGGGTCGGTCGGCTGCTGCCCGGCTTCGGTGCCCGTGGTCTGCGTGCTCTTGTCGTCGGACTTGGCCTTGTCGTCCGCCTTCGTCGGCGTCACAGCCGGCGTCTCGGCAGTCTTCTCGGCGGTCTTGTCCGCAGGGTTGTCAGCGGCCTTGTCGGCCGGGGTCTGCGCGGCGGTCGGCGCGAGCTTGCTCGCCGGGTCGGTCTCCGCGGCGACCTTGTCGGCGGCGACCTTGGCGGGCATCAGACCGGCGGCCAGGCTGGTCAGCGTGGTCTGGACCGTCTTGGCGATCGACTCGAGCGTCGTCTGTGTGGCGGCCAGCGATCCGATGGGCGGCAGCGGCGGAATCGGCGGGATGAGCCACCCGAAGAAGTAGTTGAACTCCGCGATACCGAAGTTGATGACGTCGTTGACCGAGTAACGGATGGCGTTACCGATGCCGTTGACCCACACACCCAGGTTGAGCGGATTGTTCACGATCGGCACGACCGCCTGGTAGAAGATGTTGTCCGAGACCGGCCGGATCAGCGTCCAGTAGAAGATGTCGGTCTGGGCGGCGACCGTGCCCGCGAACGGCACGAACCAGTTCAGCCAGTAGAGAACGTCGGTGGCGTAGTCGACGCCCCAGTCCACCCAGGCCTGAATGCCGGTGTACGCGTTGGTCAGCCAGTCACTGGCCGCGTTCGTCGGGGTGACGACCGGCCCGGCTGCCGACGGTGCGGCCGCCAACGGGTTCGGCCCGACCTTGGGGACGACGCCCGCGGCAGGCAGCTTGGGCGGTGCCGGCGGCGTCATGTTGCTCGCCGCGGCCAGCAGCTTGACCATGGCCTCGGTCAGATGCGGTTGGGCTGTGGTCGGGTGGGCCGGGACCGCGACGTCGGCGGGAACCACCTGGATGGGGGTCAGTGCGAGAGCTGTGGCGGTCGCAGCGGCGGCGCCCGCCATCACATACGAGCGGACAGAAACGGACACCATGACTCCTTGAACTGATCGCGTCCCGACCCACTGAACTTACGCGCTCGTCACCAAATTCGGCTAATAGTCTGGGCGTTTGCTGTGGGTGTCGAGGCATGGGGCGCGCGCCGCGCCGACGAGCTGGCGCTACTGTGGCCGGTATGCCAGGCGCAGTGGTTTCAGAATGTGAGACGCGCGGATGAACGTCGACTTCATCGGGGTTACACGGAAGTGGCTCTGAACCCCCAGAACGGCGCAGACCTGCCTCTTCCCGTGGTCCCACCGCTCGCCGCCCCCGCATCGTCGTCCGCCTTACGTCGCGTGCTGCGCCGCGCTCGTGACGGTGTGGCGCTGAATGTGGACGAGGCTGCGATCGCGATGACGGCCCGCGGCGACGATCTCGTGGATCTCTGTGCGAGTGCCGCCCGGGTGCGTGACGCTGGGCTGGAAGCGGCGGGACGGCGCGGCGCGACCGGCCGGTTGCCGGTGTCGTATTCGCGCAAGGTGTTCATCCCCGTCACTCATCTGTGCCGCGACACCTGCCATTACTGCACGTTCGTGACGGTGCCGGGCAAGCTGCGCGCCCAGGGCATGGGCATGTACATGGAGCCCGACGAGATTCTCGACGTGGCTCGCCGCGGCGCCGAGTTGGGATGCCAGGAGGCCCTTTTCACTCTCGGTGACCGTCCGGAAGACCGCTGGGACGAGGCCAAGCAGTGGCTCGACGAGCGCGGCTATGACTCCACGCTCGACTACGTGCGGGCCATGGCCATCCGTGTCCTCGAGGAAACGGGTCTGCTGCCGCACCTGAATCCCGGTGTCATGAGCTGGTCGGAACTGTCTCGGCTCAAGCCGGTGGCGCCGTCGATGGGCATGATGCTCGAGACGACGTCGCGGCGGTTGTTCGAGACCAAGGGCCTGGCGCACTACGGCAGCCCCGACAAGGACCCGGCGGTGCGGCTGCGCACGCTGGATGACGCGGGCCGGCTGTCGATCCCGTTCACCACGGGCCTGCTGGTCGGTATCGGTGAGACGCTCACCGAACGGGCCGAGACCATGCATGCGATTCGCAAGTCGCACAAGGAATTCGGGCACGTGCAGGAAGTGATCGTGCAGAACTTCCGGGCCAAGGACCACACGGCCATGGCGGCCACCCCCGATGCCGGGATCGATGATTTCCTGGCCACCATCGCGGTGACCCGCCTGGTGCTGGGCCCCAAGATGCGGATTCAGGCGCCGCCGAACCTGGTGTCCCGCGAGGAATGCCTGGCGCTGATCGGCGCCGGCGTGGACGACTGGGGCGGCGTGTCGCCGCTGACGCCCGATCACGTCAACCCGGAACGCCCGTGGCCGGCGCTGGACGATCTGGCCGAGGTGACTGCTGAAGCGGGTTATGACCTGGTGCAGCGGTTGACGGCGCAGCCGTCGTACGTGCAGGCCGGGGCGGCGTGGATCGACCCGCGCGTGCGCGGGCATGTCGATGCGCTGGCCGACCCGGAGACGGGTTGGGCGCGTGAGGTGAACCCCGTCGGCCTGCCGTGGCAGGAACCCGACGAGGCGTCAGAGTCGTTGGGCCGCACCGATCTGCACACCGCGATCGACACCGAGGGCCGGCTGACCGAGACGCGCAGCGACCTCGGTAGCGCGTTCGGTGACTGGGAGTCCATCCGGGAGAAGGTCTCCGAGCTGGCGGCCCGTGCCCCGGAGCGCATCGATACCGATGTGCTGGCGGCGTTGCGGTCGGCCGAGCGCGACCCGGGCGGTTGCTCCGACGACGAGTACCTGGCACTGGCCACCGCTGACGGTCCGGCGCTGGATGCCGTTGCAGCGCTGGCGGATTCGCTGCGGCGGGATGTCGTGGGTGATGACGTCACGTTCGTGGTGAACCGGAACATCAACTTCACCAACATCTGCTACACGGGCTGCCGGTTCTGCGCGTTCGCGCAGCGCAAGGGTGACGCCGACGCCTACTCGCTGTCGACCGACGAGGTCGCCGACCGGGCCTGGGAGGCGCATGTCGCCGGGGCCACCGAGGTGTGCATGCAGGGCGGCATCGATCCGGAGTTGCCGGTGACCGGGTACGCCGATCTGGTGCGGGCGGTGAAGAAGCGGGTGCCGTCGATGCACGTGCATGCCTTCTCGCCCATGGAGATTGCCAACGGTGTCACGCGCAGCGGGTTGTCGGTGCGGGAGTGGCTGACCTCGCTGCGGGAAGCCGGCCTGGACACCATCCCGGGCACCGCCGCCGAGATTCTCGACGACGAGGTCCGCTGGGTGCTGACCAAGGGCAAGCTGCCGACCGCCGAGTGGATAAATGTGGTGACCACGGCGCACGAGGTGGGGCTGCGGTCGTCGTCGACGATGATGTACGGGCATGTGGACACCCCGAAGCATTGGGTGGGGCACCTCAACGTGCTGCGCGGAATCCAGGACCGCACAGGCGGTTTCACCGAGTTCGTGCCGCTGCCGTTCGTGCACCAGTCCTCGCCGCTGTATCTGGCCGGTGGGGCGCGGCCGGGGCCGACGCACCGTGACAACCGTGCGGTGCACGCGCTGGCGCGGATCATGTTGCACGGCCGGATTCCGAGTATCCAGACCTCGTGGGTCAAGCTCGGTGTGGAGCGCACGCAGGTGATGCTTCAGGGCGGTGCCAATGATCTCGGTGGCACGTTGATGGAGGAGACGATCTCCCGCATGGCCGGTTCGGAGAACGGGTCGGCCAAGACCGTCGCCGAGCTGGTCGCCATCGCCGAAGGCATCGGCCGCCCGGCCCGCCAACGCAGCACCGACTACTCGCCACTGGCTGCCTAGCTTCTCCCGCGAGCGGCCGTGTCTGTACGGGCTTTCGCGGTGTGTCGCGTGCACTTTGCGCGCGCTCGCGGGCTGCGAGTGTCACGCTGTGATGCGTGAACACGATCGGTGACCTGCCCGCGCATCCGTTGCTTGTCCACGCGATCGTCGTCCTGACACCGCTGACGGCGGTCCTGACGATCATGTGTGCCGTGTGGACGGCTGCTCGGGAGCGGCTGGTGTGGCTGACGCTGGCGCTGTCCGTGGTGACGGTCATTCTGACGCCGTTCGCCATCGAGGCCGGTGAGGCGCTGATTCATCAGCTGCCCAAGAATCCGGTCCTGCGTGAGCACGCCGAACTCGGCGATACCGCAATCTTTTTCGTCATCGGCCTGCTCGTGGTGTCGCTGGCCGTGGCTTTTCTGCACCGCTGGGGAGCGCGACTCGGGAGCAAAGAGACGCTGGCCCGCATCGTGGTGGCGGTGCTGGCCGTGGTCGTCGGCCTGGCCTCGATCTATCAGATCGTGCGGATCGGGCACACCGGTGCCCGCGCGGTCTGGGGCGACTTCAGCCTGTAGCTCGGGCCAGGCAGTGGCGGCCTTTTCCGCCGAGCGTGGCGCTTGCCGGTGACGACACACCGCACGGAGCGCGGCAACGCCCATGCTCGACGTAGGACCGCGACCCGCGCAGTGACTGACTAGAGCTTGGCCGCCAGCTCGGTCCCCTGACGGATGGCCCGCTTGGCGTCCAGCTCGGCTGCCACGGCAGCGCCGCCGATGACGTGCGGCTCGATGCCGGCCGCGCGCAGCCCCACTTCGAGATCTCGGACCGACTCCTGGCCGGCGCAGATCACCACGTTGTCGACCTCGAGGACGCGGGCTCCGGACCGGTCCGGACCGAAACTGATGTGCAGGCCGGCGTCGTCGATCTTCTCGTAGTTCACCCCGGAAAGCTGCTGCACGCCTTTGGCTTTGACCGACGCGCGGTGCACCCAGCCGCTGGTCTTGCCGAGCCCGCGTCCTTGGGCGCCCTTGGTGCGCTGCAGCAGGTAGACCTCGCGGGCCGGGGGCAGCGGGATCGGCGTGGCCAACCCGCCGCGGGAGTCGCCGCCGTCGGCGATGCCCCACTCGGCACGCCATTCCTTGAGGTTCAGGGTGGGGGATTCGTCGACCGTGAGGAATTCGCTGACGTCGAAACCGATGCCGCCGGCGCCGATCACGGCGACTCGCTTGCCGACTGCCGCTCCCGTCAGGGCTTCCGCGTACGACAGCACCATCGGATGGTCGATGCCCGGGATCGCGGGCATGCGCGGTGCGACGCCGGTGGCGAGCACGACGTCGTCGTAGCCGGCGAGCTCGTCGGCGGACGCCCGGGTGTTCAGCCGGACATCCACACGGTGCTTGGCGAGCATCGTGGTGTAGTACCGGAGGGTCTCGTTGAACTCTTCCTTGCCGGGAATCCTTCGGGCCAAATCGAATTGGCCACCGATGTGGTCGCCGGCCTCGAACAGCGTCACGTCGTGTCCACGCTGGGCGGCGGTGACGGCGGCCGCCAGGCCTGCGGGTCCGGCGCCGACCACCGCGACCCGCTTCGTCACCCGGGTCTTGCCCAGCACCAACGTGGTTTCGTGCCCGGCCCGCGGGTTCAACAGGCACGACACCGTCTTGTGCACGAACGCGTGATCCAGGCAGGCCTGGTTGCAGGCGATGCAGGTGTTGATCTCGTCGGCGGCGTCGTGCTGCGCTTTGCGGACCCAGTCCGGGTCGCTCAGCAGCGGCCGCGCCATCGAGATCAGTTGCACCGCACCGTCGGCCAGGATCTGCTCGGCGGACTGGGGCATGTTGATGCGGTTTGACGCCACCACGGGGATGGTGACGTGCTGCGCCACCGCGTTGCTGATGTCCGCGAACGCGCTGTTGGGTACCGACGTGACGATGGTCGGCACCCGCGCTTCGTGCCAACCGATGCCGGTGTTGATGATCGTCGCCCCAGCGGCTTCGATTTCAGTTGCCAGCGTGAGGATTTCCTCCCACGTCTGGCCGTCTTCGACGTAGTCGGCCATGGACAGCCGGTAGCAGATGATGAAGTCGTGGCCGACGGCCTCGCGCGTGCGGCGGACGATCTCGACCGGGAAGCGGCGGCGCCTCTCGGGTGTGCCGCCCCAGGCGTCGGTGCGTTTGTTGGTGCGCGGCGCCAGGAACTGGTTCAGCAGATAGCCTTCGCTGCCCATGATCTCGACGCCGTCGTACCCGGCTTCGCGGGCCAGCAGTGCGCATTTCACGAAGTCGTTGATGGTGCCCTTGACGTCGCGCAGAGCCCGCGGCCGGAAGGGGTTGATCGGGGCCTTGATCGACGACGCGCTGACCGAAAGCGGATGGTACGCATAACGTCCCGCGTGCAATACCTGCAGCAGGATCTTGCCGCCTTCGGCATGCACCGCGCCCGTGATTCGGCGGTGCCGGCGGGCGTCGCTCGATGACAGCATCTCGGCGGCGAACGGCAGCAGCCAACCGGTGCGGTTGGGCGCGTATCCGCCGGTGATGATCAGACCGACCCGACCGCGGGCCCGCTCGGCGAAGTACTCGGCCAGCTTGCCGGTGTCGCGGGCGCGGTCCTCGAGGCCGGTGTGCATCGAGCCCATGATCACCCGATTGCGCAGCGTGGTGAAGCCAAGGTCCAACGGCGACAACAGGTTCGGATAGGGGTTGGTCATGGTGTTCCTTCTAGGGCGAGCAGAATTTCGTCCAACCAGTCCACCGATCCCTGCTCGGCGCGGATACCGCCGCGCAGCACCAGGTATTGGTGCAGCGCGCTGCCGGTGAGCGCGGAAGGGTCGGGGAACTGACGTTTTTCATAGCCGCGGTAGGTGTCGAGCAGCGTGGCGCGTTCGGCGCGCAGCGCGCGAATCTGCTCGCGCAGGGCGGCGGTGCTGTCCACGGATCCGTAGGTCGCGCCGCGCAGCTTCACCGCGAGTTCGCGGGTGCGGGCGTCGGTCACGGAACTGCCGCGGCCGGTGAGCGGTTCGGCGATCCAGCGTTCGAGTTCGGCCCGGCCGGCGGCGGTCACCGAATAGACCTTCTTGTCCGGCCGGCCGTGCTGCGCGACGACCTCGACACTGACCCAGCCGTCGGCGCCCATGGTGCGCAGCGTCTTGTAGATCTGCTGGTGGGTGGCGGCCCAGAAGTAGCCGATCGAGCGGTCGAATCGGTTGGCCAGTTCGTAACCCGAACCGGCTTGTTCGCACAACGCCACGAGGATGGCGTGGGGGAGGGCCACGGCACGAGCTTAGGTGCTACCGGCGGTCCTATGCAACAAATTGCAAAGGCGAAAATGACACGCGTAAAAAGCTGTGTCGGGAACTAGTCGGACGGTATGTGCAACGTCTAGTATCAGTAACCACGCGCCACCCTTCCCGGGCGGCGCGTAAAGTTAGGTGACACTGAGCCAGACGCTTCGGTACGGGCGCACCATACTGACGTCTGCTCGTTGTATTCCTGACGAGCCAGCAGCCCACTGGAACAGGAGAACCACCGGTGACGTACGTCATTGCCGAACCCTGCGTCGACGTCAAAGACAAGGCATGTATCGAAGAATGCCCGGTCGATTGCATCTACGAGGGTGCACGCATGCTGTACATCCACCCCGATGAGTGCGTGGACTGCGGCGCGTGCGAGCCCGTCTGCCCCGTCGAGGCCATCTACTACGAGGACGACGTCCCCGATCAGTGGAGCGGGTACACCCAGAACAACGCCGACTTCTTCGCCGAGCTCGGCTCGCCGGGTGGTGCGTCGAAGGTCGGCCAGACCGACAACGACCCGCAGGCGGTCAAGGATCTCGCGCCGCAGGGCGAGTGACCCTGTCCGCTAGAGCCAAGGTCTCGGCCGCTCTGCCGGTGTTCCCCTGGGACACCCTGGCGGAGGCGACCGCGACCGCTCGTGCCCATCCGGACGGCATCGTCGATCTGTCCGTCGGCACGCCGGTGGATCCGGTGGCCGACGTCATCCGGGAGGCGCTGGCCGCTGCCAGTGCCTCACCGGGCTACCCGACGACGGCCGGTACGCCTGCCCTGCGCGCATCGGCGGTGGCTGCCCTGCAGCGTCGCTATGGCATCACGGGACTGCCGGAGCAGGCGGTGCTGCCGGTCATCGGCACCAAAGAGGTCATCGCCTGGCTGCCGACACTGCTCGGGTTGGGGGCCGCCGACACCGTCGTGGTGCCCGAGCTCGCCTACCCGACCTATGACGTCGGCGCCCGGCTGGCCGGTGCGCAGGTGCTGCGGGCCGATTCGCTGACCCAGATCGGGCCCCAGGCGCCCGCGCTGGTGTACCTGAACTCGCCCAGCAACCCGACCGGCAAGGTGCTCGGCGTCGACCACCTGCGCAAGGTTGTCGGCTGGGCGCGCGAGCGCGGCGTCGTCATCGCGTCCGACGAGTGCTACCTCGGCCTGTCGTGGGACGCTCAGCCGCTGTCGGTGCTGCACCCCGACGTCTGCGACGGTGACCACACCGGTCTGCTGGCCGTCCACTCACTCTCCAAGACCTCCTCGCTGGCCGGCTACCGCGCCGGCTTCGTCGCCGGTGACCCGGAACTGGTCGCGGAACTGCTGGCGGTGCGCAAGCACGCCGGGATGATCGTCCCGACGCCCGTGCAGTCCGCGATGGTCGCCGCCCTCGACGACGACGAGCACGAACGCGTCCAGCGCGACCGGTACGCCAAGCGCCGCGACGCGCTGCTGGCGGCGGTCCGGGGCGCCGGCTTCACCGTCGAGCACTCCGAGGCCGGCCTGTATCTATGGGCCACCCGTGGTGAGTCCGGCCGCGCGACGCTCGCCTGGCTGGCCGAACGCGGCATCCTCGTCGCCCCTGGCGAGTTCTACGGCCCGGCCGGCGAGCAGTTCGTCCGCATCGCACTCACCGCGACAGACGAACGCATCGCCGCCGCGGTCTCGCGATTGGCTTAGTTCCTTCCCGCTACTGTCCTCGGGCATGCAGGTATTCGCTGCCTTGTCGCCTGAGCTGCCCCTGACACAGGTGCCGGCCTGCGTGCGCCGCGTCGAGCGGCTCGGGTTCGACGGATTGCACATCGCTGAGACGACGCACGATTCACTCGCCGTGGCACTGCTGGCCGCCGAACACACCGAGCGGCTGACCATCCGCACGGCCGTCACTCTGGCTTTCGTCCGCAGCCCCATGCTGACCGCCTACGCGGCCTGGGACCTTCAGACGTTCTCGAACGGGCGATTCGAATTGGGTCTCGGCACCCAGATTCGGCAGAACATCGAAGACCGATTCGGTATGCCGTGGAGCGAACCGTGCGCACGGATGGGCGAGTACCTCGGCGCCCTGACCGCGATATTCGAAGCGTTCCGCACCGGCGAGTCGGTGCACCATGAAGGCGATGTCTATCGCATCACGCGCCTGCAGCCATACTTCAACCCGGGGCCGAACAACCTTGCGCCGCCGCGCATCTGGCTGGGTGCGGTGAACGCCGGGATGTGCGAACTGGCCGGCGGGAAGGCCGACGGCGTCGTCACACACTCGACCAATTCCGATCCGGAATATCTGAGAGATGTTGTGCGCCCGGCACTTCAGCGCGGCGCGCAGGCCGCCGGCCGGTCCGCGATCCCGGAGCTCGTGGCGTCGACCGCGGTGGCGACCGGCAGCACCGACCTGCGGGTCGAGCAGGAACGCGAGCGGCAACGCCGGATGCTGGCTTTCCTGCTCTCAACGCCTGCCTACGCGACGACGCTGAAACGACGCGGCTGGCACTCTTTGGCTGATGACCTCCGTGACCTCATCAAGCAACAGCAGTGGGACTGTCTGCCCACAGTGCTCGGCGATGGCGTGCTCGATCAGCTGGTGACGACCGGGCGATACGACCAGTTGCCGGATCTGTTGCGCGCCAAGTACGACGGCATCGCGGACGGGGTTGTGCTGCCGCCGGTCAGTGCTGACGCGAATGAGGATGAGCCGGTGCGGGCCTGTGTCCGGGACCTGCAGACCGGAGCGCACGGTCGCCGCGACTAGGCGGGCGCTCAGTCCACATCAAGCTGCGGCGGCACGGCCGAAGCCAGCGCCGCCCGGCACGCCACGATGGCCGGCGTCTTGCTGATGGCGGTCCGCGTCGCTGTGAACACCACACGCCGACGCGGATCGACGTCGATGACGCGTACCTCCGGACGACGCCGGACGCGCATCAGGTCGGGCAGGATGGCGACCGCATTGCCGTTCTCGATCAGAGCGATCTGGGCTTCGAGGTCGTCGGTCTCGAAGCGGACGTCGGGCTCGAAACCTGCTTTCCGGCAGAGCTGTTCGGCCCAGTGCCGGGAGGCGGTGCCTTCGGGCTCCATCGTCCACGGCAGATCGGCGGCATCCTCGACCGAGGCGATGCGGTCCCACGGATCTCCGCTCGGTGGGACGGCCAGCCGCAGCAGGTCGGTGGTCAGCGGAGCCCGGTGCAGATCGGGATACGCGCGCGCGGCATGCCCCGGATACTCCTCGGCGATCACCAGATCGAACTCGCGCAACCAGGTCTCGTAGAGCGCCTGCTCCGGTTCGCGTTGCGACATCGTCACCCGCAGCCGTGGGTGACGCGTCGCCAATTCCGTCAGCATCTGTGGCATGAAGGCCGAGGCCGCCGATTGGAAGACGGCCAGCCGAACGGTGCCGGACGCCTCGTCGCTCTGCACCGCGACATCGGAGGCGGCCTGCTCGAGCCGCGCCAAGATGACCGCGGTGTGCTCGACGAGCACCTCTGCCGCGGGGGTGAGCCGCAGCCGGCGTCCCACCTTCTCCAACAGCGGCACGCCCACCTCGCGCTCGAGTTGGCTCAGCGCCTGCGATATCGACGACGGGCTTTGGTGCAGCGCCTCGGCGACCTCGGACAACGTCCCGCGCAGGCTCAGCTCGTGCAGCAGACGCAGCCGCCGGGTATCGAGCAGGTCAGCACGCTGATGTTTCATTTTTGTTTAATCTTTTCTGTCAGAAAACATCGCTTTATTTTAAGTGTCTGGCGCGCTCATGATGGGCAGATGACCCAGCTAGGCAGTGACGAAGATCTGCTGACCGATGTCGTGAGCCAGGTCCGGTCCTGGCTCGACGACGCCGCCCGCCTGCCCGTCGCCCCGGCCGGCCGACGATTGGCCGACGTCCTGCGCGATCCACACGGCCTGGATTTCACCGTCGGCTTCGTCGACCGCGTGATCCGGCCCGAAGACCATCGGGTCGCGGCGGCCAACCTCCGGGCCCTCGCGCGTAACGCTCCGGCCTTCCTGCCGCTGCACGAACGGCTGCTGATCAAGCTCGGCGCCCTGGTGTCGGTGATCGCGCCCGGCCTGGTCATCCCGGTCGCCCGGAAGGCGTTGCGCCAGATGGTCGGTCACCTCCTCGTCGACGCGACCGATGCCCGTCTCGGCCGATCCATCGCACGGATCCGCAATCGTGGTGTCGGGCTCAACATCAACCTGCTCGGTGAGGCCGTACTCGGCCAGGCCGAGGCGGCCCGACGGCTGCAGGGCACCGAACGACTGCTCGCCCGTCCCGACGTCGACTACGTGTCGATCAAGGTCTCGGCCACCGTGCCGCCGCACTCGCCGTGGGCGTTCGACGAAGCCGTCGACCACATCGCGCAGAACCTGCTGCCGCTGTTCACCCAGGCGGCGACCGCGCCGACGAAGAAGTTCATCAACCTCGACATGGAGGAGTACCGCGACCTGGAGCTGACCATCGCGGTGTTCACCAAGCTGCTCGACCGGGCCGACCTACTGGACCTCGAAGCCGGGATCGTGCTGCAGGCCTACCTGCCCGATGCGCTGAGCGCGATGATGCGCCTGCAGGATTGGGCCCGCGCGCGCCGCGAGCGGGGTGGCGCGGGTATCAAAGTCCGGTTGGTCAAGGGCGCCAACCTGCCCATGGAACACGTAGAAGCCTCGCTGCACGGCTGGCCCGCGGCGACCCTACCGACCAAACGGGACACCGACACCAATTACAAGCGGGTGCTGGATTACGCACTGCGGCCCGAGCACACCGCAAATGTGCGTATCGGCGTCGCGGGACACAACCTCTTCGACATCGCGTACGCGTGGACGCTCGCGGGGCGTCGCGGCGTCCGGGACCGGGTGGAGTTCGAGATGCTGCTGGGGATGGCAGAGGCACAGGCCGAAGCCGTCCGGCGCACCGTCGGCGGTCTGCTGCTGTACGTACCGGTGGTGCACCCCAAGGACTTTGACGTTGCGATCGCCTACCTCGTACGGCGGCTGGAAGAAGGCGCCAGCCAGGACAACTTCATGTCCGCGGTGTTCGAGCTGCACGACGACCAGTCGCTGTTCCAGCGCGAGAAGGACCGGTTCGTCGCGTCGCTCGCGGATCTCGTGGGGGAGACCGTCATTCCGGTGCCCAACCGTCGTCAGGATCGCCGTACCGATGATCCGCGCGCAGCGCAGTGTCCGGCCGGGGGCTTCGCGAATGTCGCCGACACCGATCCGGCGCTGCCGGGAAATCGGCTGTGGGGGCGGGCGATCACCGAGCGGATCGCCGCGTCGTCGACCGGCGTGGAGCTGGTGGCCGAGTACACCGTGTCGAGTGCGGACGCGCTCGACGGGATCATCGCCGACGCCGTGACCGCGGGTGCGACGTGGGCGGCGCTGACCGGTGCCCAACGGGCGGAAGTCCTTCGGCGTGCGGCGGCGACGCTGCAGGCGGCGCGGGCGGAGTTGCTCGAGGTGATGGCATCCGAGTGCGGCAAGACGCTGGATCAGGGTGATCCGGAGGTTTCCGAGGCCATCGATTTCGCGAACTACTATGCGGCACAAGCAGAACAACTGGACTCCGTCGACGGTGCCGGCGCGGTGCCGGCCGGGTTGACGGTGGTCACGCCGCCATGGAACTTCCCGGTCGCGATCCCCGCCGGATCGGTCCTGGCCGCGCTGGCCGCGGGCAGCCCCGTCGTCATCAAACCGGCCACACAGGCCAGGCGCTGCGGATCCGTTATGGTGCAAGCGCTTTGGGATGCCGGGGTGCCGCGCGACGTGCTGCGGTTGGTGCACCTCGACGAGGGCGAGCTCGGCACCCAGTTGGTGTCCGACCCGAGGGTCGCGCGGCTCATCCTCACCGGTGCATTCGAAACCGCCGAACTGTTCCGCAGCTTCCGGCCCGACCTGCCGCTGCTGGCCGAGACCAGCGGTAAGAACTCCATCATCGTCACCCCGCATGCCGATCTCGATCTCGCGGTGAAAGACCTGGTGTACTCGGCCTTCGGGCATGCCGGCCAGAAGTGTTCGGCAGCGTCGCTCGGCATTCTCGTGGGCTCCGTCGCCCGGTCCGCGCGGTTCCGCGACCAGCTCGTCGACGCCGTCACGTCCCTGAAGGTCGGCTACCCGTCGGACCCGACCGCACAGGTGGGGCCCATCATCGAACCCGCGCACGGCAAACTGCTGCGGGCGCTCACGCAGCTGGCGCCGGGGGAGCAGTGGCTGGTGGAACCCCGCCGGCTCGATGACACCGGCCGGCTCTGGTCGCCGGGAGTCAAGACCGGCGTCCGGCGCGGCTCGGAGTTCCACCTCACCGAGTACTTCGGGCCGGTTCTGGGCCTCATCGCCGCCACCGACCTCGATGAGGCGATCGCCATCCAGAACCAGGTCGACTACGGCCTGACGGCCGGCCTGTACAGCCTGGACCGCGATGAGATCGAACGCTGGCTCGACCGGGTCGAGGCGGGCAACGCCTATGTGAACCGCTCGACCGTCGGGGCGATCGTGCGGCGGCAGCCCTTCGGCGGGTGGAAGAAGTCGGCGGTCGGTGCGGGCGCGAAGGCCGGCGGTCCGAATTACCTTATCGGGCTCAGCGATTGGCGTTCCGCGCCGGCGCGCCAGACGGCCCCGCTGGCACCGCCGGTGCGCGCGATCCTGGACGCCGCACGGACTTTCGCGCTGGATTCCGGGGAACTCGATTTCCTCGAACGGTCCTTCGGATCCGACGCACATGCCTGGGCGACTGAGTTCGGCGTCGCGCGCGATGTCTCCGGCCTGATGGCGGAGAAGAACGTCTTCCGGTACCTGCCCGTGCCGGTCACGGTGCGCGCCGAGGATGCGGATCCGGTAGCCCTGCTGCGCGTGGTCGGGGCGGGCATTCTGGCCGGCTCCCGCGTGACCGTCTCCACCCCGGCGCCGCTCGCTGCGGCGATCGCCGGCACGTTGGCTACCGCAGGCGTCGTCTACCGAGTGGAAGATTCGGTGTCGTGGCGGAAGACGTTGCGCGACAACGCCCCTGGACGGGTTCGCCTACTCGGCGGCAGCCGCGAACAGTTCGCTCACGACAGTGCCGGCGATGTCGGCATCGCGCTCTACGCGGGGCCGGTTGTCGAAGCCGGGCGGATCGAGCTGCTGACGTTCCTGCACGAGCAGGCGATCGCCGTGACGGCGCACCGATTCGGTTCTCCGACGCCGTTGTCCGAGAACCTCTTCGGTGACGCCGTGCCTCAGAGCGCGTAGGCGAGCTTGAACTTGTCGAGCAGATACGGCCCCGACACCACCGGCTCGTAGCGCGGCGGATTGTCGGCCGTCGCGCACGTGGGGATGCACTCGATGACGGCGTCGAAGTTGGGCTGATGGAAGAAAGGCAGGCTGAACCGCTCGCCGCCCGCGCCGTTGCTCACCACGCGGTGCACGGTGCTGACCCAGCGGTCATTGGTCCACCGGGCCAGCAGGTCACCGATGTTGATGACAAACGAGCCGGGGACAATGGGCACATCGATCCATTCGCCGCGATCACCCCGAACCTGTAGCCCGCGCTGGGATTCGTCCTGCAGCAGGATCGTGAGATTGCCCCAGTCGGTGTGCTGGCTCAGCCGGATTTCGCCGGCCGGCCGATTGTCGGCCGGGTAGTAGTTGGCCATCAGGTTGGAGTTGTGGCGGTCGATCGACGCGTCGAACCAGTCCTCACGCAGGCCGAGGGCGAGCGCGAACAGCCGGGAGAGTTCGGTCGCCAGCAATTCCATTTCGGCGTAGTAGCGCTCGTAGGCCGCGCGGAATCCCGGGAGGTCGGGCCACCGCTCGGCGACGGCCACCCGCTCGTCGGTCCAGCCGTGGCCGCCCAGTCCCTCTGGGTTGCCCAGCGGGAAGTGGACGAACTTCTCGACCCGGTCCGGCGCTTGATGTTCGGCCTCGACGTCCGCGCCGTCGTTGGTGGCCGCGAGCTTGCCCGCGCTGCTGAATCCCCGGGCCAGCGGGTCGCCGGGAAGTGCCCGGACCCGGTCCTTTTCGGCCTGCGGCAGCGCGAAGAAGTCGCGCAGGGCGTGATTGACGTCGCTGATGGCCTTGTACGGCACGCCGTGCCCGACCAGGAGCAGGAAGCCACTGGTCTCGCAGCAGCGGCCGATCGCGTCGGCCACCGCCTGGCGCCGGGTCGCGTCGCCGCTGCGGGCGCTGCTGATGTCTATCACGGGGACGAAGCCGTCCTGCAGAACGACGCGGTCGACAATCACTTCTGGTTGGGTCATGCTGTCGACGCTAGAACCTCAACTTAGGTTGAGATCAAGTCCGAAAATTCTTCTCGCGCAACGTCGTCGGTTGGGGAAGCCGATTACTGGCTCTGGTGCACCGTGGTGTCGACCCGTGGCGCCTGCGCGTGCGGCTGGATGTCCTGGAGCCACTGCAGCTGATCGATGCCGTGGTTGTTGTGCGATGCCACAACGGTTTCCGGCAGCGCCTTCTGCGTGTCCTCGGCGAACGACCACACGATCGGAGACACCAGGACTCCGACTCCGAGTGCGCCCGCGAGAACGTAACGGCCCACCGCCTGCCGTCTACTACTACTCATCGTTTTCATGCCGTTGCCTCCTGCTGGGTGCCATGCCCAGATCAACAGGCGCCCGAAACGGCGTCATCCCAGGTGGCGCGATGTTTACCGGAGTTGGCAGGATCGCTTATCGACCCGTATGCAACCGCAACAATGTCCACGCCGCCAACGATTGTGCATCGGTGATCTCGCCGCGGCGGATCATGTCCTCGATCTGCGCAGCGGTGAACCACTCGCTGTGCATGTCCTGCTCTTCGTGCTCGCGTTCGTGCTCACCTTCGGTGATGCCGGTCGCGAGGTAGGCCCAGCCGCGTTGGCTGCACATTCCGGGGGCGACGTCGAGCTGGCCCAGCACCTGCCACGTCTCGGCGCGCAGTCCCGTCTCCTCGCGGAGTTCCTGCGCGGCCAGATCAGCGGGCGCGGGCTCGTCCCCAGCCAAGGTGCCCGGCGCGGTGCCCTGCACAAATTCCCAGCGCCGCAACCCGATTGGATAGCGGAACTGTTCCACCATGCGGTACCGGTCGCCGTCGCGGGCGATCACCAGCGCGTATGTGGGTTTGTCCACCACCCCGTAGATGCCGGTGGTGCCGTCGGGGCGGCGGATGTCGTCTTCGCGCACCGACATCCAGGCGTTGCGATAGACCTCACGGGAGCCGACGCGTTCGATCACAACTCCAGTATCGCGGAGTGCCGCTATTCGACCGGGTATGGGCCATCGGAGAAGACCTCCGCGTGGTAACCCTTCGAGCCGACGGACTGGGTGAGAGCACTGCGGAATTCGCGATCCTGTTCGAGTCGCTCGATCAGCTCGGCGAAGGTGTGGCGCGGGTGCCAACCCAGATCGTGCCTGGCGCGGTCGTTGACGTAGACCCGATCAATCGACGGGAACATGGTCCAGCCGCGGCGCCGGTATTCGTCGACGTACCGAGGCAGGTGACGCGCCACGACCGCCGGCGCGTCCAGCCGCAGCTGCGGCAGATCGGCCACGGTGAAGGGCGAGGTTGCGCTGATGATGTAGCGCCCGAAGCCGATGTCTGGCGCGCGTTCGATGGCACGCAGATGGGCTTCCACCACGTCTTCGAGATCGACACGGCGGTAAAGGAACTCGTTGACCTTCGCGTTGCTGTCGTCGTAGCGGTCGCGGATGTCCTTGTTGTCATCCGCCTCCGGGAAGAACCTCGATGTCCGCAACACCACGCAGGGAAGTCCCTGTCGGCGGGCGAAGAGTTCACACAGGTCTTCGGCGGCCGCCTTGGTGACGCCGTAGATGTTCTTGGGTCTGTCCGCGACGTCCTCGGTGATCCACGCGGCGGGTTCGTGCGCGGCAGGAACCAGTGCGTCCCCGAATGCGCTCGTCGTGCTGGTGTAGACGAATCGGGTCACCCCGGCCGCGACCGAGTGCTCGAGCAGGTTGAGCGTGCCGGTGATGTTCGTATCGACGAATTCCTGCCGGGTGTGGGTCGCGACGTGCGGCTTGTGCAGCGTCGCGGTGTGCACAACGGCATCGACCCCGCGTATCGCTTCGGCGACGGCCACCGGGTCGGTGACCGATGCCTGGTGGCGGGTGAAGACCGACGCTGTCGTATCGAGGCCGACTACCTCGTGGTTCGTCTGCTGCAAGCGCAGCATCAGCGCTTCACCCAGGTGACCCGAACTGCCGGTCACGAGAATCTTCATTGTCGCTGGTCCCCGGTTGCCCTGCCGAACGGACGATGTCCCGCCCTCACGGCATCGAACCTATTGGCGTCGGCGGCCGAGCGCGAGTCATTTATGACGCGGGTCCTTCGCTGGAATCGGATAGGCGAGTAGCCTCGCGATGTGCTGCTGACCTCTTTGAACCCCGCCGTCGTCGCTGCCGGACACGACCTCGAAGACGCGGTACGGATCGACGGCGCGGTGCTGTCACGCAGCGATCTGGTCGGGGCTGCGACATCGGTCGCCGAGCGGGTCGCGGGGGCGTCGCGGGTCGCCGTCCTGGCGCGGCCCACCGCCAAGACGGTGCTGGCGATCGCCGGCTGCCTCATCGCGGGGGTGCCGGTGGTTCCGGTGCCGGCCGATGTCGGTGCGGCCGAACGCCGGCACATGATCACCGATTCCGGCGCGCAGGCGTGGCTGGGCGAGGTGCCTGACGAAAACGAAGGGCTGCCACACATTCCGGTGCGGCTGCACGCCCGGTCCTGGCATCGCTACGCCGAGCCGTCGCCGGATTCGACCGCCATGGTGATGTACACCTCCGGTACCACTGGGCTGCCCAAGGGCGTCGTGATCAGCCGTCGCGCCATCGCCGCCGACATCGACGCGCTGGCCAAGGCCTGGGCCTGGACCCCGGCCGACACCCTGGTGCACGGACTGCCGCTGTTCCACGTGCACGGCCTGATCCTCGGCTTGCTGGGCTCGCTGCGGATCGGAAACCGCTTCGTACACACCGGAAAACCCACGGCGGCCGCGTACGCCGAGGCGGGCGGCTCGCTGTACTTCGGGGTACCGACGGTGTGGTCGCGGGTAGTGGCCGACGCCGCGGCCGCTGAAGCGCTGCGGGGTGCCCGCCTGCTGGTGTCCGGCAGCGCGGCGCTGCCGGTGCCGGTGTTCGACGATCTCGTGCGCCTCACCGGGCATGCGCCGGTGGAACGCTACGGCAGCACCGAGTCCCTCATCACCCTGTCCACGCGCGTCGACGGCGAACGTCGGCCCGGTTGGGTCGGACTACCGCTCGATGGGGTGCAGACCCGGCTGGTCTCCGACGACGGGTCGGCGGTGCGTCACGACGGGGAAACCATTGGCCGCCTGGAGGTCTCGGCGCCGACGATCTTCAGTGGCTATCTGAACCGGCCCGAGGCGACGGCCGAGGTGCTGGGCGACGACGGCTGGTACCGCACGGGCGACGTCGCGGTCATCGACGCCGAGGGCATGCACCGCATCGTCGGCCGCGAATCGGTGGACCTGATCAAATCCGGTGGTTTCCGGGTCGGCGCCGGTGAGATCGAGACCGTCCTGCTGGGCCACCCGGGTGTATCGGAGGCCGCGGTGGTCGGTGTGCCCGACGATGACCTGGGGCAGCGCATCGTCGCGTTCGTGGTCGGGTCGGCGTCGTCGCAGGAACTCATCGACTTTGTCGCGCAACAGCTTTCGGTGCACAAGCGGCCGCGCGAGGTGCGCCTCGTCGACAGCCTGCCGCGTAACGCCATGGGCAAGGTGCAGAAGAAGCTCCTCGTCTAGGGCAGACGACTGGCCGGTCCACCCTCGGTCTCCGGCTGGATCAGCCGGAAGTGAGATTCGCTGCGCTGCATGTGCCGTCGCTGGTAGTCGCCGTCGATGCGCTTGCCGTCGACCATGCCGGTCAACATCAGCCGGTCGGGACCATCCAGACGAAAGTGCAGCACGATGGGCGGATCCGATTCGTGCCTCTTGATCTCCAGTCGGTCGTCGCGGATCTCGAACTGATAGACGGTCACGTAGCCCGCCGGGACCTGGGTGACGAAGCTCGAGTAGTCGTCGACCCGGTCGGCGATCGCGACATTCGTCCATGGCGCCGGCGAGGTCTGCTGCAGCGTCGCCTGTTCGCCTGCCACGGTGAATGACGTTGCGCGCCAGACTCCGTCGATGTCCGATTCCGGGTGCCGAATTTGCTGGTAGGTAACGACGCTGAACGTCGCGACCAGCACGGTGACGACGCCTGCGATGGTGAACTTCGCCACGGTGCCGGTCCGGCGCAACCACCGACTGCCGGAACCCAACGCCGGCCACAGCGCGACGGGTTCGGGAGTGCCAAGCTGGAATACCGTTCGAGCCAGGCTTTTCCAGTACGGCGTGGTGATCGCGACGGCGATGAACAACAGCTGGCCGGACACCAGCTTCACCGGGACGTCGTAGAAGAGGTTGAGCAGGAACACCTGGCCCATGGCCACGATCGCGATCAGTGCGCCCAGCAGCCACGTTCGCCGCCACAGCAATAGGACACCGGCGACGAATTCGACCAGACCGGCGGCCATCGAGTAGGGGTCCGAGGCGCCCATGAAACCCCACAGTGTGTTCATCATGCTGACGTCGCCGACCATCTGGATCTGGTAGCCGGGCAGCATCATGTAGGCCATCTGCGTCGGAATGAGCTTGGCCAGACCGTAGAGCAGCATCGAGACGGCCAGACCGAACCGGGCGAACACCAGCAGCAGTGCGGCAAGGCTGCGGTAGTTCGGCCGATGCCGGTCCAGCGCAGTCCACACCGCGGTGATCACCAGAGCCACCAGGATCCAGCCGAGGTGCAGGCACCACTCCGCCATGGAATCGGCGCCGCCGTTGATGTTCAGGTACGCGCCCTCGCCCCGGGTCACGAAACTGCCCAGGTTTGCGAGCCCTTGAAGAAGCGGGGCCATCAATACGCTCAGGCCCAGATTGCCGTACACCGAGAGGATCAGGATTCCGCCGCCGATGGTGAAGAACAGCCGGAACGCCAGCTTCTGCGCGCCGGTCCATTCGGGTGCCGAGATCTCGTCGGGGTCGGTAGGTGTCAAGGTGTCCGCGTCGCCGGTCGTCGTGCTCACCGGATTGACGCTAGTGATGAATGTGCGCCGATGTCCCTGGGGGAAAACCTCCAACTTCCCGGCGACGATATCCCCGATGGCGCCGACTGTGCGGTTCCGTACGCGGCGTGCGGATCCACGCGCACCAGCTCATTCTCGGCGGGAATGCCACACGCCGCCGCGGCCTTGTAGATCCCATGCAACTCACAGACGAAGCCCGTGCCCTCATCGGCGACGGGGCCAACGCGACGCTCGTGACTCTGAATGCCGATGGCAGCCCGCAGGTTTCGGTGGTGTGGGTCGAACTGCAGGGCGACGAACTGGTCAGTGCGCACCTCGGCGACTACAAGAAGCTGCGCAACATGCGCCGCGACCCGCGCGTCGCGGTCACCATCATCGGCACCGACCGGGGTGCTGCATCGGTGAATCCGTACCTCGCGATCAGCGGTACCGCCCGCATCGTCGAGGGTGGGGCACCTGAAGTGCTGACCAGGCTGACCAACGTGATGGCGCCGGAGTTCAACGGCAAGTTCCCGCCGGCGGGCGCGCCGCCCGGATACCTCACTCGCATCACCATCGAGAAGGTGACGGGCGTCGGCCCCTGGGCATGAAAAAGCCGAGCCCGAGCCGGAATACCGGCTCAGGATCGGCGTGCAGAACTAGTTGGCGTGCAGCGCCTCGTTGAGCGTGATGCCGGTGCCGTCGCGCTTGACCACCTCGACCGCGCCGCTGACCGAGTTCCGGCGGAACAGCAGGTTGTTCGAGCCGGACAGCTCCTTGGCCTTGACGGTCTGACCGTCGGCGGTGGTCACCTTGGTACCGCCGGTGACGTACAGGCCGGCCTCGATGACGCAGTCGTCGCCCAGCGAGATGCCCAGGCCCGCGTTGGCACCCAGCAGGCAGCGCTTGCCCACCGAGATGACCTCCTTGCCGCCACCCGACAGCGTGCCCATGATCGACGCGCCGCCACCGACGTCGCTGCCGTCATCGACGACGACGCCCGCCGAGATGCGGCCCTCGACCATCGACGTGCCCAGCGTGCCGGCGTTGAAGTTCACGAAGCCCTCGTGCATGACGGTGGTGCCCGACGCCAGGTGCGCACCCAGCCGGACGCGGTCGGCGTCGGCGATGCGCACGCCCGACGGCAGCACGTAGTCGACCATGCGGGGGAACTTGTCGACACCGAACACGGTGACGGTGCCGCGGCGACGCAGCTTGGCGCGGACGGTCTCGAAGCCCTCGACGGCGCAGGGGCCGAAGTTGGTCCACACCACGTTGGTCAGCAGGCCGAAGATGCCGTCCATGTTGGCGCCGTGCGGCGCGATCAGACGGTGCGACAGCAGGTGCAGGCGCAGCCAGACATCGTGCGTGTCGGCGGGCTTGTCGTCGAGCGAGGCGATGGTGGTGCGCACGATCTCGGTGCGCACGCCGCGGTCCTCGTCGGTGCCGACGAGGGCTTCCAGCTCAGCGGGGACCGGGCCGGCCGCGGCGTCGGCGTTCAGTTCGGGTGCCGGGAACCAAGTGTCGAGAACGGTTCCGTCGGCGGTGATGGTGGCGATGCCGATGCCAGATGCAGAAGTCACGTTGCTAAAGGCTACTGACCCCTCGCCGAGTTGGGGTCACCACCCACTCGCGAGCAGACACAAAACTGTCGTTGACGCCGTGAAATCGACAGTTTTGCGTCTGCTCGCGGGGAGAAACAGGGCTCACTGCAGGTGGTGGACCTCCTGCAGGCCGTATACCGGCGTCGGGATGCCTTCGTACCGGGCCTTGAGCTGCAGTGCCAGGTACAGCGAGTAGTGCCGCGACTGGTGCAGGTTGCCGCCGTGGAACCACAGGTTCTCCTGCTGCGTCGGCTTCCACATGTTGCGCTGCTCGCCCTCCCACGGTCCGGGGTCCTTGGCGGTCCCGCTGCCCAGGCCCCACACCTTGCCGACCCGGTCGGCGATCTCCTGGCCCATGAGGTCGGCGGCCCAGCCGTTCATCGAGCCGTAGCCGGTCGCATAGACGACGACGTCGGCCGGCAGTTCGATGCCGTCCGCCAGCACCACGGAGTTCTCGGTGAGGTGCGACACCTGGCCGTGTGCCAGCTTGATCGAACCGTCGGCCACCAGCTCGCACGCGCCGACGTCGATGTAGTAGCCCGAGCCGCGCCGCAGGTACTTCATGAACAGGCCGGAGTCGTCGTCGCCGAAGTCCAGCTCGAAGCCGGCGGCCTCCAGTCGTGCGTAGAAGTCCTTGTCCCGCTCCCGGATTGCGTCGTAGATCGGTCGCTGGAAGTCGGCCATGATGGCGTAGGGCAGTGATGCGAAGGTCAGGTCGGCCTTCTCGGTCGTCATGCCGGCGGCCACCGCGCGCTCCGAGTACAGGTCGCCGAGGCCCAGCTCCATCAGCGAATCCGACTTGACGACGTGCGTCGACGAGCGCTGCAGCATCGTCACGTCGACGCCGTTCTCGTACAGCGCTTTGCAGATGTCGTGCGCGGAGTTGTTCGACCCCACGACGACGACCTTCTTACCGACGTACCGATCCGGACCCGGGTGCTGACTCGAGTGGTGCTGTTCGCCGGCGAAGATGTCCTGGCCCGGAAGTGTTGGCACGCTGGGTTTTCCGGACATGCCGGTCGCCAGCACCAGTTGCGTCGGGTGCAGAGTCAGGCGCTCGCCGTCGCGATTCACCTCGACCGTCCACCGGCCGGCAGCGGAATCGTAAGTGGCCGAGAGGCATTCGGTGCGCGACCAGTACGGCACCTCCATCACCTTGGTGTAGAACTCCAGCCAGTCGCCGACTTTGTCCTTCGGCGCGAACACCGGCCAGTTAGCCGGGAACGGCAGGTAGGGCAGGTGGTCGTACCAGACGGGGTCGTGCAGGCACAGCGACTTGTACCGCTTGCGCCACTGGTCGCCGGGCCGCTCGTGCTTGTCGACGACGATGGACGGCACCCCGAGCTGACGCAGCCGGGCACCGAGTGCGATACCGCCCTGGCCACCGCCGATCACCAGCACATAGGGCTGCTTCTCGCGCCCGAGCGTCGCCTCTTCCTCGGCGCGCTTCTCGGCCCACGAGCGCGGATCGGGGTCGGACCCGTGCACCGCGCCGAGCACCCGCGTCGCGCCCTTGCGCTCCTCGTGGCCCTTGAGTTCCTGCAGCGTGGTCAGCAGCGTCCAACCTTCGTCGCCGCGCAGCCGCAGGTGGCCCGAGCCGCGCCCAGTGGCCGTCTCGAACTCGATGAACGCCGACGTCACGTCGCCGTCGGCGGTGGCGGGTTCACGCGTACGGAAGCCGGACGGGGTGGTGTCGGTGAGCCGGGCGCGCAGCATGCCGGCGATCTGGTCGCGACCCTCGACGGTCTTGATGTTCCAGGTGAAGGCGACGAGGTCGCGCCAGAAGCTGTCGACGGCGAACATTCCGACAACGCCGTCGATGTCCTGTGCGGCCAGTGCCGCTTCGAAGTTGGCGAGCCAGGCCTCGACGCGCTGCTGCGGCGAGATGGCGGTGGTGGGTTCCAGTGTTGCGGTCATGTGACTCAGGACACAGCCACGGCGCAACTCCCGACAAGAGTTGCACCACGTTGCAGCGTTGCAACCTTCTGCAACTCTGTTGGAGTGTGGCCGCGGTCACATACAACTGGTCGCATGAGAGCAGCTGTCTACTACGGACCCAACAAAGTCTCGGTCGAGGACGTCGCCATCCCGGCTCCCGGGCCGGGCCAGGTGCAACTGCAGGTCGGCTTCAACGGCATCTGCGGCACCGACCTGCACGAGTACTACGCCGGCCCCATCTTCGTCCCCACACAACCGCATCCGCTGACTCACCAGGAACTGCCGCTCACGCTGGGGCACGAGTTCTCCGGCACCATCACCGCCGTCGGCGCCGGCGTCACGGACTGGCGCGAGGGCGACCGGGTGGCCGTCGAACCGATCTACAAATGCGGCCACTGCGGCCCGTGTGCGGCCGGCAACTACAACGTCTGCCAGCAGATCGGCTTCCACGGCCTGATGTCCGACGGCGGCATGGCCGAGTACACCGTGGTGCCGACGAACATGCTGCACCGGTTGCCCGACAACGTCTCGCTGGAACTCGGGGCGCTCGTCGAACCGATGTCGGTGGCCTACCATGCGGCGACCCTCGGCGACGTCAAGCCCGGTGATACCGCGATGGTGTTCGGCGCCGGTCCGATCGGCATCGGATTGTGGTTCGCCTTGCGCGGCAAGGGACTTCAGGAAGTCTTCGTCGTCGAGCCGTCGCCCACGCGGCGGGCCGCCATCGAAGCGCTCGGTGCCGTCACACTCGACCCGACGGTTGTCGACGTGCCCGGCTTCATCGCCGACCACACCTACGGCGCCGGTGCCGACGCGGTGTTCGACGCCGCCGGCGTCACTCCCGCCGTGGAGACGGCACTGGCCTGTGTCGGATCCCGCAAGCCGATGGTGAGCGTCGCGATCTACGAAAAGCCGCTGCAGACACCGCTTTTGAACCTGGTGATGAACGAGTCCCGCATCCAGGGCTCGCTGTGCTACACGGGCGCCGACTTCGAGGCCGTCATCGCATTGATGGCACGAGGTGCCTACGACACCACCGGCTGGGTGGCCCAGATTCCGATCGGTGACGTGGTTGCCGAAGGATTCGAGGCCCTGCATGCGGGGAACAAGATGAAGGTTCTGGTCGACCCGACACGATGAGCGGAGAAACAGCAATGGCATTGGCGGGGAAGGTAGCCCTGGTCACCGGGGCCGGACGTGGCATCGGGCGCGGTATCGCGCTGCGGCTGGCACGGGACGGCGCCGACGTCGCGCTCGTCGACGTCGAAGCCGATCCGTTGGCGGAGGTGGCCGCCGAGGTATCCGAAATCGGCTGCAAGTTCACCACTTTCGTCGCCGATGTCAGTGATCGGGACCAGGTGTTCGCTGCCGTCGACTACGTGGCGACCGAACTCGGCGGGCTCGACATCATGGTCAACAACGCCGGTGTCGCGCTGGTCGGCCCGCTTGCCGACGTCACACCGGAGGACCTGCAGCGGTTGTGGTCGATCAACGTCGACGGCGTGCTGTGGGGCATTCAGGCCGCGGTCGCGAAATTCAAGGAACTCGGGAACCAGGCGCAAGGCAAGATCAGCAAGATCATCAACGCCTCGTCGATCGCCGGGCACGACGGCTTCGCCATGCTCGGGCCGTACAGCGCCACCAAATTCGCCGTGCGCGCCCTGACCCAGGCCGCCGCCAAGGAACACGCCGCCGACGGCATCACCGTCAACGCCTACTGCCCCGGCGTCGTGGGCACCGACATGTGGGTGGAGATCGACAAGCGGTTCGCCGAACTCACCGGCGCCCCGGTCGGCGAAACGTACGCGAAGTTCGTCGGCGGAATCGCCCTGGGCCGTGCGGAAACCCCGGATGACGTCGCCGGGTTCGTGTCGTACCTGGCCGGACCTGACGCCGACTACATGACCGGGCAGGCCGGTCTGATCGACGGCGGCCTGGTTTATCGCTGACATGCGGAGCACAATCGGCGTTGATGCAGAGTCCGGCCGTGCCTGAACCAGCGGTAGCTGTTGGCGAGGACCCGCGCAGTTACGCGCGGTTGATGTCGGCTGTCTACGACGCGACCATGTCCGGCGGGCGTGCCCCGGCGCGGCCCCGCGACGTGATCGGCGAGTCGTGGCAGCGGATGCTGGCCCGCGGCGTCAACCCCGACACCCACATTCCGCCGGTCATCGAATCGTCCGGGCTGGATGCGCTGCGCAAGTCGTCGGGTCTGCTCGCCGTGCTCGACGATGTGTCCCGCGGCCTGGAATCCATTGTCGCCGAAGGGGACAACATCCTCGTGCTGGCCGACGCGAGGGGCCGCGTGCTGTGGCGGTCCGGGTCCGCGGCGGTGCTCGGTAAGGCCGACCGGCTCGGATTCGTCGAGGGCGCCAACTGGGGTGAGGGTGCCGTCGGCACCAACGCCATCGGGACCGCGCTGGCGTCCAACCGGGCCGTGCAGGTGTTCTCCGCCGAGCATTTCCTGCGCAGCCACCACGCCTGGACCTGCGCGGGCGCCCCGGTCCGCGACCCGCGCACCGGCCAGGTCATCGGCGTCGTCGATGTCTCCGGCCCGGCCGCGACGGTGCATCCGACCACCGTCGCGCTCGTCGACGCTGTCGCCCGCCTGGCCGAAGCGCACCTGCGCGAGCAGCACGAGGGGACGCTGAATCGGTTGCGGATGGTCGCCGCGCCCATCCTGGCCCGCATCGGCAGTCCGGCGCTGGCGGTCGACGCCGACGGCTGGGTGGCCGCCGTCGACCAGATGCCGCTGCACAACCGGATACTGCTGCCCGACGAACTGGCCCCGGGGCGGGCGTGGATCCCGACCCTCGGGCGCTGCGACGTCGAGATGCTGCCCGGCGGTTGGCTGGTCCGGCCATCGAT
Organism: Mycobacterium sp. UNC410CL29Cvi84; assembly: GCF_000686745.1. NCBI lineage: Bacteria > Bacillati > Actinomycetota > Actinomycetes > Mycobacteriales > Mycobacteriaceae > Mycobacterium > Mycobacterium sp. UNC410CL29Cvi84. The sequence continues at coordinate 426,710 of NZ_KK366011.1, forward strand.
CGCCGCGGCCGACGACGACGCGACCGCCACCCGCGTCGTCCTGGACCTGCGCGGTGCTCCGGTCCTGGAGATGGCCGGGCAGTTCGGTGGGTGGCGCCATGACATCTCGCTGCGGCACGCCGAAATCCTGCTGGTGCTCGCGATCCACCGGAATGGGAGGTCGGCTTCGGAGCTCGCCGAGGACCTCTACGGCGACCGAAGCCGAGTGGTGACGGTGCGAGCCGAGCTGTCCCGGATGCGAAAGCAGTTGGCGGGCTTGATTCTTGGCAAGCCCTACCGGTTCGGCGACGATGCCGTCATCGACGTGCGCTACCCCGCCGACCGCTCGACGCTGCTCGGCGCCTCGACGGCACCCGCCATCCGGGCCCTGCGCGCCGTCGCCTGAACCGGGGCACCTTCACCTCGCGAGCAGACGCAAAACTGTCGTTTTCGTCGGGAAAACGACAGTTTTACGTCTGCTCGCGGGAGATAGGCGACCGGCTACTCTGGCTGGATGCTGGATCTCACCGCCGACCCGATCGCTCTGACCGCCGCCCTGGTCGACATTCCCAGCGAATCGCGGCACGAGCAGCTCATCGCCGACGAGATCGAGGCCGCACTCAAGGCCCAGGCTCCGCACTTCGAGGTGATCCGCAACGGCGACGCGGTCCTGGCCCGGACCAACCTGGGCCGGTCGTCGCGGGTGTTGTTGGCCGGGCACACCGACACCGTCCCAGCGGCAGACAACCTGCCCAGCCGCCTCGAGGGTGGCGAGCTCTGGGGCTGCGGCACGTCCGACATGAAGGCCGGCGACGCTGTGTTCCTGCACCTGGCCGCCACCATCGCCGAGCCGACGCATGACATCACCCTTGTCATGTACGACTGCGAGGAGATCGAGTCCAGCGCCAACGGCCTCGGCCGCATCGAACGGGAACTGCCCGACTGGCTCACGGCCGACGTCGCGATCCTCGGCGAACCGTCGGGCGGCCTCATCGAAGCCGGCTGCCAGGGGACCTTGCGCGTCATCATCCACGCCACCGGCACGCGTGCGCATTCGGCGCGATCCTGGCTGGGGGACAACGCCATTCACAAACTCGGCGCGGTACTCGAGCGGCTGACGGCCTACCAGCCGCGCTCGGTCGACATCGACGGCTGCGTCTACCGCGAGGGACTGTCCGCGGTCCGCATCGACGGTGGCATCGCCGGCAACGTCATTCCCGACGCCGCGTCGGTCACCGTCAACTTCCGGTTCGCGCCGGACCGCAGCGTCGAGCAGGCTCTCGCGCACGTGCACGAGGTGTTCGCCGGTCTCGACGTACGCATCGAGCTCACCGACTCCGCCGCGGGTGCGCTGCCCGGTCTGACGCAGCCGGCTGCCGCCGCGCTCGTGGCCGCGGCCGGGGGACAGGTGCGGGCCAAGTACGGCTGGACCGACGTGGCACGCTTTGCCGCCCTTGGCATTCCGGCCGTCAACTACGGACCCGGTGACCCGAACCTGGCACACAAGGTCGACGAGCGCGTGACGACGGCGGACATCACTGCTGTCACCGAGATGCTGCGGCGGTATCTGACAAGTTGAGTAGCGTCCGCGTCGACAGCTGGATTTTCGCCGTCCGGATCACCAAGACCCGGTCTTTGGCGGCCGCCGCCTGCCGGGCCGGCCACGTCCGCGTCAACGGCGTCACCGTCAAACCGGCGCAGCTGGTCAGCCCGGGCGACGAGGTCCGGGTCCGGCTCGAGGGCCGCGAGCGCATCGTCGAGGTCATCCGCCCGATCGCCAAGCGGGTCGGCGCGGCCGTCGTGCCGGAATGCCTGATCGACCGCAGCCCGCCGCCACCGGCCAAGGAGACGATGCCTGCCGTGCCGGTCCGCGATAGGGGAGCGGGTCGCCCCACCAAACGTGAACGGCGACAGCTGGATCAGCTGCGGGGGTACTGAGCGGCAATAAATCAGTTGCGCCCGTGAGTACTGTGGGTTTTGCATCTGCTGTCAACCGAGGTGGGCCGAAAACATGCTGGGAGAAGACATCTCCGGATAACCGGAGTACGCCCTCGCCCTGTCACTCTCACGAGAGCTTTTGCATGTCTTCTATCACCTGTTCCCATTTGTCGTTTTCCTGGCCCGATGGCACCGAAGTGTTCTCGGATCTGTCGTTCATTGTCGGTGCCGGTCACACCGGACTTGTTGCGCCCAACGGTGCCGGCAAGAGCACGCTGCTCAAACTCATTGCCGGAGAACTGCAGCCGACCAGTGGCGGCGTGACCGTCGACGGCACGCTCGGCTACCTGCCGCAGACGCTGCCGTTCGCCACCGATCTGACCGTCGCGGAAATGCTCGGTGTAGCACCCGTTTTGGCGGCTTTGACGGCACTCGCCGAGGGCGACGCATCCGAGGCCGTGTTCGCCGCCATCGGTGACGACTGGGACATCGAGGAACGCAGCACGGCGCAGCTGGCCCGGCTCGGTCTCGACGTCCCGCTCGACCGGGTGCTCGGCACGCTGTCGGGCGGCGAGGTCGTCACCCTCGGCCTGGCCGCGCAATTGCTGCGGCGTCCCGATGTTCTGCTTCTCGACGAACCCACCAACAACCTGGATTCTGCTGCACGGCAACGGCTCTACGACGAGCTGGACCGCTATCCAGGCGTTCTGCTGCTGATCAGTCACGACCGTGCGCTGCTGGACCGCATGGACCGCATCGCCGAACTGCGTGACGGTGACGTCCAGTTCTACGGCGGTAACTTCACGGCGTACCAGGATGCGATCGCTGAATTGCAGCGAGCGGCTGTCGATGAGATGCGTAACGCGGAGTCGCAACTGAAGCTGCAGAAGCGACAGATGCAGCAGGCCCGCGAACGCGCCGCCCGCCGGGCCGGCACCGCGGCCCGCAACGTGAAGGATGCCGGTCTGCCGAAAATCATTGCCGGAAAGCTCAAGCGCAATGCCCAGGAGTCGGCAGGCCGCGCCGACGAGGTCCACTCCCAGCGCGTCGACGATGCCCGGGCGCGCCTCGATGCCGCCGAGCGCGCGGTGCGCGACGACGATGTCATCGCCCTCGACCTGCCGGACACCGCCGTGCCCGCAGGCCGGACGGTGCTGAGCGCGAGGGGCCTGAACATCCAGCGTGGTGACCGAATGCTGTTCGCCGACAACGGAATCGATATCGATGTCCGCGGACCCGAACGGATCGCGCTGATCGGCCACAACGGTGCGGGCAAGTCCACACTGCTGCGGATGATCAACGGCGACCTCCGGCCCGATACCGGCACGCTGACCCGCGGCGACGGCCGCATCGCCTACCTGTCGCAGCGGCTCGACCTGCTGGACGAGCAGCGCAGCGTCCTGGAGAACCTGATGTCCTGGGCGCCGACTCTGAGCATCACCCGCAGGCGGCACCTGCTGGCGCAGTTCCTGTTCCAGGACAACAGGATTGATCTGCCGGTGTCGGTGCTGTCCGGTGGGGAGCGGCTACGTGCGACGCTGGCCTGCGTGCTGTACGCCGAACCAGCGCCGCATCTGTTGCTGCTCGACGAACCGACCAACAACCTCGACCTGGTGAGCGTCGCGCAACTGGAGTCGGCGCTGAACGCCTACCGGGGTGCCTTCATCGTGGTCAGCCACGACGAGCGCTTTCTCGATGCGATCGGCATCGAGCGACGAATCACGTTGCCGGAGCGCGACGCGGGGTGAACTGCTCGGTTTATCGGTAGCCCGCGATTGCCCCTCGGTCTACCCCTGTTTCGGTCGGCGGCCGTCAACTTTCATTGACCGTCAAGGAAAGTTGACGGCTCCAGATCGAACATGCCATACCGAGAGGTGCGGTTGCGGCACCAGCTGTGGCGAATCGCGCTAGATATCCTGCGGCCGGGTCTGGGCCGGACGGCGTGGCGGGGGAGTGGCGCCGCCCGACGGACCGGCTGCCGGATCCGCGCCCCCGTCACCCGCGACACCGGCCGTGCCACGGTGCTCGACCGACAGAATCCGCTTGTCGTCCTCGCCCTTCTCGTGGCGCTCCGGGTCCCGACGGTCCCGGTCCCGATCATCAGCGTCCGGCTTGTCATGTTCGCCAACGGAATTCACGTCACCGGAGTCGCTCAGTCCGCCCAGTCCGGCTCCGGCCGCGTGCCCGGCACCGACACCGTCCGCCCCGCCCAGTCCGCCGAGCAGCCCGCCCAAGACGCCACTCACGCCCTGCGCGATCTGCCCGGGAATCTGCCCCAACGCCTGCGCGACACCCTGCGCGATCTGTCCGGCCTGCTGGCCCACCTGACCGATCGTCTGCGCGGCGTCGCCACCACCGGCGGCCGGCGAACCCGGCACCGCCGCACCGAGCCCGCCCGGCGTACCGGCACTGACGCCGCCACCACCGCCGGGTATGCCCTCAGCGGCCGAGGACAGCCCACGTGCGCCCTGCTCGTCACCGGCCCGGTACGACTCAGCAGCACGGTGCAACTGCTCGGACAGCTGCTGACCGGCGGCGCCCGTCGACTGCAGGATGCTGTCGCGGCGCGCCATGACCCCACCCAGCGCCGTATTCATGCCGTGAGCGATCAGCCCGTGCGTCGTCGCAGGACCGGCCGGGCCGGCCGACTGGCCAATACCCGCACCGTTCTGGAGCTGACCCAGCCCGGCCGCCACGGCATCGTGCACCCGGGCCATGCCCAGCACACCCTCGGTATTGACGTACAGCGGATCGCCCATGACCTGCCCCTCGAAGATCTGTTGCGGTCAATCCTATGGCGGCGTCGACGACCTGCCCTGCGGCAAATGGTCAGCTGCGTTCGGCGGCGACCTCCGCCGCCACGGCGCGAGCCTGCCTGGCGAACGCACAGTCGACGCCGACGCGGCCGAAACAGTCCGCGGCCCGGACGTCGCCCAACAACGCCGCGTCGTGCAATGCGCGCAGCGCCACCGCTGACTGGCCGCCGCGCTCGGCGGCGCGGAACGCATCGCGGGCGGCAGCGATCGCGCCGTGCCGGTCCCGCCGCGCCGCGTTGGTCCAGGCGCGGGCCAGCGCCAGTTCGGGTGCGAACAGCATCGATTTCAGGCCGTGCCTGGCCTCGGCACGGGCCAGTGCCCGGCCCGCCTCGGCGGTCGCCCCGCGCTGACCGAGCGCCCGCGCCAGCAGCATCCACGCCAGCGGGCCCCACGAATATCCGGTGCGCCCCAGCGCTTTCGCTGCGTCCTGCAGCAATTCGATCGCCGAGTCGAGCTCGCCCCGGGCGATGAGCACGTCGGCCAACAGCACCTCCCCGATGGCGCGCCCGGGCTGTTGGGACTGCGTGAAATCGATCAGCTCCTGCGCCAGCTGCTGAGCTCCCTCCGGCTCACCGGTCAACAGCAGGGCCGTGGTCTGCCCGAACCCACTGGTGAACCGCAACAGCCCCGGCTGCCCGGCGGCCAGCGCGCGCTCGGCGAAGGCGTCCACCTCGGCCAACCGGCCCGTGCGGGCACAGCTCAGCGCCGCCGCCGATGCCGCCCAGCCGATGGCCGTGTCGCTCGGGTCAGGACTGGACAGCACCGAGTCGGCCAGCTGCATGGCCCGGTTGAGGTTGCCGGCGTTCATCGCGAACGTCGCCGACAACGCGTCCAGGGTGACCTGCGCCGCCGGCGTCTGGACCCGGCTGCGGACGGTGCGCAGGAAGGCCGTCGCGCGCTCGGGCTCGGACAGCATCCAGAACTGGTTGGCCGCGCGGGGCAGCGCCCACATCATCAACGCGGGCTCGGTCAGTGCGGTCGCGTCGACCTCGGCCAGCACGGCATCGGCGTCCAGGCCGCGCCCCTGCCAGGCCAGGGCGTAGCTCAACGTCACCCGGGTGGCCAGGCCGCCGGCCGGCAGCGCGGCCCGCCCCAGCCGTTCCGCCAGTTCGAGATCGCCCAGCCGCAGGGCATCGTCGGCCGCGGCCGCCAGCTCGGCGACGGGTAGGGCGTCACCGCCGTCGAGTGCCCGCACCGCGCGCCGCAGCCGGCCGACGACGCCGTCGCTGTCCAGCGCCGGCAGTCGGTCAGCAGCGGGGGACGCGACGGGAGAAACCGGCCCGTCGGCCGTCACCGGTACCACCAGCCGATCCCGTACGAGTGTCGAAATGCCCTCGGGCAGAGACTGATTCGATTCCGCCGTGACGATGACCCGGGCCGCTCCCGACACGGCGAGCTGGTAGACCAGCGACGCCGACAACCGGTCGAGCAGATGTCCGTCGTCCACGACCAACAGCAGTCCGGTCCCGAGCGCCTCTCGCGCCGCGCGCAACACCTGAACCGTCCGGCCCGTCTCGGGCACCGTGAACAACCGCTCGAAGGCGCCGAACGGCACCCGGGAGTCGGCCGCGGTGCCGGTGATCCAGGCTGCGCGCTCGAAGTCGGGCGCCAGCTCGTCGTATGCGGCCCGCGCGGATGTGGTCTTGCCGGACCCGCGGGCACCGGTCAGCAGCGCACCGGACCGGGTTTCGACGCCCGCTTTGAGCTGGCTCAGCACCACGGTCCGATCCTATGGCTGTGCGACGCGCGGAACGGCTCGATTAGCGTTGCGGTGTGACAACCGAAAATGCCTACGCCGTCTGTGTCTACTGCGCCGCCGGTCCCCGTCATCCCGAATTGCTCACCCTCGCGGGCGATGTCGGCCGGGCGATCGCGGCGCGAGGCTGGACGCTGGTGTCCGGTGGCGGCAACGTCTCGGCCATGGGCGCCGTCGCCGACGGAGCCCGCGAGAACGGCGGCCGCACCATCGGCGTCATCCCGAAGAAACTGGTGCACCGTGAGCTGGCCGACGTGAACGCCAGCGAACTGATCGTCACCGACACCATGCGCGAGCGGAAGCAGATCATGGAGGACCGGTCCGACGCCTTCATCGCGCTGCCCGGCGGCATCGGCACCCTCGAGGAGTTCTTCGAGGCCTGGACTGCCGGCTACCTCAACATGCACGACAAGCCGCTGGTGATGCTCGATCCGCACGGCCACTACGACGGCCTCCTGGCCTGGCTGCACACTCTGGTCGACAGCGGCTACGTCCAGCAGGAGGCGTTGGACCGGCTGGTGGTCGTCAAAGACGTCGATGAGGCCATGGCTGCTTGTGCGCCGCGTGACATCGCTCACTAGGCTCACCGGGCATGAGTGACGAGACATCACGCACCGGCGTCGGGCTGCTCGATATTGCTAAGCAACTGCCCGGTTTTCTGTCCGACGCCCCGGTGATCCTTCGGGGCCTGATCACCGGCTTCGGTGCCAGCCCGACGGCGAAGACGTCCATCGGCAAGGTGTTCCAGGAACGCGCCGAAGCCAACAAGGACAAGGTCTTCATCAAGTTCGACGACCAGCGCATCACCTATGGCCAGGCCAACGCGACGGTGAACCGCTACGCGTCGGTGCTCGCGGCCAAGGGCGTCGGCCCCGGCTCTGTGGTCGGCATCATGCTGCGCAACTCGCCCGACGCCGTCCTCCTGATGCTGGCGACGGTCAAGTGCGGCGCGGTCGCCGGAATGATCAACTACAACCAGCGCGGCAACGTCCTGGCGCACAGCCTCGGCCTGCTCGGCGCCAAGGTTCTGGTCACCGAGTCGGACTTCCACGAGCCCGTCATCGAGTGCGGTGCTGATGCGGAGCTCACCAAGGGCCTCATGTCGGTCGAGGAGCTGCGCGAGCAGGCCGTCGGCCAGTCGACCGCCAACCCGGTGGGCACCAGCCAGATCCTGGCCAAGGAGAAGGCGTTCTACATCTTCACCTCGGGCACCACCGGCCTGCCCAAGGCCAGCGTCATGACGCACTATCGCTGGCTGCGCGCCCTCGGCGGGTTCGGTGGGCTGGGGCTGCGCCTGAACAGCAGCGACACCCTGTACTGCTGCCTGCCGCTGTACCACAACAACGCACTGACGGTGGCGACGTCCTCGGCCCTCAACGCCGGTGCGGCGCTCGCGCTGGGCAAGTCGTTCTCCGCCTCGCGGTTCTGGGACGAGGTCATCAAGTACGACGCCACCGCGTTCATCTACATCGGCGAGATCTGCGGCTACCTGCTGAACCAGCCGCCCAAGCCCACCGATCGGGCACACAAGGTCCGGGTCATCGCCGGCAACGGACTGCGCCCCGCGATCTGGGACGAGTTCACCTCACGCTTCGGCATCAAGCGGGTGTGCGAGTTCTACGCCGCCAGCGAGGGCAACACCGGCTTCGTCAACGTCTTCAACATCGACAAGACCACGGGCATCTGCCCGTCGCCCGTCGTCTACGTGGAATACGACCTGGAGACCGGCGAGCCGGCCCGCGGCCCCGACGGCCGGCTGCGCAAGGTCAAGCGCGGCGAACCGGGCCTGTTGCTCAGCAAGGTCAACAACCTGCAGCCGTTCGACGGCTACACCGACAAGGCCGCCAGCGAGAAGAAGCTGGTGCGCAACGCCTTCAAGGACGGCGACGTCTGGTTCAACACCGGTGACCTGATGCGGTCGCAGGGCTTCGCACACGCCGCGTTCGCCGACCGGCTCGGCGACACCTTCCGGTGGAAGGGCGAAAACGTGGCCACCACCGAGGTCGAGGCCGCGCTCGGCGCCGACGACCAGGTGGAGGAGTGCACCGTGTACGGCGTCGAGGTGCCGGGCTGCGGCGGCCGCGCCGGCATGGCGTCGGTGCAGTTGCGCGACGGCGCCGAATTCGACGGCGCCCGCCTGGCCAAGGCGGGCTTCGAGCACCTGCCCGCCTATGCGGTGCCGCTGTTCATCCGGATCGTGCCCGAGCTGGCGCACACCTCGACGTTCAAGAACCAGAAGGTCGACCTGCGCAAGCAGGGCTACGGCGACGAGGTGAAAGACCCGATCTACGTGCTGGCGGGCCGCGACGAGGGCTACGTGCCGTTCTACCCCGAGTACCCCGCCGAGGTGAAGGACGGCAAGAAGCCGCGTTAGCCAGGGATTTGTGCACGATTATCCGCGGTTACCGCGGATAATCGTGCACAAATCACACGGTGGCGAGGTGCGCGCTGATCGCGTCGGCGGCCACTTGGGCGCCGTCCCGTTCGCGGATGTCGGCGCCGATGACGGCCGCCGCCTTGTGGTAGGCGGGGATGACGAGCGCCCGTTGCACGGCAGCCCGAATCTGTTCCACGCCAGCCTTTTTCGGTAGCGCGATGCCGGCGCCGGCAGCTTCGATCGCCTTCCCGACGCCCTTCTGGTCGATCAGCGGGTTGGCCGGCATGATGACCAGCGGCACGTCGAACGACAACGCGCGCATCGTCGTGCTGTGGCCGCCGTGGCCGACCACCAACGACGTCGTCGCGAGGACCTCGTCGTGGTCCAGCCAGTCGTGCAGCGTGGCGTTGGCCGGAACCCGCAACCCCGCGGTGTCGATGCTGGCGCCCGCGGTGACGGTGACGTCGACCGGCAACGGGGCGAGCGCGTCGAGGATGTTCTGCAGCATCGCCCGCTGGCCACCGAAGCCACATGTGCTGAGGCTGACCAGGATTCGCGGCGTCGCGGCTGCGACGGCTGATTTTGGTGTGCCCTGCCAGGCCACCCCGGTATGGACGACCGGCGGTGTGCCGCGCATCGGGTCGAGGTCAGCGCGTGCGGCGACGATCTGCAAGGCCTTGGCCCGCTCCGGAGCCAGCACGTCCAACCCACGTAGCCGTGCGTACCACCCCATCGGGCCGGCGGCAGTGTCCTGAATGGCGCGGTAGAAACAGTGGGCGAACACCACCAACGGGATGCCGCTCTTGATGACGTCCGCGATAACCGCGACCAGGAGCGTGTCGACGACGATGGCGTCCGCGCCGTGGCGCCGCGCGGCGTCGAGCACCTGCGGGCCGAGGCTGCGATCGGTCATCTCGCGGACGAATGTGGTCATGAGGGAGGCCAGCGACCGTGGCGTGGTCGGGTCGAATTCCCTTCCGGTGCTGAAGGTTTCGAAGGAAAAGCCCGCCGTCTCGACGCGTCCGCGGGCGCCGGTGTGGCCGATGAAATGGACGTCGACGCCGCGCTGCCGGAGTGCGCGGGCAACCGCGAGTTGTGGCGGGATGTTGCCGCCGCCGTCGACGATGGCCCACAGGATCTTCATGGCTACCTGCCCTTCGGCGTCGTCCATCGGCGGTCGAGGTGGCTTCGCCCTCACTTATCAGGCAACGGTCAGATAGAGGGCTAAAACACTGCTTTCCACGATCGCAACTCACTCAGCGAATGTCCAGCAAACCTATGGCTTTTTGCCTCGTCAGGCCGGGTAGGTACGTGGTCGCCCCGCGGCGGTCGCCCGGGGTGCGGGCGGCCGCCGCGGAAGATGATCGGAGCAGCGCCGGTAGCCACGTCACGGCTGGCTCGATGTCGCGTGCCGCAACCGCGGAATCAGCGGATTTGCGGCAGCCCGATAGCCTGGGAGTCGTGCAGTCCTCCGCAAGGGGCCAGTTCCTGGGTCGCCAGGTGGCCGGCGATCGCGCGCTGATCATGGCGATCGTCAACCGCACCCCGGATTCCTTCTACGACCGGGGGGCGACCTTCAGCGACGGCGCAGCCAAGGACGCGGCGCACCAGAAGATCGCCGAAGGGGCCGACGTCATCGACATCGGCGGCGTCAAAGCGGGACCGGGCAGCACCGTCGACGCCGATGAGGAGATCGCGCGCGTCGTGCCGTTCATCGAGTGGCTCCGCGGCGAATACCCCGACCAACTGATCAGTGTCGACACCTGGCGCGCGAACGTGGCCAAGCAGGCCTGCGCCGCCGGGGCCGACCTGATCAACGACACCTGGGCCGGCGCCGATCCGGGACTGCCCGAGGTGGCCGCCGAATTCGGGGCGGGACTGGTCTGCTCGCACACCGGCGGGGCCGTGCCGCGGACCCGGCCCTTTCGCGTCAACTACGGCGTCACCGAACGCGGTGTGGTGGACGACGTCATCGCCGAGGTCACCTCAGCGGCGCAGCATGCCGTCGACGTCGGCGTCTCGCGGGACGCCATTCTGATCGACCCGACGCACGATTTCGGCAAGAACACTTACCACGGTCTTAGTTTGTTGCGCCACGTAAAAGATCTTGTAAATACCGGATGGCCAGTCCTGATGGCCCTGAGTAACAAGGATTTCGTGGGGGAGACTTTAGGTGTCGAACTGACCGAGCGCCTGGAGGGGACGCTGGCCGCGACGGCACTCGCCGCCGCTGACGGCGCCGCCATGTTCCGGGTGCACGAGGTGGGCCCCACCCGGCGCGTCCTGGAAATGGTCGCGTCGATCCAGGGCGGGCGTCCACCGAGCCGAACAGTGAGGGGACTCGCGTGACCCTAATGCCCGAGATGACTGCCGAATCCATCGCTCGCCATGCGTGGCTGGCCGAACGCAGCTGGAGCCGGCCGACGTGGACCATCGCTGAGCTCGAGGCCGCCAAGGCCGGCCGGACCGTCTCTGTCGTGCTGCCCGCCCTGAACGAGGAAGACACCGTCGCCGAGGTCATCGACAGCATCAGCCCGCTGCTGGGTGGTCTGGTCGACGAGCTCGTCGTGCTCGACTCCGGTTCGACCGACGAGACCGAACTGCGCGCCATCGAGGCCGGCGCCCGCGTCGTCAGCCGGGAACAGGCGCTGCCCGAGGTGCCGGTCCAGCCCGGCAAGGGCGAGGCGCTGTGGCGCTCGCTGGCCGCCACCACCGGCGACATCATCGTGTTCGTCGACTCCGACCTGCTCGACCCCGACCCGATGTTCGTGCCCAAGCTGCTGGGCCCGCTGCTGCTCGCCGACGGTGTGCACTTGGTCAAGGGTTTCTACCGGCGGCCGCTCAAGGTGGGTGGCGCGGAAGAAGCCAACGGCGGTGGCCGGGTCACCGAACTGGTGGCACGTCCGCTGCTGGCGTCCCTGCGGCCCGAGCTGACGTGCCTGCTGCAGCCGCTGGGCGGCGAATACGCCGGTACCCGGGAGCTGTTGACGTCGGTCGGCTTCGCGCCGGGCTACGGCGTCGAGATCGGCCTGCTGATCGACACCTACGACAAGCTGGGCCTCGATGCCATCGCACAGGTCAACCTCGGGGTGCGCACGCACCGCAACCGGCCGCTGACCGAGCTGGCCGCGATGAGCCGTCAAGTGATCGCCACGCTGCTGTCGCGCTGCGGCATCAGCGACTCGGGCGTCGGGCTGACCCAGTTCTTCGCCGACGGCGACACCTTCACGCCCCGCACGTCGACCGTGTCGCTGATCGACCGTCCCGCCATGAACACCTTGCGCTGACCCGCCTCGGCGGCGCTTGTCGGTGCCATCCGGCAGGATCGTCGGTGTGACACTGATTCTGATCTACCTGGTGGTGCTGATCCTCGTCGCGGTGGTCCTGTTCGCACTGGGCACCGTGCTGTTCGGGCGCAGCGAGCAGTTGCCGCCGCTGGCGCGGAGCACCACGGCCACCGTGCTGCCCGCGTCCGGTGTCACCGGTGCCGACGTCGACGCCGTCAGGTTCACGCAAACCCTGCGCGGTTACAAGACCAGCGAGGTTGACTGGGTGCTGGAGCGGCTGGCGCAGGAACTGGACTCGTTGCGGGGCGAGCTGACCACGTTGCGTGCACAGACCGCGGACGCCGAGCAATGACCACTCCCGACCGGACCCGGTGCGGGTGGGTCGACATCGGTGAGTCGGCGGATGGGGTGATGTACCGCGATTACCACGACACTGAATGGGGCCGCCCGCTGCGCGGCACACAGGCGCTGTTCGAACGCGTCTCGCTGGAGGCGTTCCAGAGCGGCCTGTCCTGGCTGATCATCCTGCGCAAGCGAGAGAACTTCCGGGCGGCGTTCAAGGGGTTCGACGTGGCCACGGTGGCCGGCTTCGGGGAGAAGGACATCGACCGGCTGCTGGCCGATCCGGGCATCGTCCGGAACCGCGCCAAGATCGAGGCGACCATCGCCAATGCCCGCGTGATCGACGGTGGCCTGGACCTCGACGAGCTGCTGTGGTCGTTCGCGCCGCCGCCGCGTCCACGGCCGGCTGACCTGGCACAGGTCCCGGCGACCACGCCGGAATCGGTGGCCATGGCCAAGGAACTGAAGCGCCGCGGTTTCCGGTTCGTCGGCCCCACCACGGCGTATGCGTTGATGCAGGCCACCGGGATGGTGGACGACCATGTCGAGGCCTGCTGGGTGCCCCGCCACAGCTTGTCGGAGGCGTGACGGGCGGGTCTTTCACACCCTCGGGTAGCGATAGGGAACAATAGACGTAGTTCAGTTGCAGTTCAGTGCCGTGAGGCTACCCACTGAGTGGGTGGTTGCGGCCTTGATCCGGGACCGTGGATGCGGTCCGGGCGCGTGCGGAGGGAGCACCCGATGGCGGCGATGAAGCCCCGGACCGGCGACGGTCCACTGGAAGCAACCAAAGAGGGGCGCGGCATCGTCATGCGGGTACCGCTGGAGGGTGGCGGTCGTCTGGTGGTCGAGCTGACCCCGGATGAGGCCGCAGCCCTGGGCGACGAACTGAAGAACGTCACCAGCTAGTTCAGCCGCAGACGCTCCGATAGATGTCGAGCGTCTGCTGGGCGACCTGCATCCAGGAGAACTCCTCGATGCACCGCCGACGGCCGGCCTGCCCGAATGTGCGGGCCTGTTCCGGGTTCCGGACCAACGCATTGACCGCGTCCGCGAGCCCTGTCTCAAACCCCACCGCATCCGCGGCGTCGTAGTGCACCAGTGAACCTGTGGTGCCTTCGTCGACCACCTCGGGAATGCCGCCGACGTCCGAGGCGACGACGGCGGTGCCGCAGGCCATGGCTTCGAGGTTGACGATGCCGAGCGGTTCGTAGACCGAGGGACAGACGAAAACTGTTGCTGTCGCCAGGATTTCGCGGATCTTCTCGATCGGCAGCATCTCCTGGATCCAGTGCACCCCGGCGCGCGTGGCGCTGAGCTCCTTCACCGCGGCCGCCACCTCGGCGGCGATCTCCGGGGTGTCGGGTGCGCCCGCACACAACACCAGCTGCACGTCGGGGTCAAACCGGTGGGCCGCCGCGATGAGGTGGCCGACGCCCTTCTGCCGGGTGATCCGCCCGACGAACGCCACGATCGGCCGGTCCGGATCGATCCCCAGCTCGGCCAGGGTCTGGCCCGCCTCGACCGGGTACCAGTCGTCGGTGTCGATCCCGTTGCGCACCACGTGCACTCGCGCCGGGTCCAGCTGCGGGTAGGTGGCCAGGACGTCGGCCCGCATGCCCGCGCTGACCGCGATGACGGCGTCGGCCGCTTCGATCGCCGTGCGCTCGACCCACGAGGAGATGCGGTAGCCGCCACCGAGCTGCTCGGCCTTCCACGGCCGGCGCGGCTCCAGCGAGTGCGCGGTCAGCACGTGCGGGATGCCGTGCAGCAGCGCGGTGAGGTGCCCGGCCATCCCGGTGTACCAGGTGTGCGAATGCACGACGTTCGGCATGGCGGCCGGTCCGGCGAAGGCATTGTTGACCATAGCCAGATCCGCCGACAGCGTCGTCAGGGCCGCGTTGGCCCCGGCGAGCAGCGGATCGGGCTGTGCCACGAAGGCGTCCCGGCGATGCACTCCCATGCAATGGACGTCAACGTCGCACAGCTTCGTGAGCTGACCGACGAGTTCGGTCACATGCACGCCCGCGCCGCCGTAGACCTCCGGTGGATACTCCCGCGTCATCATCGCCACCCGCATGTCGATGACGTTAACGCGTGCGGCGGGTTGGGGCGTATGTCTGGCCGCTTCGGTTGGTGGCTACTAGGTTTGGTGGCATGAGGGAACAGCCGCAGGTGCTGGGAATCGTCTTGGCCGGCGGTGAGGGCAAACGGCTGTATCCGCTCACCGCGGACCGCGCCAAGCCCGCCGTCCCGTTCGGCGGTGCCTACCGCCTCATCGACTTCGTCCTGTCCAACCTCGTCAACGCGCGTTACCTGCGGATCTGCGTTCTGACGCAATACAAGTCGCACTCACTGGACCGGCACATCTCGCAGAACTGGCGGCTGTCGGGTCTGGCCGGCGAGTACATCACCCCGGTCCCGGCGCAGCAGCGCCTGGGCCCGCGCTGGTACACCGGCTCGGCCGACGCCATCTATCAGTCCATGAACCTCATCTACGACGAGGACCCCGACTACATCGTGGTTTTCGGCGCCGACCACGTGTACCGCATGGACCCCGAGCAGATGGTGCGGTTCCACATCGAGAGCGGGGCGGGCGCGACCGTCGCGGGCATCCGGGTGCCGCGCGCTGAGGCGTCGGCGTTCGGCTGCATCGACGCCGACGAGTCCGGCCGCATCCGCAGCTTCATCGAGAAGCCGGCCGACCCGCCGGGTACGCCCGACGACCCCGAGCAGACCTTCGTCTCCATGGGCAACTACGTGTTCACCACCAAGGCGCTCATCGATGCCATCCGGGTGGACGCCGAGAACCACGACTCCGACCACGACATGGGCGGCAACATCATCCCGCAGATGGTCGCCGACGGGATGGCGGCCGTATACGACTTCAACGACAACGAGGTGCCCGGCGCCACCGAGCGTGACCACGGCTACTGGCGCGATGTCGGAACGCTCGACGCGTTCTACGACGCCCACATGGACCTCGTGTCGGTGCACCCGGTGTTCAACCTCTACAACCGGCGCTGGCCCATCCTGGGGGAGTCGGAGCATCTGGCCCCGGCCAAGTTCGTCAACGGCGGCGCGGCGCAGGAATCGGTCGTCGGCGCGGGCAGCATCATCTCGGCGGCGTCGGTGCGCAATTCGGTGCTGTCGTCCAACGTCGTGATCGACGACGGCGCCATCGTGGAGGGCAGCGTGATCATGCCCGGCGCCCGCGTCGGACGCGGTGCCGTGGTGCGGCACGCCATCCTGGACAAGAACGTCGTCGTCGGCCCCGGCGAGATGGTCGGCGTGGACCTGGAGAAGGACCGCGAACGCTTCTCGGTCAGTGCCGGCGGCGTCGTCGCGGTCGGTAAGGGCGTCTGGATCTAGACGGCCGCATCGGGCGAGGGCGGATTTCCGGCTCGTGCCCTTTTCGCCGATCCGCGGCGGCGGAGCAGCGCCACCGCTGCCCAGACCAGCAGCGCCAGCGCGACGACAACCAGCACCGGCAGCACGATCGCGACGATCACCAACCCGACGCTGGCCACGTCTTCGACCGTGCTCAGCACGGGCGCCGCGAGCCCGCCGGTGGCGACATTCGCGACGGGCCGCACCGTCGACTTGGTCAGTGACACCACGAGTGCGGTGACGGCTCCGATCACCACGGGAATCCACTGACCGGAACTGGCGAATGCCCCCGGGTCGGTGACGGCGGCGGTCTGTGCCGCGGTGCCGGAGCCGAAGACGATGCCGCCGGAGGTCGGTCGCACGAACGTCTGAATGGTGTCGTTGATGCTGTCGAGGGCGGGCACCTTGTCGGCGACGATCTCGACGACCAGCAGCACGGCCACGATGCCGATCACCCAGCCGTTGGTCAGCCATGCCCAGGGGTGCGGTAGCTCCACGAGGTTGGTGAAGCGTCCCAGCAGGCCCATCGCGAGCAGGGGAATGTAGGCGTTGAGGCCCGACGCGGTGGCCAGGCCGAGCCCGGTGAACAGTTCCACCCGCTCAGTCTCCGGGATTTGTGCACGATTTCCCGCGCTGTCCGCGGATTTTCGTGCACAAATCCCGGGGAATCACCAGACGTAGGGGAGCAAGCGATAGCGGACTTTGTGGGTGTAGTCGATGTACCCGGGCAGTTCGGCGCGCAGCATCTTCTCCTCGTCGAAGATCCGCGCCATGAGCGCCGGGGCGGCGGCCAGTACCGGGATCAGGCCCCAGTAGGAGCCCAGTGCCAGCGGGGTCGCGAGCATCATGATGAGCGCGCAGATGTACATCGGGTGACGCACGATGCCGTACAGGCCGGTCGAGATGACCGGTTGGTTGTCCTCGACCGAGATGCTCGCGCCCGCGAAGTTGTTCTGGATGACGACCCATTGGGCCGCCAGCAGTGACAGTGCGACGACGACGTTGCCGAGGACGACGACGGCCGTCGGCACGTAGGACCACCCGAAGCGCCAGTCGAGCGCGCTGACAACGCCGGTCGCGATCACCGACGCCAGGATCGCCCAGATGGCCAACTTCTGAATCGGTCGGGTCTCGGCCGTCGGGCCGCCATGCATCCGTCGTGCGAGGGCATCGGGATGTTTGACGGCCAGGTACATGCTCGGGCCCATGGTGGCGACCATGAAGACCGCGATGAAAACCCAAGCCTGCCAATAGTGGATGGTGCCGGCCGGCACGCACAGCAGCACCGCGAAGAAGACGATGCCGCCGGCCGCCGAGGCGAGCGCCTGCAGAGCGAGTTTCATGATTTCTCCTACCGTAGGTCACGGCGCCGGAAAGCCAAGGCGCCCAGGATGATCAGAGTTGCGTCCAGGACCAGCAGCCAGACCAGTGGCGTCGCGGTGAAGCTGCCCGATCCGACGCGCGGGATGTGGCTGAACGGATCGAGGTCCAGCACCCAGTGCGGCGAATTCGCCAGCGAACCAAGCAGATACACCGCGATGAAGCCGACCAGGGCGCCCCACGCCACCGGGGCGAACCGCGGCGCTGCACCGAACAACACGGTCGTCACGGCGATCAGGAGCCAGACGGCGGGCAGCTGCACTGCTGCCGCACCCAGCACCAGGGGCAGTTTTCCGCCGATGTCGTCGGCCGCCGCCCCGTAGGTCAGGCCGGCCAGGAGACCGGACGTCAGCATCGCGACCGTCGTGCCGGCCAGTGCGATGACCAGATAGCCCGTCAGCCAACGGACCCGGCTCACCGCCCCGGCGAGCAGCGTCTCGGCACGCTGGCCGGTCTCCTCCTGATGGGGCCGCAGGGCCAGCGATACCGCGAACGCGGCGGCGACCATGCCGAGCATGTTGAAGGCGATCGCGATGAACGCCTCCTCCAGCGCGCTGGTGCCGCCGAGGCGCGTGATGATGTCGCGTGCCGAGCCGCTACCGCCCAGCTCGTCGCCGATACCGTGCACGACGCTGCCGACCAGCAGCCCGTACAGCCCCAGCCCGACGGTCCACACCAGCACCGAGCCGCGGGTCAGCCGCCATGCCAAACCTGTTGGTCCGCTGAGCATTCCGGTGGCCCGCGGCCGGCCGCGTCGCTCGGCGAACATCCCCGCGCCGACATCGCGGGCACCCTGAAGTTGGTACGCCAGTACCACCAGGGCGACGGTCAGTGTGAGGTGCAGCGCCAGCACGCCGAACCGGTCACCGGCGTACGGGCGGACAAGCAGCGACCAACCCAGGGGAGACGCCCAGGACAGTTCGCTGCCGCCGGCATCGCCCACGGCGCGCAGCGTGAAGGCGGCGCCGAGTACGCCGAAGGCGATACCGCGGGCGACACGGGCGCTGGCGGAGAGCTGCGCGGCCACGGCCGCGACGGCGGTGAACACCAACCCGGAGGCGGCCAGCGCACAACTGAAGGCCAGCGAACCCAATACGGGCACATCGGTATTCAGGAGGCCGAGGAATCCGAGCAGCCCGGTGAGCAGCGAGCCGCCACCGGTCAACAGCAGCGCGGCGGTCAGGCTCGCATTGCGGCCCACGGCTGTCGAGTCGATGAGCTCGGTGCGTCCGGCCTCTTCGTCGGCGCGGGTGTGCCGGATCATCGTCAGGATGACGGCGACGGCAATCAGCACGTGGAACATGCCGGCTTTCCAGATGCCGGCCGCGCCCAGGCTGTCGTTGTAGATGTTGCCGTATATCGCGCGCTGGGCCGGGCTGGCCATGATGCTCGCGACGAATCCGGCGCGGCCTGCCGCGGTGGGGTAGACGGCCTCGATGCTGCCGATGTACACCGTCGACAGCGGCAGGGACAGCAGCAGCACCCACAGCGGTAGCACGATCCGGTCGGTCCGCAGGTAAAGACGAAGGAGCCCAAGGGTTCCGGTGAAGCTGGATGCCCCGGCAGCAGGTCGGGCGGGCCGGGCCGGGCGGTCCAGGACGGCGGTCATGCCCGCACCTGCTCGGGTTCGCGGCGGGCCCGGCCGCTGTCGTAGTGCCGCAGGAACAGGTCCTCCAAAGTGGGTGGCTGGCTCACCAGTGAGCGCACGCCGGCATCGCCGAGTGCCTTGATGACCGCACCGAGGCTCTCCGATTCGACGCGGGCCGTGAGCATCCGGCCGTCGAAGAAGATGTCGGAAACCCCTGGGAGATGGTCGATTCGGCCCGGGTTGTTGATCATGTCGGCCTTGATGGTGGTGCTCGACAGATGCCGCATCGACTCCAGCGTGCCGGTCTCGACGGTCCGGCCGGCCCGGATGATCGTCACCCGCTGGCACAGTCGCTCGGTCTCGGCCAGGATGTGGCTCGACAGCAGGACGGTGGTGCCGCGGCCCGCGGCCTCGGCGACGCACTGCTGGAAGATGTTCTCCATCAACGGATCCAGACCGCTGCTGGGTTCGTCGAGCAGCAGCAGGTCGGCGTTCGAGGCGAACGCGGAGACCAGCGAGACCTTCTGCCGGTTGCCCTTCGAATACGTGCGGGTTTTCTTGGTGGGGTCCAGGTCGAACCGCTCGGTGAGTTCGGCGCGGCGCTTTTCGTCGATGCCGCCGCGCATCCGGGCCAGCAGGTCGATGGTCTCGCCGCCGGTCAGCGTCGGCCACAGCGTCACATCGCCTGGTACATAAGCGATGTGACGGTGCAATGCCACGGCGTCGGTCCACGGGTCGCCGCCGAGTAGGCGGACGGAGCCGGAGTCGGCGCGGACGAGCCCGAGCAGGATGCGGATCGTCGTCGACTTGCCTGCGCCGTTGGGCCCGAGGAAGCCGTGCACCTCGCCCCGCTCGACCCTCAGGTTCAGTCCGTCGAGTGCCCGGACCGCCCCGAAGTTCTTTGTCAGGGTGTCGATTTCGATAGCGGCGTTCACATTCACTCCTCAGTGGTGGTGACGATGGGTTTGCCTGATTCCTGTTGCGCGAGAAAGGCTTCGTACATCGTCGAATCGACCATCAGGCCCTCGGTGTACAGCTCGAGTGCGGGCAGCACCATGTCCTGCGCGTAGTCGTGCAGCACCTGGCGATAGTCCGTCGGGTTGTCGTGTAGCTGGATGTACGTCAGGAAGGCGCCGCCACTGGTCAGTGCCAGGAAGCGGGCGCGGGCCTTGGGGTCGTGACTCGGCTTGATGGTGCCGGCGCGGACGCCCTCTTCGAGATAGCCTTCGGTGTTTTCGATCATGTTCTGCCACAGCGACTTCGACAGTTCGCCGCCGGTCTGCAGCGCCTGCATCAGATAGGCGGTCATGGGTGCGAAGGATTCGATCTCGGCGAGCTGCGCGAACCATGCGCTCGGGCTGGCGTTCTGCATCGACTCGGTCTTGGCGACCCGGACCGTTTCGATGACGTAGGCGTCGCAGGCTTCGCGCAGTTTCTCCTTGGAGCCGAAGTGGTGGATCACCAATGCCGCGCTGACGCCGGCGGCCGCGGCGATGCTGCGGACGCTGGCCGAGAACCCGTGCTGGCCGAACTGCTCGATCGCCGCGTCACGGATGCGGGCGACGGTGGTGAGATCCTCGACTGAACGCATGTTTAGTACGCTAAACACGCGTTCAGTTGGTCGTCAAGCGTCTGACCCGTCAAGAGCCCGTAAAGATTCGACGGAAACGTCAACGGCGCGGCGTAAGCCGATGCTTAGCGGCCGCTGACTCTGCGGTGGGGGTGTTGGTTGCTCGGCCTTTTGCGCCGTGAGCGCAGGGTCAACGAGGGGCCGGGCGGTGCCGGCCGTTGATCCTGCGGTGGCGGTGCTGCCTACTCGGCCTTTTGCGCCGTGAGCGCAGGGTCAACGCCGAGCAGAGGGGCAGCTAGTCGCGGACCGCGGCCAGGAGCCCGTCGCCGAGCGGGACCAGGACCGGGGTCAGCCGCTCGTCCTCGGCGATGGCGCGCGTGGCCTCCCGCACCGCCGTCACGTCGCGGTCGTTGGCGGCGGCGTCGCCGGCGCGACCGCCGAGCGCGGCGCGGTGCACCACGATCACGCCGCCCGGTCGCAGCAGGCGGACGCCCTCGGCCACGAACTGCGGTTGATCGACGGGCTCGCCGTCGATGAAGACCAGGTCGTAGGACTCGTCGGCCAGCCGGGTCAGGACTTCCTGAGCGCGTCCCACGATCAGCCGGGTCCGGGACGGTCCGACACCCGCGGCGACGAACGCCTGCTTGGCCAGCCGCTGATGCTCGGGCTCGACGTCGATGGTGGTCAGCACACCGTCTTCGCGCATGCCCGACAGCAGCCACAACCCGCTGACGCCGGCACCGGTGCCGACCTCGACGACGGCCTTGGCCGACGCGATCTTCGCCAGCACACTCAGCAGCGCGCCCACCGCCGGGGTGACGGGGTTGGCCCCGCTCTCCTCGGCCCGCTCCCGGGTCGCGGCGGTGATGGGTTCCTCGGTGATGGACCGTTCGGCGTGCTTGACGATGGCCTCGGCCGTGCTCGGCTTGGGTGCGGCAGCAGCGACGGGCTGGGCCGGTGCCTGGGCGGGTGCCGCCGGAGCCGGCTGCGCCGGGTCAGGCTGGTTGCTACCGGCCGAAACCGTCGGGTCATCGGTGCTGGACATGTGCGCAGCGTAACGAACGCCCAGCGTGCCGCCGCTCAGTACACGCGCAATACGGCCGCGCTCTCAGGCGGCAGCCGGACGATCCTGAGCGGCCACGCGCCACGCCCGGGAGCGAAGGTTAAGTTTTGGCGAACTCTCCGTGGGTATTCGCAGGTCATGAAGCTGAAGCCGGGTTTCTCAGGAAAAGTTCAGTTTGCTCATACATCAACCTCACCAGGGTGGGGAACCGTAATCGCCATGCACGCGAGTGTGAACGATCTGCAAGCCGATTCCGGACTCCGGCAGTCGCCGGACATCCGCGGAATCGGGAATATCGGACTTCAGGTACCGGTTTCTGCTGATGCGTCATGTGCCAACGACGCGGAAACTATGGAACTGGAGATTGCCACGACCGCCATGCCGGCCCCCACGAAGCTTGCCCCGACCCACATGTCCCATGTCCCGGTCGCCGAAGCCGAGGTGGATTGGGCTGAAGTCAGCGACGAATTGACCGGCACCGCCGTCTTCGATGCCACGGGCGACGTGGCCACCATGCCGTCGTGGGACGAGCTGGTTCGCCAGCACGCCGACCGCGTCTACCGGCTGGCCTACCGCCTGTCGGGTAACCCGCAGGACGCCGAAGACCTCACCCAGGAGACGTTCATCCGGGTGTTCCGCTCGGTGCAGAACTACCAGCCCGGCACCTTCGAAGGCTGGCTGCACCGCATCACCACCAACCTGTTCCTGGACATGGTCCGCCGCCGCACCCGCATCCGCATGGAAGCGCTGCCCGAGGACTACGACCGCGTGCCCGCCGATGATCCGAACCCCGAGGAGCTGTACCACGACTCGCGGCTGGGACCGGATCTGCAGGCCGCGCTCGATTCGCTGCCCCCGGAGTTCCGCGCCGCCGTGGTGCTCTGCGACATCGAAGGTCTGTCGTACGAGGAGATCGGCGCGACGCTCGACGTCAAGCTGGGCACCGTGCGCAGCCGTATCCACCGTGGCCGGCAGGCTCTGCGCGAGTACCTCGCCAGCCACCCGGGTGACTACTCCGAGGCGGCCGCGGCCATCTCCGCCAAGTCCGCCTGAGCGTTGTGACGTATCCGTCCCAGGTTGTCGCGCTACATTCAGTAGTAACGGCAACACGGACGAAGGCGTGGCGCGGAGAGGAGCTCGGTGATGGTCGACCGGGGACAGTTGTTCCGTCGTGCGTTCTCCTGGCTGCCCGCACAGTTCGCCTCCCAGAGCGACGGACCCGTCGGCCCACGCCGCTTCGGGTCCACGGAGCACCTGGCCATCGAGGCCATCGCGGCATTCGTCGACGGTGAGCTTCAGATGGGTGCGCACCTGCGCGCCGCCCATCATCTGTCCCAGTGCCCGGATTGCGCCGCAGAGGTGGATGCGCAGGGTCAGGCGCGGAGCGCGTTGCGCGATTCCTGCCCGATCATCGCGCCCAATTCCTTGCTGGGTGCGCTGGCGAACATCCCGAATGACGCATCGGTGCAGTTCGCGGATATCCAGGCGGCCGGGATCGAAGACGGGGACTTTGCCGATCGGCCGCCGCGGGAACGCCGTCGTCGCCGGTAGGGTTGAGCCTGAATTTTTGAGTGACCGCCTCGCCCGCTCAGGCGGGCCGTGCGGACAGAGCCAGTAGATGGGGAGTGCAATACCGGTGACGAATCAGGACATGTCCGGCGATCGCCCCCGTCTGGCTCCGCGTCCGGTGACGCGCACCCCGGTGGATCCGGCGTCGCAGCGCGCGTTCGGCCGGCCCGAGGGCTTCACCGGTTCGTTCCTCGCCGAGGATCAGATTCGCAACCAGGGGGAGTACACCCCCACCAACCAGGCACCCGATCCCGTGCTCGCCGAAGCCTTCGGCCGGCCCGGTGGCGGCGTCGATTCGTTGCAACGCCACCCGGCCGACGCCGGTGCGCTGGAAGCCGAGGGCCAGGACGACGACGATGCTGTCGCCGACCCGTGGCGCGATCCGTCGGCCGCGCCGTCGCTGGGCACCCCGGCGCTGCCCCCGCCGCCGGTCGTGGTGGCCGTTCCCGTCGGCAAGCTCGGTGTCCGTGACGTGCTGTTCGGCCGCAAGGTCTCGATGACGGCCCTCGCCGTGCTGGCTCTGCTGGCGTTGGTCATCGGCACCCTCGGCGGCGTCGTCGGGCGCAAGACCGCCGAGGTGGTCGAGGCCTTCACCACCTCCAAGGTCACCTTGAAGACCAGTGACGGCGGCGACCTGCCCGAGGGTCGGTTCGCGAAAGTCGCTGCTGCCGTTGCGGATTCGGTGGTCACCATCGAGGCGATGGGCGACACCGACGGATCGCAGGGCTCCGGCGTCGTGGTCGACGGCCGCGGCTACGTCGTCACCAACAACCACGTCATCTCCGACGCGGCCAAGAACCCCAGCCAGTACCACATCTCCGTGGTGTTCAACGACGGCAAGCAGGTGCCGGCCAACCTCGTCGGCCGGGACCCCAAGACCGACCTCGCGGTGCTGAAGGTCGACAACGTCGACAACCTGACCGTCGCGAAGTTCGGTGACGCCGAGAAGGTCAAGGTCGGCGACGAGGTCATCGCGGCGGGCGCCCCGCTGGGTCTGCGCAGCACCGTCACGCACGGCATCATCAGCGCGCTGCACCGTCCGGTGCCGCTGTCGGGTGAAGGCTCCGACACCGACACCGTGATCGACGGCATCCAGACCGACGCTTCGATCAACCACGGCAACTCCGGTGGCCCGCTGATCAACATGAACTCCGAGGTCATCGGGATCAACACGGCCGGAAAGTCGTTGTCCGACAGCGCAAGCGGTCTGGGCTTCGCCATCCCGGTGAACGAGGTCAAGGCCACCGTCGAGGTCCTGATCAAGGACGGCAAGATCTTCCACCCGACGCTGGGCCTCAACGCCAAGTCGGCCAGTGACAAGGTCGCCTCGGGCGCCCAGGTCGTGAACGTCGTCGCCGGTAGCCCGGCGGAGAAGGGCGGCGTCCTCGAGAACGACGTCGTGGTCAAGGTCGGTAACCGCAAGGTCGCCGACGCCGACGAGTTCGTGGTCGCGGTGCGGCAGCTGCAGATCGGTCAGCCGGCGCCCATCGAGGTGATCCGCGACGGCCGGCACGTGACGCTCACCGTCGTTCCCAACGCAGACACCCCGGCCAGCTGATGTTCGGCAACATCGGATGGGGCGAGATGCTCGTGCTGGTCATCGCGGGCCTCGTGATCCTCGGCCCGGAGCGGTTGCCCGGCGCCATCCGGTGGACGGCCGGCAGCCTCAAGCAGGTGCGGGAGTACCTCAGCGGTGCGACCAGTCAGCTGCGTCAGGATCTCGGGCCGGAGTTCGAGGACCTGCGTCAGCCCCTCAGTGAGCTGCAGAAACTGCGCGGCATGACGCCGCGCGCGGCGCTGACCAAGCATCTGCTCGACGGTGACGACTCGTTCCTCACCGGGGCCTTCGACACCCCGGCGGCGCCGGACCAGACCAAGCCGCTGACCACGCCCGAGGTCAACGGCATCCCGCCCACGACGGGCGCCCCGGGGGCGGCACCGCAGTCGCAGACGCCGCAGTTCGACCCCGACGCGACCTGACGCCGCTAGAGGTTCAGGGCCTGTAGGCGCGCCGGATCCCGGTAGCGATCCGCATTCTCGGCGATCTCCGCGGCCGGCGGCAGGATTTCGTCCGCGGCGACGTAGACGCCGCCCGCGCGCAGTGAGTCGTCGAGCATCAACCAGATCCAGCGGGTCAGGTCGTCGACCAACGCGTCCTGCGTGTCGCGCAGCGGCTGTTCCAGCCAGTGCCCCGCGGCGGTCTCGACGAGGCCGACGATGCCGTACGACAACCGCTCGGCGTCGGCCTTCACATCGAACGCGGCCACGTACACCTTGAGCACCGCTGTCAGCAGGTTGGCGATGGTGATCTTGATGTCGGCGAACGCGTTGAAGCCCTCGTCGATGGAGCATCGCTGCAGATAGCGGTACAGATTGGGGTGTTGGGTCAGGAACTGGACGTGCGCGCTCACGCCGGCCTTGACGATCTGCGCCATGCTGCCCTCGGGCCGCCACACCGGCGCGAGTTCGGCGGTGATCATCTGGCTGGTCCGGTGTGCGACCTCGCGTTGCAGGTCCGAGGCGTCGACGAAGTGTCGGTAGAGCTTGGTGCGGCTGACGCCGACGTGCGCGGCGATCTGCTCGGTCGAGGTCTGGGGCCCGTGTTGCTCGATCACGACGAGGGCAGCGTCGATGAAC
This sequence comes from Mycobacterium sp. UNC410CL29Cvi84, assembly GCF_000686745.1. Taxonomy (NCBI): domain Bacteria; kingdom Bacillati; phylum Actinomycetota; class Actinomycetes; order Mycobacteriales; family Mycobacteriaceae; genus Mycobacterium; species Mycobacterium sp. UNC410CL29Cvi84. Next base: position 452,402 of record NZ_KK366011.1, read on the forward strand.
TCAGCGCGCCTGCGCTCGCGTTGGCCGGCCCAGCGACCGGTGGTGGCACTCGCCATGGCTCCTTGTTTACCTCATGTACCTGCTCGGGAGTGACCTGATGCATCCAATCAGTGGGAGTCTAGCTATCTAGTGGTACGTGGCGTACCATCTACGGAACCGCGCCAGTGGGCGCCTTCATGTTCAAAGGGGAACGACGATGGATGCTGTCGCCACTTTTCGCCGCGTTGCCGGTCTGCCGGTCGCGGACACGAAGCTGACGCCCGCGGTCGACTACGGGTTCTTCGGACCCGACTCCGTCACCTGGCGGGTGTGGAGCTACCCGACGTCGCTGCTGCTGGGCTTCGCCCGCGCCGTGACCATCGAGCACCTCGACCCGTACCTCGCCGCGGCCGTCGACGCCAGCGGCCAGGTGTACGCCCGCACCCGGCTGCGCTACGACCGCACCATGCAGTACTTCGCGCTGGTGGCCTTCGGTGACGCCGAGGCAGTGCTGGACGCCTCCGAGATCCTCGTCAAGATCCACGGCAAGGCCATCGGCACCGAGCCGATCACCGGCAAGCAGTTCGACGCCAACGACCCGTACTCGCAGCTGTGGATCCACCTGACCGCGTGGCACTCGATCCTCTACACCTACGAGATGTTCGGGCCCGGCAAGCTGACCGAAGCCGAGGAACTGCAGTACTGGGAAGAGTGCGCGCGGGCCGCGGAATTCCAGACCATCAACCCCGACGACGTGCCGCGCACGCGTGAGGGCATCCAGCAGTACTTCGAGCAGTACCGGCCGCAGATGGCCGGCTCCGAGGTGGCCCAGAACATGATGAACTACCTCGTGGACCTGGGCTATCACATCCTGCCCGAGCGGGTGCCGAGCTGGATGCGCCGCGTGTTCAACTGGCCAATGCGCCGGGCGATCATCGCGACCATGCCGAAGTGGATGCGCACCCTGGGCGGCATTCCGCAGAACTACTCCGACGACGTCGTCGCCAAGCTGATCGCGCGTCCGTTCCTGCGGGCGGTCTCCAGCATCCCGCGCCTGGAGCTGGCGATCCTGGACTTCACCACCCCGCACACCACGCCGATCGTCGGCCCGACGCTGATGAAGATCCCGGCCCAGAACCCCGTCACCTACACGCCGGCCGAGGCCCGCGCGAAGTGGGGCCGGACCACGCCGTTCGAGCAGTACCAGCAGCTCGTGGCCAAGCGGGCGCTCGGCCAGGGCCCCAAGCCCTACGAGCACAACCACAGCGACGCGCTGCTGGAATTCGAAGCACACGCCGGCTGATTCCGGCCCATACCGACCGCACCACCGGGAGAATTCAGTACATGACGGACATTGCGTACACGGCCCTGGTGGACCAGGCGCTGAATGAGCTCGCCGAAGGCGAGAAGGCCTGGGCGGCAACATCTCTGGCGCGGCGGCGCGAGATTCTCGATGACGTGCAGCAGTTGGCGGTGCAGCACGGCGCCGAGTGGGTCGAGGCCGCGGTCCGGATCAAACAACTGAATCCGGAGTCGCCGCTGGTCGGCGAGGAATGGATTTCCGGCCCGTACCCGCTGGCCGCCGGGGCCGCGGCGTTGTCCGCGAGCCTGGCCAAGCTGGAGGCCGGCAAGAGCCCGCTGGACGGGGCCGACTTCGGCACCGCCGCCGGTCGCACAACCGTGAATGTGTTGCCGCTCAACGTCTTCGACAAGCTGCTGCTGTCCGGGTTCAGCGCCGAGGTGTGGTTGCAGCCGGGTGTCAGCCGCGACGAGGCGCTGCGGACCGCCGGTCTGGCGCAACGGGATCCGGGCAAGACCAACGGGATCGGCGTCGTGCTCGGAGCCGGCAACATCACGTCGATCGCGCCGCTCGACACGGTCTACGAGCTGATCGCCAACAACCGCGTGGTGGCGCTCAAGCTCAACCCGGTCACCGATCCGATCCTGCCGGTGCTGACCAAGGTGCTGGCGCCGCTCATCGAACTCGGTGCGGTGCGGATTCTCACCGGTGGCGCGGACGTCGGCACCTACCTGGTGCAGCACGACGCGGTGGACCACGTGCACATGACCGGCAGTGCGCTGACCCACGACGCCATCGTCTTCGGCGTCGGCGAAGAGGGCGCCCGGCGTAAGGCCGCGGGCGAGCCGATCCTGCACAAGGACATCACCAGCGAGCTCGGCGGGGTGTCGCCGACCATCGTGGTGCCCGGCAAGTGGAGCAAGGCCGATATCGCGTTCCAGGCCAACCACATTGCCACGCAGCGGCTGCACAACAACGGCTACAACTGCGTGGCGTCGCAGGTCGTGGTGCTGTCCTCGAAGTGGGCGCAGCGTGACGAGTTCGTCGCGGCCCTGACCAAGGCCATTGCCGCCGCGCCCAAGCGCGCGGCGTACTACCCGGGCTCCGATTCCCGGGTCGCCAGTGCCGAGGCCACGTATCCGACGGCCCAGCGGCTCGGTGACCGCGTCCTGGTCGTGGACCCCGAGGACCGCACCGCGCTGCTCAACACCGAGTACTTCTCGCCGGTGTACGGCGTCGTCGACCTCGACAGCGACGGCGTCGAGTTCCTCCGCGAGGCGACCCGCCTGGCCAACGAGGACTTCGTCGGCACGCTGGGCGTCAACATCGTCGCGGCGCCCGCCACCATCAAGGCGCTGGGGAAGGCCTTCGACGCCATGATCGAGGCGCTGCACTACGGCACCATCGCGGTGAACGCCTGGACCGGCGTCGGTTACCTGACGCCGCACGCCACCTGGGGCGCCTTCCCCGGGCACACGCTCAATGACGTGCAGAGCGGAATCGGCGTGGTGCACAACGGTTTCCTGATCGAGAAGCCCGAGCGCACCGTGGTGCGGGGGCCGTTCCGCCCGTCGCCGCGCTCGCTGATCGGTGGCGAGCTGTCGATCTCGCCCAAGCCGCCGTGGTTCGTCAACAACCGTACGGCCGCCTCGACCGGTCGGCTCCTCACCGCGTTCACCGGCAAGCCGAGTTGGGCCAAACTGCCCGCGATCTTCGTCTCCGCACTGCGGGGCTGACGGGTTTCCCGGGGGTCAGCAGGGCAAAGCCCGGTCTGTGGTCATGCCACGGACCGGGCTTTTTTCATGAAGTGGTCGTCACCATCTGGGCATCGAACGCTAACCTACGCTACCGTAGGTTACGGTACCGTAGGTTCGACAAGGTATGGACTTGACGCCGACCACCGATGAAGGGATTGACCCATGGACACCCAGGCCGCCGTGCTGTACGAACTGGAGCCCGTCGTCGCGCAGAACCTCGACCGGCACCTCAAGATGTCGCGGGAATGGTTCCCGCATGACTACGTCCCGTGGAGCCGCGGGCGGGACTTCGCGTTCCTCGGTGGTGAGGACTGGCAGCCGGAGGACTCGCCGCTCGATCCGGTCGCCAAGACGGCCCTGACCGTCAACCTGCTGACCGAGGACAACCTGCCGTCGTATCACCGCGAGATCGCCACCCGGTTCTCCCGTGACGGTGCCTGGGGCACCTGGGTCGGGCAGTGGACGGCCGAGGAAGGGCGCCACAGCATCGCGCTGCGGGACTATCTGGTTGTCACCCGCGGCGTCGATCCCGTCGCTCTGGAACGGCTTCGCATGGAACACACCGTCGCCGGCTACGACGCGGGAGAGCGGAGCGCGCTGTCGGTGCTGGCCTACGTGTCGTTCCAGGAACTGGCCACCCGCGTCTCGCACCGCAACACCGGCCGGGCGTCGGGTTGCCCGCTGGCCGACCAGCTCCTGGCCCGCATCGCGGCCGACGAGAACCTGCACATGGTCTTCTACCGCAACCTGGTGGCCGCGGCGCTGGACATCGCCCCGGACGACGCGATGGTCGCCATCCGCGATGAAGTCATCAATTTCGCGATGCCCGGCCAGGGGATGACCGACTTCACCAAGAACGCACTCACCATCGCCAAGGCCGGCATCTACGACCTGCGCATCCACCACGACGACGTGCTGGTGCCGGTGCTGCGCTTCTGGAACATCTTCGAGCGCAACGATTTCGGCGCCGTCGGTGAGCAGGCTCGCGAGGAGCTGATCGGGTTCCTCGGGATGCTCGACGAGCGTGCGCGGTTCTACGAGGAGAAGCGCAAGCTGGCCGCCGTGGCCGGCTGAGCGGCTATCCGGGGAGCCGGATCACCTGGGCGGCGTAGGCCAGGCCCGCGCCGTAGCCCAGGAGCAGCGCCACGCTGCCGGGCTTGGCCTCGCCGGTGTCCAGCAGCGTGTACATCGCCAGTGGAATCGACGCGGCCGAGGTGTTGCCGGCATCCTGGATATCTTGGGCGACAACAGTTTCCGGATTGAGTCCGAGTCCCTTGGTGAGCAGCTCATTGATCCGGCCGTTGGCCTGATGGGGGATGAACACGTCGATGTCGTCGACCGTCAGGCCCGCGGCCGCGATGGCGCGCTTGCCGACGTCGACCATCTGGAACGCCGCCCAGCGGAAGACGGTCTGGCCTTCCATGCGCAGGAAAGGCCTTGGGCCGGAAGGGTTCTCGGTGTAGTCGATCCAACTGAGGTCCTGCACGATGGCACTCGACTGCTCGCCGTCGCTGCCGGCGACGGTGGGCCCGATGCCCTGCTCCTCGGTCGGTCCGACGACCACCGCGGCGGCGCCGTCGGCGAAGATGAAAGCGTTGCTGCGGTCGGTCATGTCGATGGCGTCGGACAGCTTCTCCGAGCCCACCACGAGGATGCGACGCGCGCTACCGGCCCGGATCATGTCGGCGGCCACGCCCAGTGAGTAGCCGAATCCCGCGCAGCCCGCGGCGATGTCGAAGGCCGGAATGCCCTGTGCGCCAATCTCGGTGGCGACCTGCGGCCCGCACGGCGGGGTGTTGCGGAAGTTGGTGCTGGTGGCCACGATGACGGCGTCGATGTCCGAACCGGACAGCTCCGCCGCGGCACAGGCGCGCCGTCCGGCCTCGCATGCCATCGTGACGGCGGACTCGTCGGGGCCGGCGAACCGGCGGTTCTTGATGCCCGTCCGGGAGTAGATCCACTCATCCGACGAATCGATGGTCTCGCAGATTTCGTCGTTGGTGACGACGCGGCCGGGGCGGTAGGCCGCCACGCTCAGCAGGCCGACGTTCTGTGCGCCGCTGCGCGTATGGATATGTGTCACTTGTGGATTCCTGTCGGACGGGGGAGGCTCAGCGCCCAGCCGGGTCGAGCCCGAGCGACATACCGGCCAGTCCGCGCTTGCGGCTGGACAGTTTGTCGGCGATGCCGCGCAACGCGGCGCCGGCGGCGGTGTCCGGTCCGGACAACACCAGGGGGACACCGGTGTCGCCGGCGCTCACGAGCTGCGGGTCCAGGGGGACCTGGCCCAGCAACGGAACCTCGGCACCGACTGTGCGCGTGAGGCTTTCGGCGACCTGTGCGCCGCCGCCCTCGCCGAACAGCTGCATCGTGGTGCCGTCGGGCAGGGTCAGTCCGGACATGTTCTCGACCACGCCGACGATGCGCTGACGGGTCTGGACCGCAATGGCGCCGGCGCGCTCGGCGACCTCGGCGGCGGCCATCTGCGGTGTGGTGACGACGAGAATCTCGGCGCCGGGGATCAACTGCGCCACCGAGATGGCGATGTCGCCGGTGCCGGGCGGCAGGTCGAGCAGCAGGACGTCGAGGTCACCCCAGTACACGTCGGCCAGGAACTGCTGCAGCGCGCGGTGCAGCATCGGCCCGCGCCACACCACCGGGGTGTTGCCCTGGGTGAACATCGCGATGGAGATGACCTTCACATCGTGCGAAACCGGCGGCAGGATCATCGAATCCACCTGGGTGGGGCGATCCTGCACGCCCATCATCCGGGGCACCGAGTGGCCGTAGATGTCGGCGTCGAGGAGGCCGACCGACAGGCCCTTGGCGGCCAGCGCGGCCGCCAGGTTGACTGTCACGCTGGACTTGCCGACGCCACCCTTGCCCGACGCCACCGCGTACACCCGGGTCAACGAGCCGGGCTGGGCGAACGGGATGACCGGTTCCTTGTCGTCGCCGCGCAGCAGCTTGCGCAGTTCGGCGCGCTGCTCGTCGTTCATCACGTCGAGGGTGACCTTGACGGCCCCGGTGCCCGGCACGTCGGTGACGGCCGCGGTGACCCGATCGCTGATCTCGGTCTTCTTCGGGCAGGCCGACGTGGTCAGGTAGATCTCGACGTGCACCGCGCCGTCGGACTCGACCGTCACGTCCTTGACCATCCCGACCTCGGTGATCGGACGGCGCAGTTCAGGATCGATGACTTTGCCCAGTGCGGCGCGCACGGCGGCTTTCAGCTCAGCAGACATTACTCGCGAGTTTATAGCTGCCGGTCAGCGCGCCGGCAGCTGGTCACGGTAGGACCGGGAACGCGGGCGGCGGCGGACCCATGGCTTCCGCGGGCAGCGGGCCGGCCGGGGCCGGTGCTGCCGGGCCGGGCGCGGGTCCCGGTGCGGCGCCGACCGGGCCGGCGGCCGGGGTGCCGACGCCCACCGCGGTGACCGGGATCGGTCCCGGACCAGCCGGTGCCGGCGCGACGGGCGCGGGTGCGAGCGGGGCCGGCGGCAACTGGAACGGCGGCAGGCCGAACGGGTTCGGCGCCGGTGCGTCCAGTGCCGGTGCGTCCGGGGCGGGGATGGGCACAGCGCTCGGCGCGGGGCCGCCCTGCAGGCAGAACACCGCGCAGTTCTGTTTCGGTTCGGCGGGCCCGGGCAGCGGACCCATGCGCCCCATCTGCAGCGCGGGCGTCATCGCGAGCGGGTCGTCGGACGGCAGTCCCATCGCGTTGATCGGCAGCCCCGGCCCGAGCCCCTCGGGGTTGTCGAGGTGCTGGTCGCCGATGGCGGGCGGCGGGCCGACGATCGGCGGCAGGTCGACCGGCGCGATACCGGTGACATAGGCCTTGGCCCAGCCCAGCACGTTCTGGGCATAGGGCATCGAGTTGTTGTAGCGCAGGATCGCGGTCAGCACCTGGGACGGATCACGCAGGTTCAGCCCGCCGCTGCACAGGTACCGGGCCGCGGCCAGGGAGGCGTCGTAGACGTTCTGCACGTCGGGCTTGCCGTCGCCGATGGCGTCCGAGGCGTACCGGGCCCAGGTGCCGGGCAGGAACTGCATGGGTCCCAGCGCCCGGGCGTAGGTCACCCGCCCGGCGGAGATGCTCTGCACGATGACCTCGTTGCCGGCCAGCGTGCCGTCGAGGACGGGCCCGAGGATCGGGGTGAGCGCGGTACCCCGCGCGTCGGTGGCGCCGCTGTTGGCGTGGCCGGACTCGATGCGGCCGATACCGGCCAGCAGGTTCCAGCTGATACCGCAGCCCGGTGCGTTGGTCGCCATGATCTTCTCGGCGGTGCGGTACGCGTTGAGCACGACGGGCGGGATCCGCAGCCCACCGGGAGCCATCACCAGCGACGCCGGCGGCGGCGACAGCGCGGTAGTGGGATCCATGTGCAGCGCGCGGGGAACCTGATCGGACGCGACGACCGTCATCCCGGCCCGATTGCGGGGGCCGGGGGTCGTGGGTGTGACGGCCGCCAGCGGCGTGACGCCCGCGGTGGCGGTGTTGTGGACGGTTGTTTGCCGAGTCGGCGACGAACCGCCGACGGCAAGCATCAGGACGAGCGGCGCGACGACCGCGACACCGGCCAGCGGCCGGCGCAGCGCCTTGGCGATCTGCCGGCGACGGCCGGGCCCGGCTTCGGTGGCGGCGTCGATGTCATCGCCCACGGCGGCGTCGTAATCCTCGATGGCGTCGTCGACCGGCTGGCCTTCGCCGGGAAGTGCGTCGAATTCAGTAGTAGGCGCAGCGTTGTCCGCGGAATCAGCGGTGTCGCCCCCGATGTGCACTAAGCCATCCTATGAAAGTGGAATACCGGAGTGACCCCGGTGACATGTGTTGTGATCCAAGTCACCATACCTACTCCGCGGTCGGTTGTCGTACTAATGATTCCGGAGAATGGAATCTCTCATTCGGCCGCGGTGGCGGAGTCGGCGGAGTCGGCCGCGGCGCCGCTGAAAGCGTCGTCCTCCTCGACCGGCGGCCGGGTTTTTCCGGCCTTGCGTTTGCCGGATCCGCCCTTGCCGCCGTTCTGCTGAGCAATCAACGTCCGGAGCTCGTCGAGTTCGCGGCGGAGGTAGTCGCGGGTGGCCACCTCGCCGACGGCCAGCCGCAGCGCGGCCAGTTCGCGGGCCAGGAATTCGGTGTCCGCCTTGGTCTGGGCCGCGCGCCGGCGGTCCTCTTCGAGCGACACGCGGTCCCGGTTCTCCTGGCGGTTCTGCGCCAGCAGGATCAGCGGTGCGGCGTACGCGGCCTGGGTCGAGAACGCCAGGTTCAGCAGGATGAACGGATACGGGTCGAACTGCAGGCTGATCGCGATGAGGTTGAACGCGATCCAGATGACCACGATCACCGTCTGGATGAGCAGGTACTTGCCCGTGCCCAGGAACCGGGCGATCGACTCGCTGAACCGGCCGACGGCCTCCACGTCGACCCGCGGGGTCAACCGGAAGCGGGAGGTGCGCGGGATGTCCAGGCGCTGCCGCGCCGAAGGCTCGCTCACCGGCCTGCTCCCGAGATGTTGTCAGTGATGGCCTGGGTCGAGTCCGACCCAGGTTCGTCCGCGCTCCGCCAGCCCGACGGCAGCAGGTGGTCGAGCAGGTCGTCGACGGTGACGGCGCCCAGCAGATGGCTCTCGTCGTCGACCACCGGTGCGGACACGAGGTTATAGGCGGCGAAGAAGCGCGTGACCTCGGCCAGCGAGCTGGTCGGTGACAGCACCGGCAGATCGGTGTCGAGGATGCCGCCGACCTGGGTGGCGGGGGGTTCGCGCAGCAGCCGCTGGGTGTGCACACAGCCCAGGTAGTGGCCGGTCGGTGTCGCGGTCGGGGGGCGGGTGACGAACGTCAGCGACGACAGCGCCGGCGTCAGCTCGGGATCGCGGACGCGGGCCAGCGCCTCGGCGACGGTCGTGTCCGGGGTGAGCACGACGGGTTCGGGCGTCATCAGACCACCGGCGGTGTCCGGGGAGTGCTGCAGCAGTCGGCGCACGGGCTCGGAATCCTCGGGGTCCATGCGGTCCAGCAGCACGGCCGCGCGGGTGGCGTCGAGCTCGCCGAGGAGGTCGGCGGCGTCGTCGGGGTCCATCTCCTCCAGCACGTCGGCGGCGCGCTCGGTGCCCAGCTGGTTGAGCAGCTCGGCCTGTTCGGGTTCGGAGAGCTCCTGCAGGATGTCGGCCAGGCGGTCGTCGTCGAGGGCCTTGACGACTTCGTGACGGCGCTTGACCGGAAGATCGCGCAGGGCGTCGGCGACCTCGACGGGACGCTGCCCCTCGAACTGCTCCAGCAGTTGCGCCACGCCCTGTCCCGGCAGCGCGAGCGCCGACGGCGTCAGCCCGGTGACGTTCTTCCAATCGACGACGTGCACCGTGGTGCGCCGGCCCAGGCGGCGGTGACGCACGGCGACGCGGGTCACCAGCCAGTCACGCGACCGGGCCTGCTCGATCGCGAGGTCGACCACTACGACGTCGATGCCGGCGAGCTGTTGCAGCTCCGGGTCGGTGACGCGGACGCGGGTGTCCAGAATCTGCCCGAGTACCAGCGCCTCGCCGGGGCGCTGCTCGAAGCGACGTAGCGAGATGGTCGCTCCCGTGAGGGTGACCGAGTTGTGCTCGATCGAGGTCACCCGCAGGATCGGGACGAATATCCTTCGGCGCGTGGTCAATTCCACGACGAGGCCCAGCACCCGCGGCTGCTGGCGGACGATGCCCATGCTCACGACCACGTCGCGGACCCGGCCGACCGACTCGCCGTCGGGGCCCAGCACGACCAGTCCAGCGAGTCTGGCCACGTAGACCCTGTTGACCGCCACCATGCTCCACAGGGTAGAGAGTGGGGTCGTGGAGAACCTGTATCGGCCCCGCCGTACCTGCCTGTCCGTTCCGGGTAGCAGCGACAAGATGATCGCGAAGGCCAAGACGCTGCCGGCCGATCAGGTGTTCCTCGACCTCGAGGATGCGGTGGCGGCCGACGCCAAGGCCGCGGCGCGGACGCGGGTGGCGCAGGCGTTGTGCGAGCCCGGCTGGGCGGGCCAGCTGCGCGGCCTCCGGGTCAACGACTGGACCACGCCGTGGACGTACGCCGACGTGATCGAGGTCGTCACCGCGGTGGCGCAGGGCGGCGGCGTGCTCGATGTCATCGTGCTGCCGAAGGTCAGCGATGTCTCGCACGTGCAGGCCCTCGATCTGTTGCTGACGCAGCTCGAGCGCACGCTCGGACTGCCCGTCGGCCGCATCGGCATCGAGGCCCAGATCGAGGACGCCAAGGGGCTCGTCAACGCCCACGCCATCGCCGGCGGGCCGCGGGTGCAGGCGCTGATCTTCGGGCCGGGTGATCTGATGGCGAGCCTCAACATGCGCACGCTCGTCGTCGGTGAGCAGCCCGTCGGTTACGGCGTCGGCGATGCCTATCACCACGTGCTGATGACGATCCTGGTGGCGGCGCGGGCCCACGGCATCAACGCGATCGACGGCCCGTATTTCAAGGTGAAGGACACCGAGGCGTTCACGCGCGTCGCCGGGCAGACCGCGGCCTTGGGGTACGACGGCAAGTGGGTGCTGCACCCCGACCAGATCGCCGCCGGAAACGAGATCTTCAGTCCGCGGCAGGCCGACTACGACCATGCCGAGCTGATTCTCGAGGCGTACGAATGGCACACCTCGCAGGCGGGCGGGACCCGCGGCGCGGTGCTGCTCGGTGACGAGATGATCGACGAGGCCAGCCGCAAGATGGCGCTGGTGATCGCGGGCAAGGGCCGCGCCGCCGGGATGACGCGCACCGGCGAGCGGTTCAGCCCGCCGGCGTGACCGGGCGGGCTAGCTGTACTGACCACGGACGTTAGGTACGGCGTGGCGTGGTGACATGAAGAAGACCTCCGAGTGAAGTGCGAGCTGTCGAGGAACGCACCAACTCATCTCGGAGGTCTTCATGTCCCACCGTAATGCTCCTTTGTCCGATACCGGGCGTCTGCGCCTGGCTCGCTGCGTCGTGGAGGACGGTTGGCCGCTGCGGCGAGCTGCCGAGCGATTCCAGGTCGCGGTGAGCACGGCGGCTCGCTGGGCCGGCCGCTACCGCGAACTCGGCGCTGCCGGCATGAGCGATCGCAGCTCACGACCGCACCACAGCCCCAACAGAACACCCACACGAA